>NZ_CP108143.1:5204606-5506383 GCF_036206005.1 Streptomyces sp. NBC_00178
ACCGGGCCAGGGCCGTCCGCCTCCTGCGCGAGGCCCACTCGGTGGCCGCGGCCCTCGACGCGCGGCCGTTGGTGGAGAGCATCGAGCTGCTGGCCGGCCGGGCCCGGATCGCCCTCGCCGCCGCGCCGGGAGCCGACGAGGCCAGGGCGGAGAGCACGCGCGCGCAGGACGTGGCTCCGGCGGTCGACGCGATCGAGTCGTTCGGGCTGACCTCGCGCGAACAGGAGGTGCACCGGCTGGTCGCGGCCGGGTACACCAACCGCAGGATCGCGGAGGAGCTGTACATCTCGCCGAAGACCGCGAGCGTGCACGTCTCCAACATCCTGGCCAAGCTCAGCGTCTCCAGCCGTGGGGAGGCGGCCGCGCTGGCCCACCGCTTCCGGCTCTACACGGTCGGCTGACCACCGGCAGCCGCCGCCGTGCCGCCCCCGGCCCGGCGGCTACCGCACCTTGAGGAGCAGGATCCGGTCGTCACCCGGCTTCGGGGTGCCGCGGCCGTCCGTGTTGCTCGTGACCAGCCACAGGGTGTCGCCGCCCGCCGCGAGGACCGTGCGGAGCCTGCCGTACTTCCCGTCGAGAAAGGCCTGGGGTGCCGCCAGCGGTTCCGCGCCGGGTTTGCCGGAGAGGGGGATCCGCCAGAGCCGCTCGCCGCGCAGCCCCGCCATCCAGATCGACCCCCCGGCATAGGCGATGCCGCTCGGGGACGCCTCGGAGGTCTTCCACTGGGCCACCGGGTCCACGAACCCGGCCTCGCCCTTCCTGCCCTCCACCTCCGGCCAGCCGTAGTTCCCGCCCGGTTCGATCCGGTTCAGCTCGTCCCAGGTGTTCTGGCCGAACTCGGCGGCCCACAGCTGCTTCCGGCCGTCCCATGCGAGCCCCTGCACATTGCGGTGGCCGTAGGAATACACCACCGAATCGGCCTCGGGGTTGCCGTGCACAGGTTCGCCGTCCGGGGTCATCCGCAGGATCTTGCCCGCGAGCGAGGCCTTGTCCTGGGCGAGACCCGTGTCGCCCGTCTCGCCCGTGCCCGCGTACAGCATGCGGTCCGGGCCGAACGCGATCCGCCCGCCGTTGTGGATGGAGCCCTTCGGGATACCCCGCAGGATGGTGTCCGGGGCCCCCAGCTGCTGGCCCGGCGGCTTCTTCTCGTCGTACTGCATGCGGGCGATGCGGTTGTCCGACTCGGTGGTGAAGTAGGCGTAGATCAGGTGGTCCGCGCCGAAGGTGGGGGCGACGGCGAGGCCGAGGAGCCCGCCCTCACCCGACGGGGCGACCCCGGGCACCGAACCCAGCAGGGTCTTCCTGCCGCTCTCCCCGTCGATCCGCGTGATGGTCGCGTCGTCGCGCGACGCCACCAGCAGGTCTCCGCCCGGCAGCACGGCCAGGCCCCAGGGGGACGCGAGGCCGGTGGTGAGGGTCCTCACCACCTCGACCGAGCCCTTGGCGGGCGGCAGATCGGGTGAGGGGCTCGCCGCGCCCGGGGGAGCGGTCGACGAAGCCGTCGCGGAAGAGGAGGGGGCGCCCTCACCGGCCGCCGGGCCGTCGGCGGACGAGCAGGCGGACAGCAGGAGCGAGGCCGAGGCGAGTCCGGCCACCACCCCCTTGCGCAGCACGGGACTCAGCACAGCACCGATCCTTTCGACGGTCGTACGACTACTGTTCTTACACCGCTCCGCCCCAGCGGGTTCCCGGTCTCCGCCGATTGTCCCGCCGCGGTCCCGCCGGCACGACTCAGTCCCACGACCCGCGCGCCCGCGGCAGCCCGGCGATCTCCTGGAGGTCCCGGTCCGTGAGCGTCAGTCCGGCCGCCGCGGCGTTCTCCACCACCCACTCCTCACGCTTCGCCCCCGGTACGGGCACCACGTGGCGGCCCTGTCGCAGGACCCAGGCCAGCGCCACCTGAGCGGGAGTGGCGCCGTGCCGCTCCGCGATCCGGCGCAGCCCCGCCACGACCGGCTGGTTGGCCGCCATCATCTCCGAGGTGAACCGGGGGTGCCTGGCCCGCGGGTCGTCCGGCTCGAAGCCGTGGCCCGGCTTGAGCGTCCCCGTCAGATAGCCGCTGCCCAGCGGCATCGCGGCCAGCACGCCCACACCCCGCGCCGCGCACCACGGCAGCAGGTCCTCCAGCGCCTGGGGTGACCAGACCGACACCTCGGCCTGCACGGCGCTGACGGGAAAGACCTGCTGCACCCGCTCCAGCTGCCGGATCGTCGCGTCGTGCGTCCGCGCACCGGGCCTCCGGCCCGCCCTGGCCCCCACCGCGCACAGACCGAGCGCCCGCACCTTGCCCGCGGTGACCAGCTCCGCCATCGCACCCCAGGTCTCCTCCACCGGCACCTCGGGATCCGCCCTGTGCAGCTGGTAGAGATCGATCACATCGGTCTGGAGCCGGCGCAGCGAGGCGTGGCAGGCCCGGCGCACGTACCCCGGACGGCCGTTGGCCACGACGTGCTGGTCGCCCACGAGAAGGCCGCACTTGGTGGAGAGGAACGCCTCGGACCTGCGGCCCTTGAGCGCCCTCCCGAGCAGGAGTTCATTGGTGAAGGGGCCGTACATGTCGGCGGTGTCGAGCAGTTGCACGCCCGCGTCCAGCGCCGCGAGCACCGTCCGCACCGAGCGGTCCCCACGCTGCTGCGACGTGCTGTACGCCCAGCTCATCGGCATACAGCCCAGCCCGACCGCGCCGACGGACAACGCCGTCGCACCGATAGTCCTGCGCTCCAACTCCCCGAACCCTCCCTAGGCCGCGCGATCATGGGACCACCAGCACCCCAAAGTAACCTCTGCCGTCGCGAGGGCTTCGCATAGCCTCCTGACCATGACTTCCGCAACCGCCAACGACGTATGGCTGCCCTTCGCCGCCCATGAGATCGACGGACTCCCCGAGGGCCTCGACTACCGCTTCTGGGACGGCGGTCCGGACTACCCGGCGGACCCCTCCGACTGTGCCTTCTACGTCGTCCCGTACATGAAGGGACCAAAGGTCGCGGTCCGTCCGCTGGGGGCCATGGACCGGGTCAGGGTCGTCCAGACCCTCTCGGCGGGCATCGACCACGTCGAGCCCGGGCTCGGGCTGCTGCCCTCCGGGGTGCAGCTGTGCAACGCCAAGGGCGTGCACGAGGCGTCGACCGCCGAACTGGCCCTGGCCCTGGTCCTCGCCTCGCTCCGCGGCTTCCCCGGCTTCGTGCGCGGCCAGGACGAGGAGGAGTGGCGCTCGGGCTTCTACCCCGCGCTCGCCGACAAGTCCGTCCTGGTGGTGGGTTACGGATCGATCGGCGCCGCCATCGAGGACCGGCTCGAACCCTTCGAGTGTGCGCGGGTGGTGCGCGTCGCACGCTCCGCACGGACCACCGGGCGCGGCCCCGTACACGCGATCGAGGACCTTCCCGCGCTGCTGCCGGAGGCCGACGTCGTCATCCTGTCCACCCCGCTGAACCCGTCCACACAAGGGCTGGTGGGACCCGGGTTCCTCGCCGCGATGCGCGACGGCGCGCTGCTCGTGAACGTCGCCAGGGGAGGTGTCGTCGACACCGCCGCCCTGCTGGCCGAACTCGAGTCCGGCCGCCTGCGTGCCGCGCTGGACGTCACCGACCCCGAACCCCTGCCCGCCGGCCACCCGCTCTGGCATGCTCCCCACACGCTGCTCACTCCCCATGTGGGCGGCAGCACCTCCGCGTTCCTGCCCCGGGCCAAGCGGCTGCTGGCCGGACAGCTCACCCGGTACGCGGCCGGGGAGCCGGTCGCCAACCTCGTGCGCACGACCGGCTGACCACGTGACGGACAGGGGCCCGACCGCACGGAGTTCCCACAACACCCCAGGTGGTCACGGAGAGTAGAGAAGGTATGTCCCTGAGTGACGACTCTGGTGTATCGTCCACAACAGGGCTGCGCCGTGGAAGGGACGGCGCCGGGGGTGAGCCGAACGCGAGGGGGCGACGGGCGATGTGCGGCCAGTGGAGAGACGATCCGACGCTGCGGGGCCGACGGAAGCGGCCGGTACCGAGGGTGCCCGGGCCCGCCCGCGGAGTTCCCCGGTGAGCGCCCTCGGCGCCATGCTCTCCCGGCAGCCCGCCACCGGCCGCACCGCGGGGCTGCGCGCCCAGCTCGCCCTCGCCGCCCTCTGCGCCGGATACGGGGTGGGGGCGGCCGTCGGCTGGGGATCGCCCCGACTCGCCCTGTTCATGGGCGACTTCGGCCTCAGTGTCGCGGCGCTGATCGCCGCCGTCTCGTGCTTCCTCTACGCCCGCGCCGGTGACATCCGGTTCCGGCCGGCCTGGCTCCTGTTCTCCCTCTCCTCCGCGATGGCCGCGGGCGGGAACGCCGTCTGGGGATGGTACGAGGTGGTGCTGGGGCGCGCGGTGCCCTCCCCCTCGCTCGCCGACCTCTTCTTCCTCTGCTTCGCACCGCCCGCCATCGTCGGCCTGCTCGTCCTCGCCAAGCGGCCGGTCACCAGGGCGGGCTGGGTCTGCCTCGTGCTGGACGCCTGGCTGATCGGCGGGTCCCTCCTGACCCTCTCCTGGAGCCTCGCGCTCGCCCACACCGCCCACGTCGTGAACGAGGCGGGCGAGAGCGTCGCGAGGGCGGCCCTCTCCCTCGCCTACCCCCTGCTCGACATCGTCCTGGTGTCCATGGTCCTCGCGCTGCACTTCCGGCGGGTCAACGTGAACCGCTCCGCCGTGAACACGGCCATCGCGGGCCTCGCCCTGACCGTGGTGTGCGACGCGCTGTTCACGGCCCCGCTGCTGCGCTCGGCGTACCACTCCGGACAGCTCCTGGACGCCGGGTGGTTCGCCGGTTCCCTCCTCCTCGCCTACGCGCCCTGGGGGGCCCGTCGGCACGAGGAGGACAACGCTGTCGACGCCGTCCCGGAAGCCCGGGCCGTGAGCCGTCCCATCGCCGGCTCCCTGGCCGCGCTCACGCCGTACCTCGCCGCGGCCGTGTGCACCCTCGGCATCCTCTACAACGTGGTCGAGGGCCGCCGGGTCGACCGCGTCGTCGTCCTCACCGGCTGCACCGTGGTGCTCGCCCTGGTGCTGCGGCAGGCCATCATGCTCCTCGACAACATCGCCCTCACCCATGAACTCGCCCAGAAAGAGAACTACTTCCGCTCCCTGGTGCAGGGCTCCAGCGACGTCATCATGATCGCCGAGCCGAGCGGCGTGCTGCGCTACGTCAGCCCCGCCGCGGCCGGGGTGTACCGGCGCGACGCCGAGGACCTCGTCGGCGCGGAGCTCGCGTCGATCATCCACCCCGACGACCTCGGGGGAGTGGTCCACGAGCTGCGGCGCTTCCTCGCCGCGCCCTCGCGCGACGCGCGCACCACCCGTATCGAATGCCGCTTCCGGTCGGGCACGGGGGACTGGCTGCACGTCGAGTCGACCGTCAACCGGCACGAGGGCGGCCTGCTGCTCAACAGCCGGGACGTCACCGAGCGGGTCAGGCTGCAGGCGCAGTTGCAGCACAACGCCGAGCACGACCCCCTGACCGACCTGCCCAACCGGTCCCTCTTCACCGCCCGGGTCGGCCGCGCGCTCGGCGGCCGGAGAGCCGGCGACCCCGGCACGGCGGTGCTCTTCATCGACCTCGACGGCTTCAAGGCCGTCAACGACTCCATCGGCCACCAGGCGGGCGACGAACTGCTGATCCAGGCGGCCCGCAGGCTCCAGGAGTCCGTACGCACCTCCGACACGGCGGCGCGCCTGGGCGGGGACGAGTTCGCCGCCCTCATCGTCGGTGACGGCACGCGCGACCAGGCCGCCAGGGAGTGCCAGGTCCACGAGATCGCCGAGCGGCTGCGCCTGAGGCTCTCCCAGCCGTACCGGATCGGCACCGGGGACGTCAGGGTGGCCGCCTCCATCGGAGTCGCCTTCGCCGAGCCCTCCATCACGCCCAAGGACCTCATGCGCAACGCCGACCTCGCCATGTACCGGGCGAAGGCGGGCGGCAAGGACCGGGTCGAGCTGTACGCCCCCCAGATGCAGGCCGACGTCGTGCGCCGCTCGGAACTGGTCGCGCGGACGCGCACCGCCCTGCGCGACGGCGAGTTCGCGCTGCTGCACCAGCCCGTCGTCCATCTGGCCACCGGGACGGTCGCGGCCGTCGCCGCCCAGGCCCGATGGCGGTCCTCCCAGGGCATCCTCTTCACCCCCGCGGAGTTCCTCAGGGCGCCCGAGGACGGCGAGCGCGCCGCCGAGCTCAGCACCTGGCTCCTGGAGGAGGCCGTCGAGCAGGCCGCCGACCGGGCGGGCGCCGGGCACGCCGTCTCCGTCAGCGTGCGGGTCCCGGCCTCCAGGCTGCTGGACCGGACCCTTCCCCCGGGATCGGTCGAGGCGCTCCTGACGCGGTACGGCCTGCCCTCCGGCGCCCTCATGATCGAGGTGGCCGACAGCGACCCCCGGATCTCCTTCGACGAGCTGGAACAGCGGCTGGTGTCCCTGCGGCGTCTCGGTGTACGGATCGCGCTCGACGGCTTCGGCAGCGGGTACGCCGCCGTCAACGCCCTGCGCCGCCTCCCCGTCGACGTGCTGAAGCTGGACCGCTGCCTGGTGGAGGGCGTGGTCGAGTCGGCGAGGCTCCACAAGATCACCAGTGGGCTGCTGCGCATCGCCGGCGACCTCGGGATGCAGTCCGTGGCCGACGGGGTGGACGTACCCGAGCAGGTGCGGGCCCTGCGTGCCATGGGCTGCACGCACGGCCAGGGCATGGCCTTCGCCGGGCCGCTGGACGAATACCGTCTGCGGCGGACGCTGATCCGCGGGAAGTACCCCGTCCCGGGTCTCGGGCCGGCGGCTCGGCCGGTGCTCGCGGGCGGCTCGATTCCGCTCCAGACCCGCTCACATGATGAGACGCCCGTCCCACCCACTTGACACCGCACGCGTGCCGGAGAGAGGGTCAATGCCATGCGCACCCGAATTCTCGTACTTGGAAAGCGCGTCGGCTGAAGCAGGGTCACTCATGGAAACCCTGCAGACCGCACCGGCGCGCTCCCCTCGCTTGCCTCACGGCACGAGGGGTTTTTTGTTGCACCGGGACCTCTCAAAACCCCACAAACACACCGCATAAACCCTCAGCTTCGAGAAGAGATGCCGATGACCGAGCAGGCCACCGGGGCCCAGCACCCGCAGCCGCGGGCCCGTAACGGCGGACCGTCCTCCGCCTCCGTTGAGCACCTCACGGGCGCGCAGTCCCTCATCCGTTCTCTCGAGGAGGTCGGGGCCGACACCGTGTTCGGGCTCCCCGGCGGCTGCATCCTCCCGGCGTACGACCCGCTGATGGACTCCACCCGCGTCCGGCACATCCTGGTCCGCCACGAGCAGGGTGCGGGCCACGCGGCCACCGGTTACGCACAGGCCACCGGCAAGGTCGGGGTCTGCATGGTCACCTCGGGCCCCGGCGCCACGAACCTGGTCACCCCGATCGCCGACGCCGCGATGGACTCGGTGCCGATGGTCGCGATCACCGGCCAGGTGGCCTCCGCCGCCATCGGCACGGACGCCTTCCAGGAAGCCGACATCTGCGGCATCACGATGCCGATCACGAAGCACAACTTCCTGGTCACCCGCGCCGAGGACATTGCGCATACCATCGCCGAGGCCTTCCACATCGCCTCGACCGGCCGCCCGGGCCCGGTCCTCGTCGACATCGCCAAGGACGCACTGCAGGCGCAGACGACCTTCAGCTGGCCGCCGACGATGGACCTGCCCGGCTACCGTCCGGTCACCAAGCCGCACGCCAAGCAGATCCGCGAGGCCGCCCGGCTGATCACGCAGGCCCAGCGCCCGGTGCTGTACGTCGGCGGCGGCGTCCTCAAGGCCGGCGCCACCGCCGAGCTGAAGGTCCTGGCGGAGCTCACCGGAGCGCCCGTGACCACCACCCTGATGGCGCTCGGCGCGTTCCCCGACAGCCACCCGCTGCACGTGGGAATGCCCGGCATGCACGGCTCGGTCACCGCCGTCACCGCGCTCCAGAAGGCCGACCTGATCGTCGCGCTCGGTGCGAGGTTCGACGACCGGGTCACCGGGAAGCTCGACAGCTTCGCCCCGTACGCCAAGATCGTCCACGCCGACATCGACCCCGCCGAGATCGGCAAGAACCGCGAAGCCGACGTCCCGATCGTCGGTGACGCCCGGGAGGTCATCGCCGACCTCGTCCAGGCGGTCCAGGCGGAGCACACCACCGGCACACCCGGCATCTCCGCCCAGGAGCGGTACGCGGCGTGGTGGAAGGACCTCAACCGCTGGCGCGAGACCTATCCCGTCGGCTACGACCTGCCCGAGGACGGCAGCCTCTCGCCGCAGCAGGTCATCCAGCGCATCGGTGAACTCGCCCCCGACGGCACGATCTTCGCCGCGGGCGTCGGCCAGCACCAGATGTGGGCCTCGCACTTCATCCAGTACGAGCAGCCCGCGACCTGGCTCAACTCCGGCGGCGCCGGGACCATGGGCTACGCCGTCCCGGCGGCGATGGGCGCCAAGGCCGGCATGCCGGAGCGCGCCGTCTGGGCGATCGACGGCGACGGCTGCTTCCAGATGACCAACCAGGAACTCACCACCTGCGCGCTCAACAACATCCCGATCAAGGTCGCCATCATCAACAACGGCGCGCTCGGGATGGTCCGCCAGTGGCAGACCCTGTTCTACAACCAGCGCTACTCCAACACGGTGCTGCACACCGGCGCGGACCCGGACGGCGTCCCCGCCAAGGGCACCCGCGTCCCGGACTTCGTCAAGCTGTCCGAGGCCATGGGCTGCTACGCGATCCGCTGCGAGGACCCGGCCGACCTGGACAAGGTCATCGCCGAGGCCAACGCGATCAACGACCGCCCGGTCGTCATCGACTTCATCGTCCACGAGGACGCGATGGTGTGGCCGATGGTCGCCGCCGGAACCTCCAACGACGAGGTCATGGCGGCGCGCGGTGTCCGTCCCGACTTCGGCGACAACGAAGACGACTGAGAGACAGAGAGAGACCGACTCCATGTCCAGTAAGCACACGCTCTCCGTCCTGGTCGAGAACAAGCCAGGTGTCCTCGCCCGGATCACGGCCCTGTTCTCCCGGCGCGGCTTCAAC
The DNA here is from genome assembly GCF_036206005.1 of Streptomyces sp. NBC_00178. Lineage (NCBI taxonomy): Bacteria > Bacillati > Actinomycetota > Actinomycetes > Kitasatosporales > Streptomycetaceae > Streptomyces > Streptomyces sp. NBC_00178. Next base: position 5,213,676 of record NZ_CP108143.1, read on the forward strand.
ATCGACTCGCTCGCGGTCGGGACCACCGAACACCCCGACATCTCACGCATCACCATCGTCGTGAACGTCGCGGGCCTGCCCCTGGAGCAGGTGACCAAGCAGCTCAACAAGCTCGTCAACGTGCTGAAGATCGTCGAACTCGAGCCCGCCGCCGCGATCCAGCGCGAGCTCGTCCTGGTGAAGGTCCGCGCGGACAACGAGACCCGCTCCCAGATCGTCGAGATCGTCCAGCTGTTCCGCGCCAAGACCGTCGACGTCTCGCCCGAGGCCGTCACGATCGAGGCGACAGGGGGAGCCGACAAGCTGGAGGCCATGCTCAAGATGCTGGAGCAGTTCGGCATCAAGGAGCTCGTCCAGTCCGGCACCATCGCCATAGGGCGCGGCGCGCGCTCGATCACCGACCGTTCTCTGCGCGCACTCGACCGCACGGCGTAAACCTTCACGGGGCACCCCGCCGCTCGCATGGCGAGACCCCGCCACGTATCCCACGCACCCCGCCGTACGGTGGGACGCAACACCCGCACACAAGGAGAAGACCCAGTGGCCGAGCTGTTCTACGACGACGATGCCGACCTGTCCATCATCCAGGGCCGCAAGGTCGCGGTCCTCGGATACGGCAGCCAGGGCCACGCCCACGCGCTGTCGCTGCGTGACTCGGGTGTCGACGTCCGAGTCGGTCTGCACGAGGGTTCGAAGTCCAAGGCCAAGGCCGAGGAGCAGGGCCTGCGCGTGGTCACCCCGGCCGAGGCCGCGGCCGAGGCCGACGTCATCATGATCCTCGTCCCGGACCCGATCCAGGCCCAGGTCTACGAGGAGTCCGTCAAGGACAACCTCAAGGACGGCGACGCGCTGTTCTTCGGCCACGGCCTGAACATCCGCTTCGACTTCATCAAGCCGCCGGCCAACGTCGACGTCTGCATGGTCGCTCCGAAGGGCCCGGGCCACCTGGTCCGCCGCCAGTACGAGGAGGGCCGCGGCGTCCCGTGCATCGTGGCCGTCGAGCAGGACGCCTCGGGCAAGGGCCTGGAGCTCGCCCTCAGCTACGCGAAGGGGATCGGCGGCACCCGCGCCGGCGTCATCAAGACGACCTTCACCGAGGAGACCGAGACCGACCTGTTCGGCGAGCAGGCCGTCCTCTGCGGTGGCACCGCCGCTCTGGTCAAGGCCGGTTTCGAGACCCTGACCGAGGCCGGCTACCAGCCGGAGATCGCGTACTTCGAGTGCCTCCACGAGCTGAAGCTCATCGTGGACCTCATGTACGAGGGCGGCCTGGAGAAGATGCGCTGGTCCATCTCCGAGACCGCCGAGTGGGGCGACTACATCACCGGCCCCCGGATCATCACGGACGCCACCAAGGCCGAGATGAAGAAGGTTCTCGCGGAGATCCAGGACGGCACCTTCGCCAAGAACTGGATGGCCGAATACCACAACGGCCTGCCCAAGTACAACGAGTACAAGAAGGCCGACAGCGACCACCTGCTGGAGACCACCGGCAAGGAGCTGCGCAAGCTCATGAGCTGGGTCGACAACGAGGAAGCCTAGAGTTCCCGGCCGGGGGCGGGTCCGCGAGGGCCCGCCCCCGGCCGCGTACGGCCCACCTCGCCCGTGTCACTGCGGGGGAGGGACGGGTGGCGGAAACAGCACCGTACGTCTGTACAGACCGTCCAACCCCGTGCGGGTGATCCTTCCACCAGGGCGCTGCCGACGCCCGGCCGCATGACTACACTTCCCCTCAACCCATACACGCGTCAGGGCCCACAGTGTCGTGCGTCTTCCACGCGGCTAGCCCCTCCACCGCCTGCGGCCGTCGGGACGGCCGTCCGCACTGGACTTGTGAGGACACACGTGAGCTCGAAACCTGTCGTACTCATCGCCGAAGAGCTGTCGCCCGCCACGGTCGACGCCCTGGGTCCGGACTTCGAGATCCGGCACTGCAACGGCGCCGACCGCGCCGAACTCCTCCCCGCGATCGCCGACGTCGACGCCATCCTGGTGCGCTCCGCCACCAAGGTCGACGCCGAGGCCATCGCCGCCGCGAAGCAGCTCAAGGTCGTCGCCCGCGCGGGCGTCGGTCTCGACAACGTCGACGTCTCCTCGGCCACCAAGGCCGGCGTGATGGTCGTCAACGCCCCTACCTCTAACATCGTCACCGCCGCCGAGCTGGCGTGCGGCCTGCTCGTCGCCACCGCGCGCAACATCCCGCAGGCCAACACCGCGCTGAAGAACGGCGAGTGGAAGCGCTCCAAGTACACGGGTGTGGAGCTCAGCGAGAAGACGCTCGGTGTCGTCGGCCTCGGCCGCATCGGCGTGCTGGTCGCGCAGCGCATGTCCGCCTTCGGCATGAAGATCGTCGCCTACGACCCCTACGTGCAGCCCGCGCGCGCCGCGCAGATGGGCGTCAAGCTCCTCACGCTGGACGAGCTGCTCGAGGTCTCCGACTTCATCACCGTGCACCTGCCGAAGACCCCCGAGACGCTGGGCCTCATCGGTGACGAGGCGCTGCACAAGGTGAAGCCCTCGGTGCGCATCGTCAACGCCGCCCGCGGCGGCATCGTCGACGAGGAGGCACTGGCCTCCGCCCTCAAGGAGGGCCGCGTCGCCGGCGCCGGCCTGGACGTGTACACCAAGGAGCCCTGCACGGACTCCCCGCTGTTCCAGTTCGACCAGGTCGTCTGCACGCCGCACCTCGGTGCCTCCACCGACGAGGCGCAGGAGAAGGCCGGCATCGCCGTCGCCAAGTCCGTCCGCCTGGCGCTCGCCGGTGAACTCGTCCCCGACGCGGTCAACGTCCAGGGCGGCGTCATCGCCGAGGACGTCCGTCCCGGACTGCCGCTCGCCGAGAAGCTCGGCCGGATCTTCACCGCGCTCGCGGGTGAGGTCGCCGCCCGCCTCGACGTCGAGGTCTACGGGGAGATCACCCAGCACGACGTGAAGGTGCTCGAACTCTCCGCGCTCAAGGGCGTCTTCGAGGACGTCGTCGACGAGACCGTCAGCTACGTCAACGCCCCGCTGTTCGCGCAGGAGCGCGGTGTCGAGGTCCGCCTCACCACCAGCTCCGAGTCGCCGGACCACCGCAACGTGGTCACCGTCCGCGGCACGCTGTCCAGCGGCGAGGAGGTCGCGGTCTCCGGCACGCTGGCCGGCCCCAAGCACCTCCAGAAGATCGTCGCGATCGGCGAGCACGACGTCGACCTGGCGCTCGCCGACCACATGGTCGTCCTGCGCTACGAGGACCGTCCCGGCGTCGTCGGCGCGGTCGGCAAGATCCTCGGCGAGGCCGGGCTCAACATCGCCGGCATGCAGGTCTCGCGCCAGGACGCGGGCGGCGAGGCGCTCGTCGTCCTCACGGTCGACGACACCATCCCGCAGGGGGTCCTGACCGAGATCGCCGAGGAGATCGGCGCGACCTCGGCCCGCTCGGTGAACCTCACCGACTGACCTGACCCGCACGACGACCGCGCCCGGCGGACGGAGCCGACTCCGTCCGCCGGGCGCGGCGTCATGTTCCGGTGGTTCAGCCGTCGACGTGCCCGGTGACGAGCGCGATCAGGAACACGGTCCAGCCGAGGGCGGTGCCCAGGGACGGGAATCCCGCGGCGACCGCGCAGCCCGCCACGGCGAGATCCTTCCGCCGACTCCTGCGGGCGTGTCCGGGCGAGGAACCAGCTCGGCAGGATCAGCGCGAAGGCGGCCCCCAGTCCGGCTGCCAGGAGGAAGCCCCGCTCCGCGAAGAAGTGTTGTCGTGCGCGGACACCGTGACGGCCGGCGCCGGGGCCGGCAGGGTGGCCGCCGGAGGCGCGGCCCACCGGCGCGGGCCGGTTTCCGCGGGCGCGGTGGCGGGGATCCGGATGTCGTTGCTCACCAAGCCAGTTGACCGCGCGGAGCGAGTGCGGGACCTGGACGATCGCACTCAGCCGCTGCCCGGCACGTGCTCGACGGCCCGTGCCGGGATGCTCACAGCCGGGCCTGCTTCAGCGCCATGTGCAGCAGCAGGCGGTCCTCCCCGTCGTTGAGGTCGAGGCCGGTGAGCTGCTGGACGCGGCCGAGGCGGTAGTAGAGCGTCTGGCGGTGGACGCCCAGTGCGGTGGCGGTCCTGCTCGCCTGGCCCGCGAGGTCGAGGAACACCTCGGCGGTCCGGGCCAGTTCGGCGTGGGGCGGGGTCAGCAGGGTGCGGACGGTGTGGTCCGGCCCGGTGTCCTCGGTGCGGGGGAGGGCGGCCAGCAGGCGGTACGGGCCGATGGCCGACCAGTCGGCGACCGGGCCGTAGCGGGACTCGGCCGCCGCGGCCCGGGCCGCGGAGAGTGCCTCGCGCCAGGAGTCGGCCAGTTCCGCCAGACCACGGCGGGCGGCCGCCAGGCCGCCGGTCGCGCCCGGCCCCGCGGCGGCGCGCAGCCGGTCCGCGGCCTGCGCCGCCGGGTCGAGGGAGTCGGCGGAGCGCAGCCGCACCAGCGCCGCGAGCGCCTGGGTGCCCGCTCCGGGCACCGCGGTGAGGGCCGCGGCCGAGGGCACCGTGCGGACGGAGGGCGTCTCGCCGGGCCACGGGGTCACGCACACCACCGTGTGCAGGCCCTCCGCGCCGGTCCCCAGCGCGTCGCGCAGGGCCGCCACCGCCATGTCGCGCTGCCATCCGTGCCCGGCGACGAGCACCGCGCCGAACTCCCGCGACAGGTCCGAGCCGGCCCGCTCCTCGTCGGCGAGCAGGGCGCCGATCCGGGCCGCCACGTCCATCGCCGCCGCGAGCTGCCCGTCGGCCGGGCCCGGGTCGGCGTCGAGCAGCCAGACATAGCCCAGGACGACACCCCGATGGCGTACCGGCAGGCAGATCCGGTCGCGGAAGACCCCCGCCTCGGGGGCGGCCGGAATGCGGACCGGTCCCGTCGCCCGGGTGATGCCGAAGCCCTCGAACCAGGCGCGGACCGCCGGGGTGGAGCGGCGCGTCAGGATCGAACGGGTACGGACCGGGTCCATGGCCGTGTCGTCGTCGCTGTCGTGGGCGCCGAAGGCGACCAGGCCGAAATCACGGTTCTCCAGGGTCGCCGGCGCGCCGAGCAGGGCCGAGATCTCGTCGACCAGCTCCTGGTAATCGCCCTTCACCCCGCCATTCTCGCACCTCTTCAGACATATGTCTGAGATCCAGTACACGGATGCGTGACAGGTGTCGATGGCAGGGGCCCTTGGCGGTCCCTAGATTTCACCTTGGTTCTCCGTGCCGTCCCGGTCCGTACACATCGTCGCCGGTTCGGCCTCTTTCGTACTCCGTGGAGGTGCCCCGTGCTGGGTCCCGTGATTCTCGCCGCGTCCCGCAGCGACGCCATGCGCCGTTTCATCTCGGCCGCGCCCGGCACCAAGCAGGTCGTCGACCGGTTCATCGCGGGTGAGACCGTCGACCAGGTCGTCACGGTCGTGAAGGACGCCGCGGGCAAGGGCCTCGAGGTCACCCTCGACGTCGTCGGCGAGGACATCACCACCCCGGTGCAGGCCGCCGCCGCGCGTGACGCCTACCTGGAGCTGATCGGCCGCCTGGAGGAGCTCGGGCTCGGGGTCCGGGCCGAGATGTCCGTCAAGCTGTCGATGTTCGGCCAGTCGCTGGAGGGCGGCCACGAGCTCGCCCTCGCGAACGTCCGCCCGGTCGTCGAGGCCGCCGCCGCGATCGGCACCACGGTCACGCTGGACGCCGAGGACCACACCACCCTCGACTCGATGTTCGCCATCCACACGGAGCTGCGGAAGGACTTCCCGCAGACCGGCTGCGTGATCCAGTCGTACCTGTTCCGCACCGAGGCCGACGCGCGCCGCCTGGCGGCCGAGGGCAGCCGGGTCCGCCTGGTGAAGGGCGCCTACAAGGAGCCCGCCTCCGTCGCGTACCAGAACAAGCCGGAGATCGACAAGGCGTACGTCCGCGTCCTGAAGACCCTGATGCTGGGCGACGGCTACCCGATGATCGGCTCGCACGATCCCCGTCTCATCGCCATCGGCCAGGAGCTCGCACGCCAGGCCGGGCGCAAACTGGACGAGTACGAGTTCCAGATGCTGTACGGCATCCGCAGCGACGAGCACGTCCGGCTCGCGGCCGAGGGCCACCGGATGCGCGTCTACACGGCGTACGGCACCGACTGGTACGGGTACTTCATGCGCCGCCTCGCGGAGAAGCCGGCCAACCTGCTCTTCTTCGGCCGCTCCGTCCTCACCAAGGGCTGAGCCGGCGAACCGGAGCCAGCGGGCCGGACCAACCGAACCAGGGCTGACCGCCCGGCCGACCACCCACCTCAACCAAGGAGACAAGGCACTCATGGACGCTGTCACCCAGGTCCCCGCGCCGGTCAACGAGCCGGTCCACTCCTACGCCCCCGGCACCGCGGAGCGCGCCCGTCTGGAGGCGAAGCTCAAGGAGCTCAGCCAGAACCCGATCGACCTGCCGATGACCATCGGCGGCGAGAAGCGCATGGGCGGCGGCGAGCGCGTCGACGTCGTGCAGCCGCACAACCACAAGGCCGTCATCGGCACCTTCGCCGGTGCCACCGAGCAGGACGCCCAGGACGCCGTCGACGCGGCCCTCGCCGCCGCTCCGGCCTGGCGCGCCATGTCCTTCGACGACCGCGCCGCGATCATCCTGCGCGCAGCCGAGCTGCTCTCCGGCCCCTGGCGCGAGACGCTGGCCGCCTCCACGATGCTCGGCCAGGGCAAGACCGCCCAGCAGGCCGAGATCGACTGCCCCTGCGAGCTCGTCGACTTCTGGCGCTTCAACGTGCACTACGCGCGCCAGATCCTCGCCGAGCAGCCCCCGGCGAACTCCCCGGGCGTGTGGAACCGCATGGACCACCGTCCGCTGGAGGGCTTCGTCTACGCGATCACGCCCTTCAACTTCTCGGCCATCGCCGCCAACCTGCCCACCGCCCCCGCCCTCATGGGCAACGTGGTGGTCTGGAAGCCGTCCCCGACGCAGACCCACGCCGCCGTGCTGCTGATGCAGCTCCTGGAGGAGGCCGGCCTGCCCAAGGGCGTCATCAACCTGGTCACGGGCGACGGCATCGCCGTCTCCGACGTGGTGCTCAACCACCGCGACCTGGCGGGCATCCACTTCACCGGCTCGACCCCCACCTTCCAGCACCTGTGGAAGACGGTCGGCAACAACATCGCCAACTACCGCACCTACCCGCGGCTGGTCGGCGAGACCGGCGGCAAGGACTTCGTCGTCGCGCACCCGAGCGCCGACCGCGCCGTCCTGAAGACCGCGCTGACCCGTGGCTCGTTCGAGTACCAGGGCCAGAAGTGCTCCGCCTCCTCGCGCGCCTACGTCCCGGCCTCCATCTGGAACTCCGGTTTCAAGGAGGAGTTCGCGGCCGAGGTCGACGGCATCACCATGGGTGACGTCACCGACCTGTCGAACTTCATGGGCGCCGTCATCGACGCGCGTTCGTTCGCGAAGAACAAGGCCGCGATCGACCGCGCCGCGGCAGACCCGTCCTGCACGATCGTCGCGGGCGGAACCTACGACGACAGCGTCGGCTACTTCGTGCGCCCGACCGTCATCGTGTGCGACGACCCGGCCAACGAGGTCTTCACCACCGAGTACTTCGGCCCGATCCTCGCCGTCCACGTCTACGAGGACGAGAAGTACGACGCCATGCTGGAGCAGATGGAGTCGGTCTCCGACTACGCGCTCACCGGCGCCGTCATCTCCAACGACCGCGCGGCGGCCGCGTACACGATGGACAAGCTCCGCTACGCGGCGGGCAACTTCTACATCAACGACAAGTCGACCGGTGCGGTCGTCGGCCAGCAGCCCTTCGGCGGCGGGCGTGCCTCGGGCACCAACGACAAGGCGGGCGCGCCGCAGAACCTGCAGCGCTGGACGCTGACCCGCGCCATCAAGGAGACGCTGGTCCCGCCGACCGAGTACACCTACCCCCACCAGGGCTGACGGCCCCGGGGCGCCCGCGCGGGCGCCCCGCTCCAGAACTCCGCCCCCCGACCGGTTCCCCCGCCGGCCGGGGGGCGGTTTCCATGTCCGGACCGCCCGCCCGGCCGGGGCCTCAGCCCTTGACGGTGAAGTCCGCCCGCAGGAGGGCGTCGTCACGGGAGGACGGACCGACCAGCAGCTCGAAGGCGCCCGGCTCGACCACCCGCCGGCCGGCGGCGTCCACGAGGGTGCAGTCGGCGACCGGCAGCTCCACCTGCACCTCACGCGTCTCGCCGGGGGCGAGCGTCACCTGCCGGTAGGTCTTGAGCTCCTTCTCGGCCCAGGTCACCGAGGTCACGGTGTCGCTCACGTAGACCTGCACGGTCTCCAGGGCGGGCCGCGCGCCGGTGTTGCGGACGGTCACGCGCGCCCGCAGGGTGTCACTCCCGCCCACGCACGCCGTCAGCACCTCCAGCCCGGTGTACTCGACGCTCGTGTAGCTCAGGCCCTCGCCGAACACGAAGGCCGGACTCTGGGTGAGGTCGGCGTACCTGCTGCCGTGCTGGCCGCGGATCTGGTTGTAGTACGTCGGCTGCTGGCCCGCGTGCCGGGCGAACGAGAGCGGCAGGCGGCCCGTGGGTTCGACGAGCCCGAGCAGGACCTCCGCGACGGCCCGGCCGCCCTGCATGCCCGGGTTGAAGGCGTGCACGATCGCGGCGGCGCCGAGCGCGGACGGCGGCAGCACCAGCGGCTTCGAGCTGATGACCACCACCACGAGCGGCTTCCCGGTGGCGGCGAGCGCGTCGAGCAACGCGACCTGGTCGCCGACGAGTTCGAGCGTCGCGGTCGAACGGCCCTCACCGACCAGCTCGATGCGGTCGCCCACCACGGCGACGACGTAGTCGGCCGCTTCGGCCGCGGCGACCGCCTCACCGATCAGGGCCTCGGAGGGCTCCGAGGGCACGACGACCTCAGGACGCGGCTGCCCGTCGGGGAAGAACGCGCCCTCCGGGTCGGGCCCCACCGTCAGGATCTCGGCGCCGCGGGCGTACGTGACGCTCCAGTCGTGCGGGACGTGCTCGCGGAAGCCGTCGAGCACGGTCCGGATCATGGCGCGCGGGTGGCCGTCGGGCAGCCAGTCGGCCTGGCCGGAGGAACCGGCCCAGTCGCCCAGCTGGTTCTGCGCGTCGTCGGCGTTCGGGCCGACGACGGCGACCGTACGCGGCGCGGCGGAGGCGGCGGCGCGTCCGTCATCGCCCGGGACGAGTCCGCCGGCCAGCGGCAGGGTGCCGTCGTTGGTGAGCAGCACCAGGGAGCGGCGCGCGGCCTCCAGGTTCAGCTCGGCGTGCCCGGCGCTGCCGATGACCTCGGCCTGCCGTGCGGCGTCGGGGTGCCGCGGGTTCTCGAACAGACCGAGCTCGAACTTCAGGGTGAGCACGCGCCGGACCGCGGCGTCGATCTCCGCCTCGTCGAGCGTGCCCTCGGCGACGGCGTTCTGGGCGCCGTCGAAGAACTGCGGGGTGGTCATCACCATGTCGTTGCCCGCCCGGACCGCCGCGGCGGCGGCCTGGGTGTGGTCGGCGTAGACCTTCTGCTCCCAGACCATCCGGCCGACGTTGTCCCAGTCGGTGACCAGCGTGCCGGTGTAGCCCCACTCGCCCCGCAGCACCTCGTTCAGGAGCCAGTCGTTGACGGTGATCGGCACCCCGTCCATGGACTGGTAGCCGAGCATGAAGGTGCGGCAGCCCTCGCGGGCGACCCGCTCGAACGGCGGGAGGAACCAGGAGCGCAGCTTGCGCCGGGAGATGTCGGCCTCGCTGGCGTCACGGCCGCCCTGCGTCTCGGAGTAGCCGGCGAAGTGCTTGGCGCAGGCCAGGACGGCCGTCGGGTCGTCCAGCCCGTCGCCCTGGTAGCCGCGCACCATCGCCGAGGCCAGCTCGCCGATGAGGAACGGGTCCTCGCCGAACGTCTCGCTCACCCGGCCCCAGCGCAGGTCCCTGGTGATGCAGAGCACCGGCGAGAACGTCCAGTGGACGCCCGTCGCCGCGACCTCGACCGCCGTCGCCCTGGCGACGCGCTCCACGAGCGAGGGATCCCAGGTCGCGGCGAGGCCGAGCTGCGTGGGGTAGATCGTGGCGCCCTCCCAGAAGGAGTGGCCGTGGATGCAGTCCTCGGCGACCAGCAGCGGGATGCGCAGACGGGTGCGCTCGGTGAGCGCCGCCGCCTCCAGGACCCGCTCGGGCGAGGCGTGGAGGATCGAGCCCGCGTGCAGGTCCTCGATGTGGTGGCGCACCCCGTCCTTGGCGTTCAGCTGGAGCATCTGACCGGTCTTCTCGGCCAGGGTCATGCGGCCGAGGAGGTCGTCGACACGCTCGGGGACGGGGAGCGCGGGATCGAGGTAGGGCAGGGAGGGGGACACGGGGGGTCCTTTCGCGACACGGTTCGTGTTCACCATAGAGTCAATCCCGACCACCTGGTAAGTATCTTCGGGGGCCGAACGGAAATCCGATGTAATGCAGTGCCGGCCCGAACCGACGCCGGCGGGACCGGGAGAGTGGCAAGTGACCGCCGAGGCGCCGCGTGGCTACGCGAAGGGCCGCGCCAAGCGGCGGGAGATCCTCGACCAGGCCATGTCCCTGTTCGGCGAGGCCGGCTACCGGGGGGCGTCCCTGCGGGTGATCGCCACCCGGTGCGGCATCTCGCACACCGGACTGCTGCACCACTTCCCGACGAAGGAGGCGCTGCTGCTCGCGGTGCTCGAACGGCGGGACGACGTGGACGACGAGTGGCTCTCGGTCGGCGGCACCACGGGCGTGGACCGGCTGCGCCGGTTCGCCGAACTGGCCGCGCTCAACGCCGGGCGGCGGGGGATCGTCGAGCTGTTCACCGTGGTCTCCGCAGAGGCGACGGCCGCCGACCACCCCGCGCACACCTACTTCGTACGCCGCTACGAGAACTCGGTCGCGGGTGCCCGCCTGGCCTACGAACAGGCGGGCCGGGACGGGGCGCTGCGGGAGGGGATCGTGCCCGCCGACGCCGGCCGGCAGCTGATCGCGCTGATGGACGGCCTCCAGGTCCAGTGGCTGCTCGGCGACTTGGGCACGGACATGGCCGGCGTCCTGCGGGCGCACATCCAGGCCCAGCTCACCGTGGCTCTCTGAGGTTCCGGGGCGGCTCGCGTAGCACGTCCGGCTCGTGTCGCCGTCTCAGATAGTAGGAAGTCCGAGTATCTGTAGAGACAGACGGCCCGGGGTGTCCTAGCGTTGTAGGAGCCGAACGAATCGCTGATCCAGCGAGGGTGGTCGCGAGCGCGCCCCGAAGCAGGCAATCCCTGCGGCATCCGCTCCCCGCCCCTTCCGGCGCCTCGACATCCCGATCTCGAAATCCCCTCTGCAGTCCCGATCTCGAAATCCACGCGATCCCAAGGAGTCGATCCCCCATGGCCGAGACCAACGCCCGCCGCGTCCGCCACGCCTCCCGTCCCGCCGACTCGGACCGCAAGAACGCCGCCGCGGCCCTGCAGCGGGCCCTCGACCGCCGTGACAACGGCGGCTCGACCGGTCACTGAGCACCCGTCACCGAGTACGGCGTGGTCCCGCCCCGTGGTGTCCGCCGCGCATGATCCACTGTCCGGATCGTGGACAACGGATGTCATGGGGTGGGACGAAACGCTAAGGTGCCCCTATGTCTCGCAGCATCGATCTCGCAGTGATCCCCGGCGACGGTATCGGCCGGGAGGTCGTCACCCAGGGCCTCAAGGTCCTCAACGCCGTTCTCCCGCAGGACGTCAAGCTGGAGACCAGGGAGTACGACCTGGGTGCCCAGCGCTGGCACCGCACCGGTGAGACCCTCCCGGACGCGGAACTCGAATCGCTCAAGGGCCACGACGCCATCCTGCTCGGCGCGATCGGAGACCCCTCCGTGCCGTCCGGCGTCCTGGAGCGCGGGCTGCTGCTGAAGCTGCGCTTCGCCTTCGACCACTTCATCAACCTGAGGCCGTCGAAGCTCTTCCCGAACACCGCCACGCCGCTGGCCGGCCGGCCGGAGATCGACTTCGTCGTGGTCCGCGAGGGAACCGAGGGCCCCTACACGGGCAACGGCGGTTCGCTGCGCACCGGCACGGAGCACGAGATCGCCACCGAGGTCAGCGTCAACACGGCCCACGGTGTCGAGCGGGTCGTGCGGGACGCCTTCGCGCGTGCCGCGGGCCGCCCGCGCAAGAAGCTGACGCTGGTCCACAAGAACAACGTCCTCGTGTACGCCGGCCACCTGTGGAAGAACACCTTCGACAAGGTCGCGGCCGAGTACCCCGAGGTCACCACCGACTACCTGCACGTCGACGCCGCGACGATCTTCTTCGTCACCCAGCCGGAGCGCTTCGACGTCATCGTCACCGACAACCTCTTCGGCGACATCCTCACCGACCTGGCCGCGGCCGTGACCGGCGGCATCGGCCTGGCCGCGTCCGGCAACATCAACCCGACGGGTGCCTTCCCGTCCATGTTCGAGCCCGTCCACGGCACCGCGCCGGACATCGCGGGCCAGGGCAAGGCCGACCCGACCGCCACGGTCCTCTCCGTCGCCCTCCTGCTGCGCCACCTCGGTTACGAGGCCGAGGCCGTGCGCATCGAGGAGGCCGTCTCCGCCGACCTCGCGGAGCGTGACGGAGGAAACACCCGCACCACCGACGAGATCGGCGACGCGCTCGCGGTACGAGTAGCGAGCTGACCCGACGATTCCACTTCGAAGCCGCCGGGTCGCAACCGCACCCGGCGGCTTCACCTCGCGGTCTCCGGGTGCCACCATCGACCCCTGGACCGCGTTCTTCGCGTCGCCGCCACACGCCGTACCGAGTCCTGCACCGAACGCGTCATTTCGTGCAGAGCCGCCCCCGGGAGATAATCGAACGCGGGACCGCGGCTCGCGGTGGAGCTCGGACGTCCTGTGAACCTTCCGGCAGTGGCCGGGAGGGCGGGCGTGGGCGCGGTCCATCACACACAAGACCGGTGAAGGACACGCACTCATGACGACGCCCACGATCGAGCTCAAGCCCTCCTCGAACCCGCTGTCCGACGCGGAGCGCGACGCGATCCTGGTCAGCCCCGGCTTCGGCCGCTACTTCACCGATCACATGGTGACGATCAGCTGGACCGAGGGCCGCGGCTGGCACGACGCCCAGCTCGTGCCGTACGGACCGCTCTCGATCGACCCGGCCAACATGACCCTGCACTACGCGCAGGAGATCTTCGAAGGGCTCAAGGCCTACCGGCAGCCCGACGGCTCGGTCGCCACCTTCCGCCCCGAGTCCAACGCCGCGCGCTTCCAGCGCTCCGCCGCCCGGCTCGCCATGCCCGAGCTGCCGGTCGAGACGTTCATCGAGGCCTGTGACGCCCTGGTCCGGCAGGACCAGGCGTGGGTGCCCGGCCACGGCGGTGAGGAATCCCTCTACCTGCGCCCGTTCATGATCGCCTCCGAGGTCGGCCTCGGCGTGCGGCCCGCCAACGAGTACCTCTTCCTCGTCATCGCCTCTCCCGCCGGTGCGTACTTCCCCGGCGGGGTGAAGCCCGTCTCCATCTGGCTCTCCCAGGACCGGGTGCGCGCCGTCCCCGGCGGCATGGGCGACGCCAAGACCGGCGGCAACTACGCCGCCTCCCTGCTCGCGCAGGCCGAGGCCGCGGCGAAGGGCTGCGACCAGGTCGCCTACCTCGACGCCGTCGAGCACAAGTGGGTGGAGGAGCTGGGCGGCATGAACCTCTACTTCGTGTACGAGCAGGCGGACGGCGGCAAGCGGATCGTCACCCCCTCCCTGACCGGCTCACTGCTCGCCGGCGTCACCCGCGACTCCCTCCTCACCGTCGCCGAGGACCTCGGCTACACCTCCGAGGAGGGCCGCGTCTCCATCGACCAGTGGCGCGACGACACCGCCGACGGCACCCTCACCGAGGTCTTCGCCTGCGGCACCGCCGCCGTCATCACCCCCGTCGGCACCGTGAAGTCGGCCGACGGCGAGTGGACGCAGGGCGATGGCACGCCCGGCGAGGTCACCGTGAAGCTGCGCGAGCGCCTGCTGGACATCCAGCGCGGCATCGCCGAGGACACCCACGGGTGGATGCACCGCCTCGGCTGATCCCCGAGTCCCGCCGCACGAAGGCCGCGCCCTCCCCGGGGGCCGCGGCCTTCGTCGTACCCGGTACGGGGGTGCCTTCGTCGCACCCATGGCCGAGGGGGCCGTCGTGACCGGAACGGGGGGAGCCGTCGCCGGACCAGGACCGGCGAAGTTTTGAGTGCTGCTCAAAACCTGGTTAGAGTGACGCTCCAACCAGGAGGTGCGGTGACGTGCGACTGACCCCGACCGAACGCGACCGGCTGCTGCTCTTCGGCGCCGCCGAGCTGGCCAGGGCCCGGCGGGCCCGCGGCCTCCGGCTCAACGTCCCCGAGGCGACCGCCCTGATCGCCGACACCGTCTGCGAGGCGGCCCGGGACGGGCGCAGGCTGGCCGAGGCCGTGGAGGCGGGCCGGACCGTGCTGGGACCCGGCGACGTGCTGCCCGGGGTGGCCGAGATCGTCACCGAGGTCCAGGTGGAGGCCGTCTTCGACGACGGCTCGCGGCTCGCCGTCGTCACCCGGCCGCTCGGCGACGGCTCGCTCGGTGCAGCGGGGCCCGGAGCGCTCGTTCCCGGCCCCGCCGCGCCCGACCCGGAACCGGCCGTGCGGCTGGACGTGCGCAACACCGCGACCGTGCCGGTCAGCGTGACCTCGCACTTCCACTTCTTCGAGGCCAACCCCCGGCTGCGGTTCGACCGGGCCGCGGCCTACGGCATGCGGCTGTGCGTGCCGGCCGGCTCCTCCGTCCGCTTCGGCCCGGGGGAGTCGGTGCGGGTGGGCCTCGTGCCCATCGGCGGGGACCGCGTCGCCATCGGGTTCGCCGGCCTCGTGGACGGACCGCTGGACGCGCCGGGCGCGAAGGCGGAGGCGCTGCGCAGGGCGGCTGCCTGCGGATACCTCGGAGCGGAGGAGAGGTGATGGACCCCTACGCGTACGCCTCCGCGCACGGGCCGCGCGCCGGGGACCGGGTCATGCTCGGCGACTCGGGCCTGACCGTCCGCGTCGGGTCCGACTCCCAGAAACCGGGGGACGAGTTCCTCGCCGGCTTCGGGAAGACGGCTCGTGACGGCCTGCACCTCAAGGCCGCCGCCGTGCGGGACACCTGCGACGTCGTCATCAGCAACGTCCTCGTCATCGACGCGGTCCTCGGCATCAGGAAGGTGTCCGTCGGCATCCGGGAGGGCCGCGTCCACGCGGTCGGGCGGGCCGGGAACCCCGACACCCTCGACGGCGTCGACGTGGTCGTCGGCACGGGCACCACCATCGTCTCCGGCGAGGGTCTGATCGCGACGGCGGGCGCCGTGGACCCGCACGTGCATCTGCTGTCCCCGCGCATCATGGAGGCCTCGCTCGCCTCCGGGGTCACCACGATCATCGGCCAGGAGTTCGGCCCCGTCTGGGGCGTCGGCGTCAACTCCCCGTGGGCGCTGCGCGACGCCTTCGACGCCTGGCCGGTCAACATAGGCTTCCTCGGCCGCGGTTCCTCGTCCGACGAGGCGCCGCTGGTCGAGGCGCTGGCCGAGGGCGGTGCCTGCGGGTTCAAGGTCCACGAGGACATGGGCGCCCACACCCGGGCCCTGGACACCGCGCTGCGGGTCGCCGAGGAACACGACGTACAGGTCGCCCTGCACAGCGACGGGCTGAACGAATGCCTGTCCGTGGAGGACACCCTCGCCGTCCTGGAGGGCCGTACGATCCACGCCTTCCACATCGAGGGCTGCGGCGGCGGGCACGTGCCCAACGTCCTGAAGATGGCCGGCGTCCCCCACGTCATCGGATCGTCCACCAACCCGACGCTCCCCTTCGGCCGCGACGCGGTCGCCGAGCACTACGGGATGATCGTCTCCGTCCACGACCTCAAGACCGACCTCCCCGGGGACGCCGCCATGGCCCGCGACCGCATCCGGGCCGGGACGATGGGCGCCGAGGACGTGCTGCACGACCTGGGGGCCATCGGGATCACCTCCTCCGACGCGCAGGGCATGGGACGGGCCGGTGAGACGGTGCGCCGCACCTTCGCCATGGCCGCGAAGATGAAGGCCGAGTTCGGCCCGATGGAGGGCGACGGGCCCGGCGACGACAACGCGCGCGTGCTGCGCTACATCGCCAAGCTCACGATCAATCCGGCCATCGCCCACGGCATCGCGCACGAGGTCGGCTCCATCGAGCCGGGCAAGCTCGCCGACATCGTCCTGTGGCGCCCGGAGTTCTTCGGCGCGAAGCCCCAGCTGGTCCTGAAGTCGGGCTTCCCCGCGTACGGGGTAACCGGCGACCCCAACGCGGCGACCGACACGTGCGAACCCCTGGTCCTGGGGCCGCAGTTCGGTGCGTACGGGGCGACGGCCGCCGATCTGTCCGTCGCCTTCGTCGCGGAGGCGGCCACCCAGCTCGGTGCCGACCGGATGCCCACCCGGCGCCGCAGGGTCGGGGTCCGGGGCACGCGCGGCATCGGGCCCGCGGACCTGCTCCTCAACTCCCGTACCGGCACCGTCGACGTGGACGGCGACAGCGGACTCGTCACCCTCGACGGGGACCCGCTGCACTCGCCCGCCGCCGAGTCGGTCCCGCTGAACCGCCTCTACTTCCTCTGAGGACCCGTCATGACCTACCGCATGCCGCCCGAGTGGGCTCCGCACGAGCGCACCTGGATGGCCTGGCCGGGTCCCAACCCGACCTTCGCCTCCGGTGCCGAACTCGACGGGGCCCGCGCGGCCTGGGCCGCCGTGGCCCGTGCCGTACGCCGCTTCGAGCCCGTCACCGTCGTCGTCGGACCCGGACAGGAGGAGGGCGCCCGCGCGCTCCTCGGCCCGGACGTCGAGATCACCGTCCGCCCCCTCGACGACGCCTGGATGCGGGACATCGGGCCGACCTTCGTCACCGACGGCGGCCGGCTCGCGGCGGTGGACTGGACGTTCAACGGCTGGGGCGCCCAGGGCTGGGCCCGGTGGGAGCACGACCGGCACATCGCGCGGGGCGTCGCCGAGCTGGCGGGCGTGCCCGTGCACGCTTCGCCGCTCGTCAACGAGGGCGGCGCGATCCACGTCGACGGCGAGGGCACGGTGCTGCTCACCGAGACGGTCCAGCTGGGCAAGGAGCGCAACCCCGGCTGGTCCCGGCAGGCCGTCGAGGACGAGATCCACGCCCGGCTGGGCACCGAGAAGGCCATCTGGCTCCCGCGCGGCCTGACCGGCGACTACGGCACCTACGGCACGCTCGGCCACGTCGACATCGTCGCCGCCTTCGCCCGCCCCGGGGTCGTCGTCGCCCACGTCCAGCCCGATCCCTCCCACCCGGACCACGAGGTCACCCGCGAGACGACCGCGATCCTGCGTGCCGCCACCGACGCGCGGGGCCGCTCCCTCGACGTGGTCGAGATCGCCGCGCCCACGGTGCTGCGCGACGAGGACGGGGGGTGGGCCGACTACTCCTACATCAACCACTACCTCTGCAACGGAGCGGTGATCCTCTGCTCCTTCGACGACCCGAGGGACGAGGAGGCGGCCGCCGCCTTCCGCGCGCTGTTCCCGGACCGCGAGGTGACACCCGTCGACGCCCGTACGATCTTCGCGAGCGGTGGGGGCATCCACTGCATCACCCAGCAACAGCCCAGGATCTGAACGTGACCCCTGCTTCCCGCCGTCGCAACATCGCCCCGCCCAGAGGGGACGTGCTCGCCGCCGTCATGGCCACCGTCGCCCGCAAGGGGCTCGACGGGCTCACGATGGCCGGGCTCGGCCGCGAGGTCGGGATGAGCAGCGGGCACCTCCTCTACTACTTCCGGACGAAGGACGAGTTGCTGCTGCAGACCCTGGAATGGAGCGAGGCGCGGCTCGGCACCGAGCGCCGGGCCCTGCTCACCGGCCCGGGCACCGCCCGCGAGCGGCTCGACGCCTACATCGCGCTGTACGTGCCCGACGGCCACCGCGACCCGCACTGGACGCTCTGGCTGGAGGTCTGGAACCGCTCGCAGGACGCCGACGACGACGCCCGCGCGCGGCAGGCCGCCATCGAGGACGCCTGGCACGGCGACCTCGTGGAGCTGCTGGCCGAGGGCGTCGGGCGCGGGGAGTTCCGGGCCGTGGACACCGGCAGCGCCGCGACGCGCCTGCGGGCCCTGATGGACGGTTTCAGCGTCCACGTCACGGTCGGCATCCCCGGTACGGGCCGCGAGCAGGTGCTGCGCCAGATGCGCGGTCACGTCGACGAGACCCTGCGCCCCGCGGGCGGTGCCCCGCCCGCGACGGACGTCACGCCCGCATCCTGAGACGGCCCGGGACCCCGGGGCTCCGCTGTGCCAGACTGCGTGCGTGTCCTCGTTCGCCATGATTATCGGCAGCAGGCGCGCCGGTCCGCAGTGACCGTGCCGTACCACCACGTACGGAACGGACATCGTGCCCCAGACCCGCGCGCAGACCTCTCGCACCCGCGAGGGGTTTTTTCGTTTTCCGGCCCACACCACGGCCGGAGCGAGGCACGCGAGATGATGGGGGCAAGTGGAGCCGATTCGTCCGGATCCGCCCACCCGACAGGAGTCAGACCAGCATGACCACCAAGGCAACGGCCCCCGATGACACGTTCCACGTCTTCGACACCACGCTGCGCGACGGTGCGCAGCGTGAAGGCATCAACCTGACGGTCGCCGACAAGCTGACGATCGCACGGCACCTGGACGACTTCGGTGTGGGCTTCATCGAGGGCGGCTGGCCCGGCGCCAACCCGCGGGACACGGAGTTCTTCGCCCGCGCCCGGCAGGAGATCGAGTTCCGCCACGCCGAACTCGTCGCGTTCGGCGCGACCCGCAGGGCGGGCGGCACGGCGGCCGAGGACCCGCAGGTCCAGGCACTCCTGGAATCGGGCGCCCCGGTGATCACGCTCGTCGCCAAGTCCCACGACCGCCATGTGGAACTGGCCCTGCGCACCACGCTCGACGAGAACCTGGAGATGGTCCGCGACACCGTCGCCCACCTCCGCGCGCAGGGCCGACGCGTCTTCGTCGACTGCGAGCACTTCTTCGACGGCTACCGCGCGAACCCCGAGTACGCCAAGGCGGTCGTGCGCACCGCCTCGGAGGCGGGCGCCGACGTGGTCATCCTCTGCGACACCAACGGCGGCATGCTCCCCGCCCAGGTCCAGGCCGTCGTCTCCACCGTCCTCGCCGACACGGGCGCCCGGATCGGCATCCACGCCCAGGACGACACCGGCTGCGCCGTCGCCAACACCCTGGCCGCCGTGGACGCCGGCGCCACCCACGTGCAGTGCACCGCGAACGGGTACGGCGAGCGGGTCGGCAACGCGAACCTCTTCCCCGTCGTCGCCGCGCTGGAGCTCAAGTACGGCAAGACCGTCCTGCCCGAGGGCGCGCTCGCCGACATGACGCGGGTCTCCCACGCCATCGCCGAGGTCGTCAACCTGACGCCCTCCACCCACCAGCCGTACGTCGGTGTCTCCGCCTTCGCCCACAAGGCCGGGCTCCACGCCTCCGCGATCAAGGTCGACCCGGACCTCTACCAGCACATCGACCCCGAGCGCGTCGGCAACACCATGCGCATGCTGGTGTCCGACATGGCCGGCCGCGCCTCCATCGAGCTGAAGGGCAAGGAACTCGGCATCGACCTGGGCGACGACCGCGAGCTCGTCGGCCGCGTCGTCGCGCGGGTCAAGGAACGCGAACTGAAGGGCTACACCTACGAGGCGGCCGACGCCTCCTTCGAACTCCTCCTGCGCGCCGAGGTCGACGGCCGCTCGCGCCGCTACTTCCGTATCGAGTCCTGGCGCGCGATCGTCGAGGACCGGCCCGACGGCACCCACGCCAACGAGGCGACCGTGAAGCTCTGGGCCAAGGGCGAGAGGATCGTCGCCACCGCCGAGGGAAACGGCCCGGTCAACGCCCTGGACCGGGCCCTGCGCGTCGGCCTGGAGCGGATCTACCCGCAGCTGGCCAAGCTGGAGCTCGTCGACTACAAGGTCCGCATCCTGGAGGGCCGCACAGGCACCGAGTCCACCACCCGTGTGCTGATCACCACGGGTGACGGAACCGGTGACTGGGCGACGGTCGGCGTGGCCGAGAACGTCATCGCCGCGTCGTGGCAGGCCCTGGAGGACGCGTACACCTACGGCCTGCTGCGCGCCGGCATCGAGCCCACCGACTGACGGGTCCCCCTACTGGAGCCGCCACTTCTGGTTGGCGGCTCCGGTGCAGGTCCAGATCTGGACGCGGGCGCCGTTCGCGGAGGACCGGTCCACCACGTCCAGGCACTTGCCCGAGGCCGTGTTGACCACGTCCCCGGACGAGGCGTCGTACGTCCAGCGCTGCGCGCCCGAGCCGTTGCACGTGTACAGCTGGACCTTCGCCCCGTCGGCCGTCGCACCCGAGGTGACGTCCAGGCAGGCGCCGAGCACCTTCACCGAGCCGTCGCCGGAGACCGTCCACTTCTGGTTGGCCGCGCCGGTGCAGTCCCAGATCTGGACCGGGGTGCCGTCCGAACCGGTGTTGCCGGTGGCGTCGAGGCACTTGCCTCCGATGCCCGTGAGCGCACCGCCCCCGCCGCCCGGGGTGCCCGACTGTGTGCCCGACCAGGTGAACGTCGCCGACGTGCGGCCGGGCAGCGCGTAGGTGAACCTCTGCCCGCCCCAGTTGACGGTGACCTGCTGGGCCGAGGAGGAACCGTTGTACGCGATCAGGGCCTTGGAGCCGTCCGGGTTGCGCCACGCGACGTTGGGCACCGCGGAACTGCCCGTCGACGCGATCCTGGCGGCGCCGGGCCGTACGTACTTCGTCAGGTGCCCCATCGTGTAGTACTCGATCGTGTAGTCCACCTGGCCGTGCCTGCCGTCCCCGTTGTGCACGGTGACCAGCCCGTCGCAGGTGCCGCAGCCGCCGTTGTGCGGGCCGCGGTTCTGGTCGACGGCGAGGGACCACTTGGTGACCGACTTCGCCCAGTTGCGGGTGTAGTCGATGATGTTGAGCATGTCCTCGCGCTGCTGGTCGGCGATCCAGGTGCCGCCGGAGTGCTCGGTCTGGAAGGCGTCCAGCTGCGGGTACCGGTCGTGGACGGCCGTCTGCTTCGCGATGTCGCCGCCGTAGCCGTGCCAGGCGATTCCGCCGAAGTTCGGGTGGCTGCGCACGGCCGCGTCGTCGACGGTGGGGGCGGCGTACGCGTCGTAGCTGTCCCAGTTCCAGTCGTGCGCCAGCACCTTGGTGGCCAGCCCCGCAGACTGGAGCTTCGGCAGCAGCTCGTTCTTGGTGAAGTAGGCGAGCCCCGAGCCGTTCCAGCTCATCGACGGGTAGCCGGAGCAGCAGGTCGGCTCGTTCTGCGCGGTGACGTAGTCGACCGGGACGCCCTGGTCCTTCCACGCCTGGAGGTACTTCACGAAGTAGTCCGCGTAGACGCCGTAGTTCTCGGCCTTCAGCCAGCCGCCGTTGAGCTGCCCGTTGTCCTTCATCCAGGCGGGCGCGGTCCAGGGCGAGGCGACCGTCGTCAGGGCCGGGTTCAGCTGCTCGGCCTGCTTCGTGAGCGGCAGGACGTCCTGCAGGTCGTGTGCGATCGAGAACCTGGTGAGACCGGGGTCGGTCTGCCCGGCCGGCATGTCGTCGTAGGTGTAACCGAACCGCGCGAGGTCCGACCCGCCCATCGGATTGCGTACGAAGGACAGCCCGATGCCCTCCGTCGGTGAGAAGAGCTTCTTCATCGTCGCGTCGCGGGTCGCCTGGCTCAGCGCCCCGCTGCCCTTCATCAGCCAGGCCGCGGTGTCCGTGAACGAGGCGCCGCCGCCGGTGAATGTCTGATAGCGGGTGTTCTCGTCGACGGTGATGTTCGTGCCCTGGCCGCCGTTTCCGGTGCCGAACGCCACCGGGGTCTGGGTCTGGAGTCCGCGCGTGACGTGACGGCCGCCGGAGTCGTCGGTCGTGGTCAGCACGATGTTCACGGTCTCACCGGCGGCCTGGGCGGTGCCGGAGGAGAGCCCGGCGAGGCCCGCGGTCGCGAGCGCCGTCGCGACGAGGACTCTCGCCGCTCTGCTTGTCCGAATCATGGCTGCTGCCTTTCTCGGCAGGGGCGTGGGGGAAATGCCGTCGAACGAGCCGTGAGTGAACTGCTCTTGCGTGTCCGCGTCAAGAGGTTCGTTCGTTCAACTAGTGAACAAATGCTTCGCCGGACCTGCCTGGATCATCGGTACGGACCAATGTCGGTGTGAAGTATTGACGCCTCTGTTCCGGCGGGGTTAACTCCAGCCGCAACGCCGGTACCGGTTCCGGTACCGGTTGCGGAACCGGTACCGAACCCCGGCCGCCCCTTGTCCTGCCTTGTCCCTGGAGGCTCCGTTGCGCGTCACCATCGCCGATGTCGCCCGCGAGGCCGGCGTCAGCAAGACGACCGTGTCACGGGTCATCAACTTCAAGGGCGAGGTGGACGGTTCGACGGCCGCCCGTGTTCGTGAAGTGATCGCGGACCTCGGTTACGTGCCCAGCTCGGGCGCCGTGGGGCTGGCGCGCGGCCGCAGCCGTACGGTCGGGCTGCTGGTTCCCTCGTTCACCTGGCCGTGGATGGGTGAGGTGCTCCAGGGGATCGTCGACACGGTCGAGGCCGCCGACTACGGGCTGCTGCTCTTCACGTGCACCCGGGGGGCGGAGTCCGTCAAGCGCTTCACCACCCAGGTGTCGGCGCGTGCCTTCGACGGGCTCGTCGTCGTCGAACCGGAGAACACGCTCGACCAGCTCACCGAACTCCACCGCTCCGGCCTGCCGATCGTCCTGATCGACGACCGGGGCCACCACCCCGAATTCCCCTCCGTCGTGACCACCAATCACGAGGGGGGCGCGTCCGCCGCCCGTCATCTGCGGGCCGCCGGCCGCACCAGACCCCTGGTGGTCACCGGCCCCAGGCACTTCGGCTGCGTGAACGACCGGCTCGCGGGCTTCCGTTCCGTCCTGCCCACCGAACTGGTCGTCGACGGTGACTTCACCGAGCGGCGCGGGCGTCTCGCGGTGGAGGAACTCCTCGCTTCCGGTGCGGACTTCGACTCCGTCTTCGCCCTGAACGACATCAGTGCGGCGGGTGTCCTGCGGGCTCTGCGCGCCGCCGGCCGCCGCGTGCCGGAGGACGTCGCCGTGGTCGGGTTCGACGACATCCCGATGGCCGAACACACCGAACCGCCGCTGACCACCGTGCATCAGCCCACGCGGCGGATGGGCGAGGCGGCGGCCCTTCTGCTGCTCTCCCACCTCGGCGGCACCGCCGTACCGGACGGACCGGTCGTGCTGCCCACCGAACTGGTCGTGCGCCACTCGGCGCCGTAGAGGTTCCCGGCCCCGCCGGTCACCCGCCCGCATCCCCGACCCCGCCGCACCGGCACCCGCACCACCCGCATCCGGCGCGTCGCGCGCTGACCACCTCGCAGGGCCCCCGGTCCCGCAGTCCCTCTGGAGTCGCCATGTCCGTACGCCGTCGTCACACTCTGAGAGCGCTCTCAGTCGCCACTGCCGTGGTCGCGCTCGCCGCGGGCTGCTCGTCCGCCAACTCGGGCGCCGACAAGGGGGGCGGCGCCGGCGCCTCCGGCGTGCTGAACATCGGGAAGCCCGACGGGCCGCAGACGAACAACAGCAACCCGTTCCTCGCCACCTCCGCGAGTGCCACGCTCGGCTACCGGTACATGATCTACGAGCCGCTGGCGATGACCAACATGATCCGCCCCACCGACAAGGCGGACCCCTGGCTCGCGACCGCGTGGGACTGGGAGTCGAACTTCACCAAGCTCACCTTCACGCTCGACAAGCGCGCGAAGTGGGCCGACGGCAAGCCGCTCACCGCGGCCGACGTCGCCTTCACCTTCGAACTGCTCAAGAAGCACCCGGCGCTCAACGGCAACGGCATCCCCTACGACGGTGTCGCGGTCGAGGGCGAGAAGGTCGTCCTGACCTTCAAGGACTCGCAGTTCGTCAACCAGAACAAGATCATATCGACCTATGTCGTGCCCAAGCACATCTGGGAGAAGGTCGAGAATCCGGAGACCTGGCCCAACCGCACCCCGGTCGGCTCCGGCCCGTACAAGCTGAAGACCTTCACCCCGCAGACCACCACCCTGACCGCCACGCCCGCCTACTGGAAGGGCACGACCAAGGTCAGGGAGCTGCGCTACAGCACGTACAACGACAACAGCGCCGCGACCACGGCCCTGGCCAACGGCAAGCTCGAGTGGTCGTTCGTCTTCATGCCGAACTACAAGCAGCTCTACGTCGCCAAGGACCAGAAGAACCACAAGCTCTGGTTCCCCTCGGGGCTCGGCATCCACGGCCTGTGGTTCAACACCGCCCGCAAGCCGTTCGACAACCCGGCACTGCGCAAGGCGATGGCCATGGTCGTCGACCGCAACGCGATCCACGTGCAGGCGCAGGCGACCCTCTACCCGGAGATCACCAACCCGACCGGCATCCCCCTGCCCGCCGGTGACCCGTTCCTCGCCCCGGAGTACAAGAGCGCCACCACCAAGCCCGACGTGGACGGCGCCAAGGCGCTGCTCATGGACGCCGGCTTCAAGCTCAGCGGCGGCGTGCTGAAGGACCCGAGCGGCAAGCCCGTGAAGCTGACCCTCACCGACCCGGCCGGCTGGAACGACTACATCACCGGGCTCTCGATCATCAAGGACAGCATCAAGCAGCTGGGCATCGAGGCCAAGGTCAAGACCCAGACCGCCGAGGCCTGGACGAACGACGTCGCCGTCGGCAACTTCGACGCCACCCTGCACTGGACCAACAGCGGCGCCACCCCGTACGACATGTACCAGAACATCATGGACGGGGCGATCCTCCAGCCCGTCGGCAAGGCCTCCCAGCTCGGCAACTTCGGCCGCTTCAAGAGCCCCGAGGGCACCGCGGCGCTGAAGGAGTACGCCAACGCCACGGACGACGCCACGCGCACCAAGGCCATGAACTCCCTCCAGAAGATCATGGTCGAGCAGGCCCCGGTCATCCCGACGGCCGCGGCCCCCATCGGTGCCGAGTACTCCACGAAGAACTGGACGGGCTGGCCGACCGAGGAGAACCCCTACGCAGCCCCGCAGCACACCCAGCAGGACGCGCTGGAAGTCGTGCTGAACCTGAAGCCCGCCAAGTAAGCACGGGAAGAACCGGCCATGACCACCGAACAGTCCGAAGACGTGCGCGCCACGGCCGACGTGGTGCTCGAAGCACGCGGAGTCACCAAGCACTTCCCCGTACGGCGCACCGGCAGGGACCTCCTCACCCGCAGCCGCCGTACCGTCCACGCCGTCGACGACGTCTCGCTGAAGCTCCGGCGCGGCACCGTCACGGCTCTGGTGGGGGAGTCCGGCTCGGGCAAATCCACCGTCGCGCGGCTGCTCGCCCAGCTGTACCCGCTCACCGCGGGCGAGATCGAGCTGGGCGGCACGGCGGTGAAGGCCGGACGTGGCCGGTCCTTCCGCAGATACGTCAAGCAGGTCCAGCTGATCTTCCAGGACCCCTTCGCCTCGCTCAACCCGGTGCACACCGTGCGCTACCACCTGACCCGCGCCCTGAGGATCCACGGCCGGGCGGGGGAGGGGGAGGCGGAACTGGAGAACGGCCTGGCGGCTCTGCTGGAACGCGTCCAGCTGACTCCTCCTCATCAGTACCTGGACAAGTTCCCGCACGAGCTGTCGGGAGGTCAGCGCCAGCGCGTCGCGATCGCGCGCGCGCTCGGCGCCGACCCCCAGGTCCTGCTCGCGGACGAGCCGGTGTCGATGCTGGACGTGTCGATCCGGCTCGGGGTCCTCAACCTGCTCCGCGACCTCAAGGAGCGCCTGCACCTGGCGATCCTCTACATCACCCACGACATCGCGTCCGCCCGCTACTTCGCGGACACGACCCTCGTGATGTACGCCGGCCGGATCGTCGAGGGCGGTGGCAGCGAGACCGTCACCCAGCATCCCGCGCACCCCTACACCCAGCTGCTCATCGCCTCCGCGCCGGACCCCGACCGGGTGGCGGACGCCGAGGCGCAGGAGGAGACCGGGAGCGGCGAGCCGCCCTCCCTGATCGCCCCTCCGGCCGGCTGCCGCTTCCACCCCCGCTGCCCGAAGGCCATGGAGCGCTGCCGCACCGAGCTGCCGCCGCGCTTCGACCTGGCGGACGGCCAGTGGGCCGCCTGCTGGCTGTACGACGGCACCACCGCCGAGGGAGCAGCGAAGTGAAGTACATCCTCCAGCGGTTCGCCTTCTACGCGGTCACCGCGTGGGCCGCGATCACCATCAACTTCCTGATCCCGCGCATGATGCCGGGCGACCCCGTCGACGCCCTGATGAGCCGCTACCAGGGGCAGCTCGACACCACCGCCATCGCCTCGCTGAAGGCGCTGTTCGGACTCGACGAGAACCAGTCCCTCTGGTCGCAGTACACCGACTACTGGTCGCACCTCCTCGACGGCGACCTCGGCCTCTCCTTCACCTTCTTCCCGACCCCGGTCGGCGAGGTGATCTCCCAGTCGCTGCCCTGGACGCTCGCCCTGGTCGGCATCACCACCCTGATCAGCTTCCTGCTCGGCACCGGCATCGGCGTCTACAGCGGCTGGCGGCGCGGCTCCTGGCTGGACGGGCTGCTGCCCGTGACCACCTTCATCTCGGCCATCCCGTACTTCTGGCTCGGTCTCATCGCCATCGCGGTGTTCGCGGTGAAGTGGCAGATCTTCCCGGCCGCCGGCGGGTACGACAACTCCCTGGTCCCGGCCTTCGACTGGCCGTTCGTCTCCAGCGCGCTGTACCACGGGGTGCTCCCCGGCGTGACGATCGTCCTGAGCGCCGTCGCCGGGTGGATCCTCGGCATGCGCAACATGATGGTGACGGTCTCCTCGGAGGACTACGTCATGGTCGCGCAGGCCAAGGGGCTCTCCGAGCGGCGCGTGATGTTCTCCTACGCCGCGCGCAACGCGGTCCTGCCCAACATCTCGGGCTTCGCCCTCTCGCTGGGCTTCATCGTCGGCGGCACCCTGCTGGTCGAGATGGTCTTCTCCTACCCGGGCATCGGCTACCAGCTCTTCCAGGCCGTCGGAGCCAAGGACTACCCGCTCATGCAGGGCGTCTTCCTGATCATCACGCTCTCCGTGCTCGCCGCGAACCTGCTGGCCGACATGGCCTACGCCCTCCTCGACCCCCGCACTCGTAAGGAGGCATGACGACCGTGTCCGTCACCGCCACCGACGTCGCCGTACTGGACGACCCGCCCGCCCCCGCCGCCGCGGGCCGGGTCAGGTTCCGCTTCCTGCGCGGGGGGAAGACCCGCACCGGCCTTCTGATCCTCGCGTTCTTCGTGGTCCTCGCCGTGGCGGGCCCCTGGCTCGCCCCGTACGACCCGGACGCGATGAGCGACCAGCTGCTGCGACCGCCGTCCTCCGAGCACTGGTTCGGGACCACCCAGACCGGGCAGGACGTCCTCTCCCAGATCCTGGTCGGCACCCGCGGGGTGCTGCTCGTCGGATTCCTCGCCGGCATCCTGGCGACCGTGCTGTCCGTGCTCATCGGGGTCAGCGCGGGGTTCCTCGGCGGAGCCGCCGACGAGATCCTCTCGATGCTCTCCAACGTCTTCCTCGTCATCCCGGGCCTGCCGCTGATCATCATCATCGCGAGTTTCGTCGAGGACACCGGGGACCTGCTGATAGCCGCCGTCATCGCCCTCACCTCATGGGCCTGGGGGGCGCGCGTGCTGCGCGCCCAGACCCTGTCGCTCCGGCGCCGCGACTACGTGGAGGCGGCCCGCGCCACCGGTGAGTCAACCTGGCGGATCATCCTGTTCGAGGTCATGCCGAACCTCACCGCCGTCATCGCGTCCGGCTTCGTCGGCACCGTCATCTTCGCGGTCCTCTCGGAGATCACCCTCGCCTTCATCGGCGTGGCCGACATCTCCCACTGGAACTGGGGGACGGTGCTCTTCTGGGCGCAGTCCAACCAGGCCCTGGCCCAGGGTGCGTGGTGGTGGTTCGTCCCGGCCGGCCTGTGCATCGCCCTGCTGGGCACCGCGCTCTCCCTCATCAACTTCGGCATCGACGAGTTCGTCAACCCGCGCCTGCGCACCGCGACCGGCTCCTCCCGGAAGGTCCGGATGCGGGTCGGCTTCACCCCCGTGGTCCGCACCGCCGGGCCCCTGTCGCCCGGTGCGTCCGAGCCGCCCGCGTTCACCCCGGTGGTCCGCGACGGCGCGACCCGGCCGCCCGCGCCGGCACCGCCCGGCGCCGCGGCGCCCGACGCCCCCGATTCGCCGGGCACAGCCAGCAAGGAGCACAGCGCATGACCGCCGAGCCGATCCTCACCATCAGCGGCCTGAACGTCGACTACGGCACCGGCGCGGCCGGCGTCCACGCGCTGCGGGACATCGACCTCACCCTGCACCGCGGGGAGGTCCTCGGCCTGGCGGGCGAGTCGGGCTCGGGCAAGTCCACCCTGGCGTACGCCGTCACCCGGCTGCTCTCCCCTCCCGGGGTGATCACCGGGGGCGACGTCCACTACCACCGGCCGGGCGGTGACGCCGTCGACATCCTCGCCCTGAGCCCGGACGAGCTGCGCGCCTTCCGCTGGCAGGAGCTGTCGATCGTGTTCCAGGGTGCGATGAACTCGCTGAACCCGGTGCACACCGTCCACAGCCAGCTCACCGACGTGCTCACCGCGCACCGCCCCGGCATGCGGGCCGCCGAGCGGACCGCGCGGGCGGAGGAGCTGCTGCACCTCGTCGGCATCTCCACCGACCGGCTCGCCGCCTACCCGCACCAGCTCTCCGGCGGCATGCGCCAGCGTGTGATGATCGCGATGGCGCTCGCGCTCGAACCCGAGATCGTCATCATGGACGAACCGACCACCGCACTCGATGTGGTGATGCAGCGTCAGATCCTGCGCCGGCTCGTCCAGCTGCGGGAGGAACTCTCCTTCTCCGTCGTGTTCATCACCCACGACATCTCGCTGCTGATCGAGTTCTCCGACCGCATCGCCATCATGTACGGCGGCCGCATCGTGGAGCAGGCGGACGCCGCCGAGATCTACCGCGACCCCCGCCACCCCTACAGCGCCGGCCTGCTGCACTCCTTCCCCGCGCTGCACGGCCCCCGCCGCGAACTCACGGGCATCCCCGGCTCGCCCCCGCACCTGTCCGCGATGCCCGCCGGCTGCGCCTTCCACCCCCGCTGCGGCAAGGCCTTCGAGCCGTGTGCCGAGCGGGTGCCGGTCCTGGCCCCGCCGGCCGCCGCCCAGGACCGCGAGGTCGCCTGCTGGCTGCACCACTGACCCGATCCGCCCCTCGTCCACCGCCCCCACGGCACACCGGAGTTACGGAGACCCATGAACCTCGCCACGCCCCGCAGCAGCCTGCAGCCCGTCGCCGTCCAGGGACTCCCCGCCGGCTTCCGCTGGGGCGTCGCCACCTCCGCGTACCAGATCGAGGGCGCCGCCTCGGAGGACGGCCGGACCCCGTCGATCTGGGACACCTTCTGCCGGGTCCCGGGTGCGGTGCACCACGCGGAGCACGGAGACGTGGCGTGCGACCACTACCACCGGATGCCCGAGGACGTGGAGCTGATCGCCGGGCTCGGCGTCGACACCTACCGCTTCTCGCTCGCCTGGCCGCGCATCCAGCCGGGCGGCCGTGGCCCCGCCAACGCCAAGGGCCTCGACTTCTACAAGCGGCTGGCCGACGAGCTCAGGAGCCGGGGCATCACGCCCTGGGTCACGCTCTACCACTGGGACCTGCCGCAGGAACTGGAGGACGCGGGCGGCTGGCCGGCCCGCGACACCGCCCTGCGCTTCGCCGATTACGCCATGCTCGCCCACGAGGCACTGGGGGACCGCGTCGAGCACTGGACCACCCTCAACGAGCCCTGGTGCTCGGCGATGCTCGGATACGCCTACGGGGTGCACGCCCCCGGCCGCAGCGACATGGGCGACGCCATGGCGGCCGTGCACCACCTGCTCCTGGGCCACGGCCTCGCCGCCCGGCGGATGCGCGAGGCGGCGGGGAGCCGCCCGCTGGAGCTCGGCATCACGCTCAACCTCGGCACCGCCACCCCGGAGACCGGCAGCGAGGCCGACCGGGAGGCCTGCCGCCGGGCCGACGGCATGGGCACCCGCCTCTACCTCGACCCGGTCGTCCACGGCCGCTATCCCGGGGACGTCGTGGACGACCTCGCGGCGCAGGGCATCGAACTGCCCGTCAGGGACGGCGACCTGGAGGCCATCGCGACGCCCCTCGACGTCCTCGGCGTCAACTTCTACCGCGGTGCCCTGTTCTCCGGAGTGACCGAGGACGGGTCGCCGACCGACGCCGAAGGACTCCCCGTCGTACGCGGCGTCGAACGCGACCTGCCCCGCACCGCCATGGACTGGGAGATCACCCCCACCGAGCTCACCGACCTGCTGCTGCGGCTCCAGCGCGACTACGCGCTGCCGACCGTCATCACCGAGAACGGGGCCGCCTTCGACGACACCGTCGCCGCCGACGGCTCCGTACCCGACACCGACCGCACCGCCTATCTCGCCGACCACATCGCGGCGGTGTCCGAGGCCCGTACGCGGGGGGCCGACGTCCGGGGCTACTTCGCCTGGTCGCTGATGGACAACTTCGAGTGGGCCTACGGCTACGACAAGCGGTTCGGCATCGTCCGCGTCGACTACGACACCCAGCGGCGGACGCTCAAGGACAGCGCCAAGTGGTACCGCGACACGATCCGGCTCACCCGGAACGCCCGCACCGACTGACGTCACCGCACCGACCCGTCACCGGACCAGAGAAGAGCCCCACATGCCCAGCACGCCGCACCACCGCCCACGCCACCGCGCGAGACCGGTCACGGCCGCGCTCGCCGCCGCCACCGTGCTCGCCTCCCTGCTCGCCGGGGCCGTCCCCAGCGCGGCGGCCGACGCCGACGAGCCCGCACCGGTCCTCGTCGACCGCTTCGAGGGCGAGGTCCCCCTCGGCAACCCGCCCGCCGACTCCCTGTTCACCTGGGGCGGCGACGCCGACGACCACCCCGCCCTGACGTTCGAGGAGCGCGCCGACGCCCCCGAGGGCGACAAGGTCCTCCAGGGCACCTACGACATCAGCGCCTGGGGCGGACTCAGCCACGAGTTCGCCGTCGACCAGCCCCCGAAGGACTGGACCGCGCACAAGGGCATCCGCTTCTGGTGGTACGGGCAGAACACCGCGCCCCTGCCGCCCGGTTCGGGCAAGCGGATCAACTTCGAGATCAAGGACGGCGGGGCCAACGGCGGCGCCTCCGAGCTGTGGACCACGTCCTTCACCGACGACTGGGAGGGCTGGCACCAGGTCGAGATCCCCTTCGCGGACTTCGTCTACCGGACCGACTACCAGCCCGTCGGCGGCATCGACCAGGTCCTCGGCCTGAACGAGATGTGGGGTTACGCCGTCACCCTCCCGACCGGCGCCCCCGGTTCCTTCGCCATGGACGCGGTCGAGCTCTACGGGAAGGCCGACCCGGCCCTGAAGTCGAGCGTCGCCGTCGACTCCGCCGTCCACCCCGTCAAGGAGGGCGGCCGGGCGGACGTCAGGATCTCCGTCGCCACCACCGGCTCCCTGCCCACCGAGGAGCCCGTCACCGTCGCCTGGGCCACCAGGGGCGGCAGCGCGGAACCCGGCAAGGACTACACGCCGGCCACCGGCACGCACACCTTCCCCGCCGGCACCGCCTCCGGCACCGCGCACACCGTCACCGTGGTCACCACCAAGGACCGGGGAGCCGAGCCGGCGGAGACGATCCCGCTGGAGCTCACCGTCACCGGCGCCAAGGCGCCGAAGGAGAACCCGCAGGTCGTCATCGACGCCCACGGGCTGCCCTACCAGGACGCGAAGCTCCCCGTGAAGAAGCGCGTGGCGGACCTGCTGTCCCGCATGTCCCCGGCCGAGAAGGCCGGGCAGATGACCCAGGCCGAGCGCAACGCGCTGAAGGCGCAGGGCGACATCGCCACGTACGACCTCGGCTCGCTGCTCTCCGGCGGAGGCTCCGTGCCGACCCCGAACACGGCGGCGGCCTGGGCGAAGATGGTCGACGCCTACCAGTTGCGGGCGCAGGCGACCCGCTTCCAGATCCCGCTGATCTACGGCGTGGACGCCGTGCATGGCCACAACAACGTGGTCGGGTCGACGATCATGCCGCACAACATCGGCATCGGCGCGGGCCGCGACCCGGAGCTGGCCGGGAGGACGGGCGCCGTCACCGCGAACGAGGTACGCGCCACCGGCATCCCGTGGGACTTCGCCCCCTGCGTCTGCGTCACCCGTGACGAGCGCTGGGGCCGTTCCTACGAGGCGTACGGCGAGGACCCCGCCCTGGTCGAGGCCATGGAGACGGTCATCACCGGCATGCAGGGCAGCCCGTCGGGCAAGGACCTCGCCCGCAACGACAAGGTCCTGGCCAGCGCCAAGCACTTCGTCGGCGACGGCGGTACGGAGTTCGGCTCGTCCACCACCGGCTCGTACACCATCGACCAGGGGATCACCAAGGTCACCCGCCAGGAACTGGAGGCCGTGCACCTCGCGCCCTTCGCCGAGTCGGTGAAGCGCGGCGTCGGAACGGTCATGCCGTCCTACTCCTCGCTGGACGTCATCGGCGACGACGCCGGCCCGGGCAAGATGCACGCCAACGCCGAGATGATCAACGGTGTGCTCAAGGACCGGATGGGCTTCGAGGGCTTCGTCATCAGCGACTGGCAGGCCATCGACCAGATACCCGGTGACTACGCGAGCGACGTCCGCACCTCCGTCAACGCCGGTCTCGACATGATCATGGTCCCGACCGCGTACCAGGACTTCACCAGGACGCTCCAGGACGAGGTCGCCGCCGGACGGATCGGCCAGACCCGGATCGACGACGCGGTCTCCCGGATCCTCACCCAGAAGTTCCGCCTCGGCCTCTTCGAGAAGCCGTACGCGGACACGTCGAACCTGGACGACGTCGGCTCCGCCGCACACCGCGCGGTCGCCCGGGAGGCGGCGGCGAAGTCCCAGGTGCTCCTGAAGAACGACGGCGCGGTGCTCCCGCTCAAGGCCTCGCAGAAGGTGTACGTCGCCGGCTCCAACGCCGACGACCTCGGCAACCAGGCCGGCGGCTGGACCGTCAGCTGGCAGGGCGCCTCCGGCGCGACCACCACGGGCACCACGATCCTCAAGGGCATCGAGAAGAACACCTCCTCGGCCACCTTCTCCAAGGACGCCTCCGCCCCGACCGAGGGCTACGACGCCGGAGTCGTCGTCGTCGGCGAGAAGCCCTACGCCGAGGGCATCGGCGACGTCGGCAACGGACACGACCTGGAACTCACCGACGCCGACAAGAAGGCCGTCGACACGGTCTGCGCCGCGATGAAGTGCGCCGTCCTCGTCGTCTCCGGCCGCCCCCAGCTCATCGGGGACCGGCTCGGGGACATCGACGCCCTGGTCGCGTCCTGGCTGCCCGGGACCGAGGGCGACGGCGTCGCCGACGTCCTCTACGGCAAGCGCGCCTTCACCGGGCAGCTGCCCGTGACCTGGCCGAAGTCCGAGTCGCAGCTGCCGGTGAACGTCGGCGACGCGACGTACGACCCGCAGTTCCCCTACGGCTGGGGACTGACCACCCTGCGGAAGGTGCCGTCCGGCGGCGAGGCGACGCTCACCGCGCTCGCCGTCGCCGCGCAGATCGCCGAGCACGCGGGCCTCGGGAAGACCCCGGCGGGCAAGGCGATCGTGGACCGGGCGAGGCTGCTGGTCCAGCAGAGGGCCGGCGGAAGGCCGGCAGCGGCGGTGTCCAAGCCGTTCGCCGAGGCCGACCACCTGCTGCTCACCGGTGACCTGACCGGCGCCGTGGCGAAGCTCCGCACGGCGTACCGCGCCGCGTAACCGCACGAGGGCGACCCGGGCGGGCGACGCATTCGTCGCCCGTTCGGGTTACTTTCGGAGTATGCGGAAGAGGCTGTTCGCCCCCTTGTGGGCCGTCCTGCTGCTGTTGCTCTCAGCGGCCGTGCTGGCCCTGTCCCCGGCCGCCCAGGCCGCCACCTCCACCATCGACGACGCGGCCCGCGCGCTGCGCCAGGGCCCCGTCTACGTGGACCCGGCGGCGGCGAGCCAGCTGTCGGCCTCGCAGGAGGCCGCCCTGGAGAAGAAGATCAAGGACGCCGACAAGCCGGTCTTCGTGGCCGTGCTGCCCGCGACGTCCCAGTTCCCGCCCGACAACCTCCTGCGGAACCTGCGCAGCGACACCGGGATCACCGGTGTCTACGCCGTCCGCCTCGGCGACGGGTTCAGCGCGGGCGCCGACCCCCAGGTGATGCCGACCCGGGCGGTGCAGAACCTCACCACGGCCGTGAAGGCCCCCGGGACGGACACCGACGCCGCGACCCAGTTGAACGCCTTCGTCGACAGCGCGATCGACCAGGCCCGGGGCAGCGCCCCCGCCTCCTGGTCCGGCGGCGGTGCCGGGGACGGCGCGGCGAGCGGAGCTCCGGCGGCCGGCCTGATCGTCCTCGGCGGTGTCGTCGTGGCAGGCGGGGCCATCGCGTTCACGGTCGTCCGCCGGAACCGCAAGCGCAAGGAGGAAGAGGAGCGGGTCGCTCTCGAAAGGCTCCGGGTCGTCGTGGACGAGGACATCACCGCGTACGGCGAGACGCTCGACCGGCTGGACTTCAAGCCGGGGGAGCCCGGCGCCGACGACGCGATGCGCGCCGACTACGAACGCGCGCTGGACTCCTACGAGGACGCCAAGTCCCGCATGGGCAACGCCCGCCACCCCTCCGACGTGCGCGGAGTCACCAAGGCCCTGGAGGACGGGCGGTTCTCCCTCGCCGTCCTGGACGCCCGGCGCACACACCGTGAACTGCCGGCCCGCCGGCCGCCCTGCTTCTTCGACCCGCGCCACGGCCCCTCGGTCGCCGACGTCATGTGGACGCCCGCCGGCGGTGCGGCGCGCGAGGTGCCGGTCTGCGGCGCGGACCGGACGCGGCTGCGGGAGGGCGACGACCCGATGAGCCGCACGGTCGACGTCGGCGACGGCCGCCGCCGTCCGTACTGGGAGGCCGGCCCGGCCTACGGCCCCTGGGCCGGCGGCTACTTCGGCGGCGGCCTGCTGCCCGGCCTCCTGATCGGGACCGTGCTGGGCTCCGCCCTCTCCACCCCGGCCTACGCGGCCGAATACGGCGGAGGCGACTTCGGCGGCGGTGACTGGAGCGGCGGAGACGTGTCCGGGTCCGACTTCGACTCCTCCGGCTTCGGCGGGTTCGGAGACGGCGGCGGCTTCGGTGACGGCGGAGGTTTCGGCGGAGGCGGCGGCTTCGACGGCGGCGGCGGGTTCTGAAGGCGGCCCGCCCGCGCTCCCCGGGGCCGCCCCGCTCTGTCCCCGGGGGGCAGCTCACCGAGAGGCGGCTTTCCGGGCGGGCCGCTCCTCCCACGTCTCGGGCGACCACACGCCCGAACGCTTGAGCGATGCCGGGCAGTGCAGGTATATCTCGTCGATGTCCACGACCAGGGCGAGGTCGGGGCGCCGGCCCTTGACCTTCATCTCGTCGAAGACCGGGGCGTCCGTGAGGATCCGGGCCCGGCCGTTGATCCGCAGCACCGTCATGGCGCCCGGTATCAGGTACAGCAGGCCCACGTGCGGGTTGGCCAGGATGTTGTGGAAGCTGTCCCCGCGCCGGTTGCCCGGCAGGTCGGGCATGACGATCGTCCGCGCGTCCAGGACCCGGGTGAAACCGGCCTCACCGCCGCGCGGGGAGGTGTCGCAGTTCCCGTCGGCGTCCGAGGTGGACACGGCGCAGAACGGCGAGCGGGCCAGCAGGTCGACATCGGCCTCGGTCAGCGCGTCATGGACCTTCTCGATCACGATGGGCCACGGTTCGCCCATGATCTCGCGCAACTGCTCGGCGGACTCCAGGGGTACGGCTCCGGCCAGTGGGTCCGTGGTGCCGGCGGGGGCGGCCGGGATGGTCTCGGTCGCGGCGTTCGACAAGGGATTCTCCGTACCTCGTGAGGGCGCGGCAGCGGGGCGCTGACCTGGCATTGTTAGGCTCACCTTACTTGTGCTCACCGGTGCGTCCGGTCCCGGGGGTGTGCCCGCCGCGGCCCGTGCGCCGCCCCGGCATCACCTGGTGGCGCACGGCGCGATCGGGTGACAGGCTTGACCGGTGGACCGTGACCGGGTGGAGAAGCAGCTGCTGGACGGCCTGACCGTCGACACGAGCAGGCCGGAACAGCCCGTCCTGCTCGACGACGCGGGCAGGCCGATAAGGACCTGGCGCGAGAACTACCCCTACGACCGCAGGATCCGGCGCAAGGAGTACGAGCGCACCAAGCGCATCCTGCAGATCGAGCTGCTGAAGCTCCAGCGGTGGACCAAGGACACCGGCGCCCGGGTCGTCGTGGTGTGCGAGGGGCGTGACGCGGCCGGCAAGGGCGGCACCATCCAGCGGTTCACCGAGCGCCTCAACCCGCGTGGCGCACGCATCGTGGCCCTGGACAAGCCCACGGACCGCGAGCGGGGGCAGTGGTACTTCCAGCGCTACGTGGCGCACCTGCCGGGCCCCGGCGAGCTCGTGTTCTTCGACCGCTCCTGGTACAACCGGGCCGGAGTCGAACGCGTCATGGGCTTCTGCACCCAGCCCGAGTACGAACTCTTCCTGGAGCAGTGCCCGGCGTTCGAGAAGATGCTCGTCGACGACGGGGTCATCGTCGTGAAGTTCTGGTTCTCCGTCTCCCGCGCGGAACAGCGCACCCGCTTCGCCATCCGGCAGGTCGACCCCGTGCGCCAGTGGAAGCTGTCACCCACGGACATCGACTCGCTCGACCGGTGGGACGACTACACGACGGCGAAGATCGACATGTTCCGGGCGACCGACACCGTGCACGCACCGTGGACCGTCGTCAAGAGCAACGACAAGCGCCGGGCCCGCCTCGAAGCCATGCGCAGCCTCCTGGCCCGTGTCGACTACGCGGCGAAGGACTCCGACGTCGTCGGCAAGCCGGACCCCCTCGTCGTGGGCGCCGCCGCCACCCTCCTGGAACCGGGCGAGGAGGACACCGCTCTCTCGCCCACACGGCTCGCGCCCCACGCCGACGGCCCGGGGCAGCACCCCTAGGAGGGCCCGGCGGGCACGGCGTCGTGGAACGGCCCGGAGGTTCGTCTACCCGGCGGTGAGGCCGGCGAGGACGAGGTCGATGCCGGCGAGGAACTGCTCGTGGTCGTCGTGGTCACGCAGTCCGCTCGCGGCGGCCCGGGTGAACGGGTAGTCCTCGGGGTCGAGTTCCTCCCACGCCCTCGCCACGCTGTCGAGGAACTCGGGCCGGTCCACGCCGGGTCCGAGCGCGCGGCCGCTCGCGATGTTCGCGGCGTTCTGGCCGGCGGCGCCGAGAATGTAGTGCACCAGCACCGAGGTCGCCGTGAACCAGCCGGCCTCGGGCACGCCCAGCGCGCGGACGTGCCGGCCGATGCTCTCGAAGATCCGCGGCGTCACCCGCCCCCAGGGGCTCCGGGCGAGCTGGGTGGCGAGCTGGGCGGCGAGCCACGGATGCTTCCCGACCGCGTCGAACAGGCCGAGCCCGACGGCACGGATCCCGTCCTGCGGCGACTCCGCGGACGCGCGGGAGTCGGGGGAGTCGGCGGCCGTCTCGGAGGGGGCGAGGGCCAGGGCGGCGGCGAGGACCCCCTCCGTCGCGGCTCCCAGCAGCTCCTCCTTGTTCGCCACGTGCCAGTAGATCGCCCCTGGTCCGGTGGCGAGCCGTTCCGTCAGGGCTCGGAAGGTGAGCCCGCCCTCGCCGACCGTGTCGAGCAGCTCGACGGCGGCGTCGACGATCCGCTCCCGGGAGAGGGCCTCCGTGCGCCGTGACGACCGGCGGGTGCTCGTTGCCATGACGCCATTTTGACATATCTGGAGCGCCGTTCCAGCATGGATGGAACAACATTCCAGAGCGGGCGGTCCCGGCTCGGCCCGAGCCGGGACCGCCCCGTTGCGAAGGAGCGTCGATGCACACCCCCGTCACGATCATCGGAGCCGGACTCGGCGGGCTCACCCTCGCCCGGGTCCTGCACGTCCATGGCGTCCCCGCGACGGTCTACGAGGCCGAGCCCTCGGCCCGGGCCCGCACGCAGGGCGGTCAGCTCGACATCCACGAGAACAACGGGCAGGCGGCGCTCGAAGCGGCCGGTCTCGCCGACGCCTTCCGCGCGATCGTCCACGAGGGTGGTGAGGCCCTTCGGGTACTCAGCCCGGACGGCGCCGTCCTGTTCGACGCGCCCGACGACGGTGCGGGCGGACGCCCGGAGGTGCTGCGCGGCGACCTGCGCCGCGTCCTGCTCGACTCCCTTCCGGACGGCACCGTCCGCTGGGGCCGCAAGGTCACCGGCGTCCGGTCCCTCGGCGACGGCCGCCACGAGGTGTCCTTCGCCGGCGAGCCGGCCGTGACCACCGGCCTGCTCGTCGGCGCGGACGGTGCGTGGTCGAAGGTCAGGCCGCTGCTGTCCGACGCCCGGCCCGCGTACGTCGGCACCTCGTACGTCGAGACCTACCTGTACGACGGCGACACCCGGCACCCCGCCTCCGCGAAGGCAGTGGGCAGCGGCTCACTCTTCGCGCTCGCGCGGGGGAAGGGGATCCAGGCGCACCGCGAGAGTGGCGGCACCCTCCACACCTACGTCGCGCTCTCCAAACCCCAGGACTGGTTCGCGGGCATCGACTTCACCGACTCCGCCGCCGCCACGGCGCGCATCGCCGAGGAGTTCGACGGCTGGGCGCCCGAGCTCACCGCGCTGATCACCGACGGGGAGACCGCGCCGGTGCTGCGTCCGCTCCACACCCTGCCGGACGACCACCGCTGGGACCGGGTGCCGGGGGTGACCCTGCTGGGCGACGCCGCCCACCTCATGATCCCGTCCGGTGAGGGCGCCAACCTGGCCATGTACGACGGCGCGGAACTGGGCCGGGCCATCGCGGCGCGCCCCGACGACATCGAGGCCGCGCTCACGGCCTACGAGGAGGCCATGTTCCGTCGCAGCTCCGAGGAGGCCGGCGAGGCCGTCCTCCTGC
Source organism: Streptomyces sp. NBC_00178 (assembly GCF_036206005.1). Classification (NCBI taxonomy): domain Bacteria; kingdom Bacillati; phylum Actinomycetota; class Actinomycetes; order Kitasatosporales; family Streptomycetaceae; genus Streptomyces; species Streptomyces sp. NBC_00178. The sequence goes on from NZ_CP108143.1 coordinate 5,252,704, forward strand.
ACGAGCGCATGTTCGGCGCCGACGCACCCCACGGCCTGATCGGCATGTTCACCGGGTGAGCGGGAGGGGTACGGGGGTGCCGGTTACGCCGGGAAGCGGCCGGCGATGCTCAGGAACGCGGCCCAGGCGGCCGGAGGCACGGTGAGCTCGGGGCCGTCGGAAACCTTGGAGTCGCGGATGTGCACGGCGGCGGGATGGGCGGAGACCTCGACGCAGGTGCCGCCCTGATCGCTGCTGTAGCTGGGCTTGTGCCAGTCGTAGGCGACTTCGAGGCAGGCGCCACCCTGGTCGCTGCTGTGGCTGGACTTGAACCACGAGAGATGTGTGCCGTGTGCCACGCGAGTCATGACGCTCCAAGCAGGTCGTCCAGTAGGCGCGCACTGTTCTCGACGGAAAGCGCCTGCGAACGCAGCATCCCATATTTCTGGTGGAGGACACTTACGGTGTCCGGATCGTCATGGAGCACGCTGGTCAACTGCGCTTCCACGTAAGCCAGATGATCGTGATCCGGTGTCTCCAGCAGGACCACCGGTCCGGCCAGACCGGCGTGTTTGGGGAGCTTCATGGGCATGATCTGCAGTCCCAGGAAGGGCAGTTCCATGCTCTCGCGCAGGCGTCGGATCTGGTTCTGCCGCATGGCGGGGGGTCCGATCTCGCTGCGCAGGACGCTCTCCTCCAGGATGAAGTGGAGCATGGGGCGCGGCCTGCGTTCGAGGAGTCGCTGCCGGTCGATCCGGGCGACGACCCACTCCTCGCGTTGCTCCTCTTCGAGTGGCGGATAGAGGCAGGAGAACAAGAAGCGCGCGTAGTCCTCCGTCTGGAGAAGCCCCGGAACGACCTGGTTCTCGTACCACAGCAGCGTCACCGCCTCCTGCTCGTACTCCACGAAGTCCTGCACGAACGCCGGGAACCGCTCCTTCTGCGGCACCTTCGACACGGCGACCCGCAACACGCCCTTGGTGTCCAGCAGTTCGTCCAGCTGTGCCGCGAAGTCCGCCTGGAGCGCCCGTCGCCCCTGCTCGATCGAGGCGATCGTGTCCTCGCCGACACAGAACCGGTCGGCCAGCGACGTCTGCGTGTGCCCGGCCGCCCGGCGGAAGGCGGCGAGCTGCGCGCCGATGAGGTGCCAGGACGTGACCCGCTTGTTCTTCTTCGCCGAGTGCATGAAGTGCCTCTCCCCGTACGTGAACCCCGCCGGACCCGTCAGCGCCCGTACAGAAGCGGTGTACGACCTGACGCGGTGACCCACAGTAGTGACGTTCTGTGACAGTCGTCCCGTGAATCAATCAACGCAACCCGTCCCCTTCCGCGAGGCGTTCTACCGCCGTGAGCGCAGGTCCGTCCCCCTCGCGCGCCAGTTCGTCCGTGAAGCCCTGGCCGACTGGGCGTGCGGGGTGGATCCCGACGACGTGCTGCTCTGTGTGAGCGAACTCGCCACCAACGCGCTGGTCCACGGCGTCCCGCCAGGGAGGGGGTTCCGCGTGCAGCTGACCTGGAAGGACGCGCTCCGGATCGAGGTCCACGACAGCGGGGGCGGCGAGGTCCGCGAGGAGCCCGGCCCCGCCCCCTGCGCGGAGTACGGACGTGGCCTGCTGCTCGTCGGAGCGCTCGCCGACGCCTGGGGGGTGGGGGAGCGGAGTCCGGGCAAGACGGTCTGGTGCGAGTTTGCCGGATCGGCAAGCAAGTTTGTCGGATCGGGACGCCGGGCGCACCATCTCCCGTAACAGGAGGTGATTCGCATGAGCGAGACGAAACAGCGGTACGACGTCGTGGTCGTCGGCGGCGGGGCCGCCGGGCTGAGCGGAGCCCTGGCCCTGGCCCGGGCGAGACGCTCCGTGCTCGTGATCGACTCGGGCAGCCCGCGCAACGCCCCCGCGTCCCACGTGCACAACTACCTGGGCCGGGAGGGCACCCCGCCCTCGGAGCTGCTGGCCATCGGCCGGACCGAGGCGGCGGAGTACGGCGCCGGGATCGTCCGGGGCGAGGTCGTCTCGGCCGAGAGGCTGCCGGGCGGCGGATTCCGTGTCGTGCGGGCGGACGGGGAAGCCGTCGAGGCCCGTCGTCTGCTGGTGACCACGGGGATCGTCGACGAGCTGCCGCCGGTGGAGGGCCTCGCCGAGCGCTGGGGCGACGAGGTGCTGCACTGCCCGTACTGCCACGGCTGGGAGGTGCGGGACCGGCCGGTCGGCGTGCTGGCGCTCAGCCCCATGGCCGTCCACCAGGCCCTGCTCTGGCGGCAGTGGACCGACGACGTGGTGCTGTTCCGCCACGAGCGGCCCGACTTCACCGACGAGGAGTACGAGCAGCTCGCCGCCCGGGGTGTTGCGGTGGTGGAGGGCGCGGTGGCCGGTCTTGAGGTGACCGACGGCCGGCTCACCGGTGTGCGGCTGGCCGGAGGCGCGGTGATCCCCCGGGAGGCGGTCGTCGTCCAGCCCCGGTTCACCGCGCGGTCGGCGGTCCTGGAGAGCCTCGGGCTGGTGCCCACCGACATGCTGATGGGCGACCACGTCGTCGGCAGCTACATCGCGGCCGACCCCTCCGGAGCCACCGATGAGCCCGGGGTATGGGTGGCCGGTAACGTCGCCAACCTCATGGAACAGGTCGTCGGCGCGGCCGCAGCCGGGCTCAAGGCCGCATCGATGATCAACATGGACCTCGTCACCGACGACACCGCCCGCGCGGTCGAGGCACGCCGCACCCCCTTCTCGGCCGAGGCCGAGCGCCAGGTCACCGAGCGTGTGCTCGGGGACCGCCGTCACGGACTGCAGGAGACGCGATGACCACCGACAGCACCAGGACCGACGCCGAGATGTGGGACGACCGGTACCGCGAGAGCGACCGGATCTGGAGCGGGAAGCCCAACACCGTCCTGGTCCGTGAGGTCGAGGACCTGAAGCCGGGACGCGCCCTCGACCTCGGCTGCGGCGAGGGGGCCGACGCGGTCTGGCTCGCGCGGGGCGGCTGGCAGGTCACCGCGACCGACATCTCACGCGTCGCGCTGGAGCGGGCGGCGGTGCACGCGGCCGACGCCGGTGTCACGGACCGGGTCGACTGGCAGTGGCACGACCTGGGGGCCACGTTCCCGGCGGGGGAGTACGACCTGGTCTCCGCGCAGTTCCTGCACTCCATGGGGGACCTGCCGCGCGAACGGATCCTGCGGCAGGCCGCGGCGGCCGTCGCACCCGGTGGCGTGCTCCTGATCGTCGGGCACGCGGGCTTCCCCTCCTGGGACCACGGCCACGCGGACATGGAGCTGCCCACGACGGACGAGGTGCTCGCCTCCCTCGAACTCCCGGACGGGGAGTGGGAGGTGCTGCTCAGCGGGGAGCACGAGCGGGTCCAGAACGACCCGGACGGCAACCCCACCACGCGCACGGACAACGCGCTGAAGGTCCGCCGCGCGGGGTGAGTCCCCGCCGGCCGGGCGCGTGATCCGGCCGTCGTCGTCCCGTGCACGCCGAGCGCCCGCCGTCCTCCCCCGGAGGGGAGGGCCGGCGGGCGCGCTCGGTTCGGACGGATCAGGCCTGCGGGGCGGCCTTGATGGCGGAGATGTCGAAGTTCAGCTTCACCTTGTCGCTGACCATGACACCACCGGTCTCCAGGGCGGCGTTCCAGGTCAGGCCCCAGTCGGACCGCAGGATGTCGGCGCTGCCCTCGAAGCCGACGCGCTCGTTGCCGTAGACGTCGGTGGCGGACCCGTTGAACTCCAGGTCGATGGAGAGCGGACGGGTGACGTCCTTGATCGTCAGGTCGCCGGTGATCCGGTAGGAGTCGCCGCCGAGCTGCTCGGCGTGCGTGGAGCGGAAGCTCATGAGCGGGAACTTCTCGGCCTCGAAGAAGTCGCCGCTGACCAGGTGGCCGTCACGGTCGGCGATGCCGGTGTCGACGCTGGAGATCTGGACGTCGATGGAGGCGGAGGAGGCGGCCGGGTTCGCGCCGTCCAGGGTGAGGGTGCCCTCGTGCTCACCGAAGGAGCCCCGCACGTTCGTGACCATGGCGTGGCGCACGGTGAAGCCGATGCTGCTGTGGCTGGGGTCGATCGTGTAGGTGCCGGTCAGTGCGGCCAGCGCGGGGTCCACGGCGAGGGTGGCGGTGGTGGACGGGGCGGCGCTCTTGCGGTTGAACAGGGCCATGGCTTCTCCTCGGGGCGGTTTCCGACGTGTTCGGTACGACAAACCGTCGACGGTTCGGTCGATCCGGTTTGGTTTAACCTTCAACGAGATTGACTGTAGCGGCTTTTTGTTCAATGTTCAACATCAAGGGTCCAGGCCGGTCCGAAAGTCGCTGGTCCGTGTCGCGAACCCGCCCCTGCCCCCTGGCGGACGCGCGTAGAGCTCGGGCACTATCTCCCTGCCCCGATAATTGTCATGAGCAGGAGGATCCCCCCATGCTGACCCGTCCCAGACTCCGCTCGGCCCTGACCGCCCTGGCCCTCGTCCTCGGCGCCCTCTTCGCGCCCGGCGTCGGCGTGCTCGGCGGCGGTGCGACCGAGGCGCACGCGGCCACGAAGCTCACCCACTCCCAGGCGACCTCCCGCTTCAGCTCCTCCGGCATCACGTGGTCGTCCTCGGGCGGGTGCTCCAACCGGAACGTCTCCACCTGCACGTCCTTCGACCAGCTCAACCTCGCCACGGCCCAGGGCGCCCAGACCCTCAAGAGCGCCACGGGCTGCGCACTCAACATCACCGGGGGCACCGAGACCGGCCACGCCGGCGGCACCTACTCGCACTGGAACGGCTACAAGCTCGACTTCGGCAAGACCACCTGCCTGACGAACTACGTGAAGGGCGTGTTCAGCTACATCGGCCTGCGCGGCGACGGAGCACCCCAGTACAAGTCCGGTTCGGGCAACATCTACGCGGACGAGGGCAACCACTGGGACGTGACGTACTACAACTGCGGCGGCTGCTGACGCACTCCCGCACGACGGCGCCCCCGCTCCGGCCCGGTGGCCGGGGCCGGGGCTGCGCCGGTTCCGGCCGTCCGGTGCCCGGGCGGCCGGGGGTCAGCCCAGGAGCGCGGGGAGGAGACCCGTGCCGAGGACACCGGCCCGGTCGACGGCGATCCGGCCCTCCTTCACGACCGCGAGGATGTGGGACGGCTCGCCCAGTGCCGCGATGTCGGTCAGGGGGTCGACGTCCGTGACCACCAGATCGGCGGCCTTGCCCGCCTCCAGCGTGCCGGTCAGCGCGTCGACCCCGCACAGCCGGGCGGCGTCACCCGTCGCCGAGACGATCGCCGCCATCGGGGTCAGCCCTCCGAGGTCCACCAGAAGCGCCAGTTCCCCGAGGTTCCGGCCGTGCCCCACCGCCAGGCCGCTGTCCGTACCCATCGCGATGCGGACGCCCGCCGCGGCCGACCGTGCCACCGACTCCTGGGCGATCCGGTGCCAGCGCACCCCCTTCTCGTACGCCGAGGGAGAGGTGCGCGCCGGGTCGAGATCCTGCGTCGTCTCCAGCAGGGTCGGCACGAGGTACTGGCCCCGGTCCACCATCTCCGCCCGCAGCTCGTCGTCCAGGGCGTAACCGTGCTCGATGCTGGTGACCCCCGAGCGCACGGCCGCCTCGATGCCGGGACGCCCGATGGCGTGCGCGGCGACCGGGAGGCCGCCGTAGGCCCGCGCCTCCTCGACCGCCGCCCTGATCATCTCCGGCCGCAGGCCCAGCCAGTCGGGCTGGTCGTGGGGCGAGGTGACGCCACCGCTGGTGGCGAGCTTGACGCAGTCGGCGCCCGCCGCGACGAGGTCGCGGACCCTGGCCCGCATGTCGTCGACGGACCCGACCAGGCTGGGCGGCGTCTCCGGGAAGCTGACGGCGACCGCCAGTCCGTCGATCCCCGAGGCGAGGGTGAAGTCGGCGTGACCGGCCCGCTGGCTGAGCATGGTGACGGACACCAGCAGCCGGGGCCCGGCGATCATCCGCTCCGCGACGGCCTGCCGGAACCCGGCGTCCAGACCCATCAGGTCCCGCGCGGTCGTCACCCCGTTCTCCAGGGTGACGCGCAGCCGGTCCAGCACCTTCAGCGTGCGGTAGGTCGGCAGCTCGTACAGGCCCTGGAGGGGATTGCCGGCAGGACCCGGCAGGGCGAAGTGCACATGGGTGTCGATGAAGCCGGGACACACGGTCCGCCCGCCCAGGCCCAGCCGCCGGGCCGGCGCCGGGTCCGCCGGCAGCAGCGCGGCGGGGCCGGCCCACCGGACCGTCGCCCCCTCGATCAGCAGCGCGGCATCCGGTACGGGCGCGGCCCCCGTTCCGTCGATCAGGCGCAGGTCCCGGAGGAGCACCAGGTCACGGGTGTCACCGGGGGGCGGTTCGGCGGGTGAGGGCATCTCACCACGATCCGCCCCGCGGTCCGGCCCCGCAGGCCGGACTGGGCCGCACGGGTGCCGGACACGGCCGGGGGGCGGGGTGCCGCGGATGCGCGGCGCCCCGCCCCCGGCGTCACGTGGCCGGTCAGGAGCCGACGCTCACCGTGAAGCGGCGCGGGTTCCCGTCGTGCGCGGCACCCGAGACGTCCGGCTCACCGTCGGGGCGCACGTCGTCGTAGGGGAACGCGTATCCGATGGGGGAGTTCGCGTGGACGACGCGTGACCAGTGGTTCGTCACGCCGCCCTTGTAGTAGTCCGCGACCGTGGTCCCGTTCGGCTGCTGCGGGTGACTGAGCATGATCGACCGGTTGAAGCCGGCCGCGATCCTGGCGAGCAGGGCCTTCTTGTCGTCGGAGTCACCCGGGTTGTTCGTGAAGGGCCCGTGGTTGCAGGTGAAGACGTCCTTGGACGTCGGCTTCACGAAGGTGTGCCCGCCCTCGAAGGTCAGCGTGTCGCCGCTGACCCGGCCCGCCAGGGTCCCCCGGCCGCCCTGCAGGTCGATCCGCAGATCCGTGGAGCGGTACTTCTCCCAGACCTGGTCGATCTGCGCGGTGAACAGGTCGCGGAAGGGCATCTGGTCGGGCCGGTCGAAGAACGGCGCCATCAGGTTCTGCGGGGAGACGACCCGCAGCACCTTGCCGTCCTGGCCCCGGGTCACCAGCTTGTCCCACGGCTGCCCGTCGGCCGCCGCCTGTGCCGTCAGGTCGTCCGCGATGCGCTGGACCGCGCCGTCCGGGAGCGGGGCCACGGTGTGCGTGGCGTCACCCTCCAGGGTCAGGCCGATCGGCAGCGCCGTCACCAGGTCGACGTAGCTGATGTTGGCGTAGAGCTGCTGGGGGTTGAAGGTGAACTCGCAGAACGACCAGGTGCGCCCGTAGTTGGGGTCCGTCGCCGTCGCGAAGGCGGGCTCGACCAGGGACGGGCCGGGGTTCAGGTAGAAGTCCAGCTTGTCGTCCCGCACGAAGTAGACCCGTGCCCCGTACATCTGCGGCAGCGTCAGGACGACCGGTCCGGCGCCCGCGGCCTTCAGCGGGATGGAGCAGTCGACCGGCAGGGGCGTCTGCGGGGCGCCGGGGGAGTCGGGGCGGTAGACGCCGCCGTCCGGGCGGAGCAGCACCCAGCGGTCGGTGCCCTGTTCGTGGCCGGTGACGTACGCACGCACGTTGCCGGGCAACGAGCGGTTCTCCAGGACCAGTTCGCAGGTCGCCGGAGCGGCCGACGTGCGCGGGCTGAGGGCGCTGCCCCAGACCGGATAGGTGAGCGCGGTCGCGGATGCGGCGGCGCCCGTCAGGAACATTCTGCGTGAAATCACGAGGGAACTCCCGGGATGTGGGGGGCCGCAGACAGGGCTGTGGGGGGTGGAGCGGGGGAAGCGGCCGTGGTTCGTCTGCGGTGCGCACTACTTTCGCGACGCCTCCCGCAAGCGTCAAGAGTTATGACTGAGAGCGCTCTCAAGAACGAGCCTTTCTTTACAACTCGACGTCTCCGAACGGGATTTCGCGACTCCTGGTCCTGGTTCGGATGCGTATGGTGAACAGGATCCGAACGCGCACCCGGTACGCCGACGGGACGTGGCGGCGGGCTCGACGGCGCGTCGGCGGGCGCGGATGCCGGGGGCGTGCGCCGGTGGGCGGGCCGCGCGGCGGGCGCAGGGGCACCCGGGCGGGCCGGCGTCGAGGGGCGGCTGGGGGCGGCCCATGGGTGGGACCCGTGGCCCGCCGTGCGCCCCGCGCCGACGATGCGGGACGTCACCTGTTCGAGGGGTGGCGCGCCGGACCCGCACCGGGTCGGGCCTCTGCCATTCTGGTGTCACCGGTCGGCCGCTTCGGTGGATCCGCGGCGTGGCGCGCGGGCCCCGATGTGTCCGGGGCCACATCGGGGGGTTTGTCGAGGCCCTACAAAGCGACAGCCCGCCGAGCTGGGGGATGGCCTGCATGGTGGGCGGGTTCTGTCAGGTGTTACCAGGAAACCGGGCAGGAGACTGTGTGGAGTGGACGGCTGTTTTGTGCTGTCGACTTCGTAGGGTCGATACATGACCGTTGTGGACGAAATCCAGGGCGAGCCGAGTGACACCCGTGGCCGTGTGGCCGAACTGCTGTCGCTGCGCGAGCAGGCCCGGCGTGGACCGAGCGACCGGGCGACCGAGGCGCAGCACGCCAAGGGCAAGCTGACGGCCCGCGAGCGCATCGCGCTCCTGCTGGACGAGGGATCGTTCAAGGAGGTCGAGCAGCTGCGCCGGCACCGGGCGACCGGATTCGGCCTGGAGACCAAGAAGCCGTACACCGACGGTGTCATCACCGGCTGGGGCACGGTCGACGGCCGGACGGTGTTCGTCTACGCCCACGACTTCCGCATCTTCGGCGGCGCGCTGGGCGAGGCCCACGCCACGAAGATCCACAAGATCATGGACATGGCCATCTCGGCCGGTGCCCCGCTGGTCTCGCTGAACGACGGCGCGGGGGCCCGCATCCAGGAGGGCGTGTCCGCGCTCGCCGGCTACGGCGGGATCTTCCAGCGCAACACCCGCGCCTCCGGTGTCATCCCGCAGATCTCGGTGATGCTCGGCCCGTGCGCGGGCGGCGCCGCCTACAGCCCGGCCCTCACCGACTTCGTCTTCATGGTCCGTGAGACCTCGCAGATGTTCATCACCGGCCCGGACGTCGTCAAGGCGGTCACCGGCGAGGAGATCACCCAGAACGGCCTCGGCGGCGCCGACGTGCACGCCGAGACCTCGGGCGTCGCGCACTTCGCGTACGACGACGAGGAGACCTGCATCGCCGAGGTCCGCTACCTCATCGGGATGCTGCCCTCCAACAACCGGGAGAACCCGCCGGTCCACCCGAGCGACGACCCGGCCGACCGGCGCGGCGACGTCCTGCTGGACCTGGTCCCCGCCGACGGCAACCGCCCGTACGACATGCACAAGGTCATCGAGGAGCTCGTCGACGACGGCGACTTCCTGGAGATCCACGAGCGCTGGGCCCGCAACATCGTCTGCGCCCTGGCGCGGCTCGACGGCCAGGTCGTCGGCATCGTGGCCAACCAGCCCCAGGCCCTCGCGGGTGTGCTGGACATCGAGGCGTCCGAGAAGGCCGCTCGTTTCGTCCAGATGTGCGACGCGTTCAACATCCCCATCGTCACTCTGCTGGACGTACCCGGCTTCCTGCCCGGCGTCGATCAGGAGCACGGTGGGATCATCCGCCACGGTGCGAAGCTCCTGTACGCGTACTGCAACGCGACCGTGCCGAGGATCTCGCTGATCCTGCGCAAGGCCTACGGAGGCGCGTACATCGTCATGGACAGCCAGTCCATCGGTGCGGACCTCACCTACGCCTGGCCGACCAACGAGATCGCGGTGATGGGCGCGGAAGGTGCCGCCAACGTCATCTTCCGCCGCCAGATCGCGGACGCCGAGGACCCCGAAGCCATGCGTGCCCGCATGGTCAAGGAGTACAAGGCCGAACTGATGCACCCCTACTACGCGGCCGAGCGCGGCCTGGTCGACGACGTCATCGACCCCGCCGAGACCCGCGAGGTGCTGATCGCCTCGCTCGCGATGCTCCGCAACAAGCACGCCGACCTGCCGTCCCGCAAGCACGGCAACCCGCCGCAGTAGTCGCGGCCGCAGCGGCCACCCCGCCCACGCCCGCGACCACCTGCCCAGAAGACGGAGACACCATGAGCGCCACCCCCGCCGATTCGGTCCTGCGCGTCGAGAAGGGCCACGCCGGCCCCGAGGAACTCGCCGCCATCACCGCGGTCCTGCTCGCCCGTGCGGCCGGCCGCACCGACGCACCCGTCCGCCACGGCCGTGACACGGCCGGATGGCGCCGGCTGGAGCGCACCCCTGGGTTCCGTGCTCCGCACAGCTGGCAGGGCTGAGAACGGCCGCTGAGGCCCGTCCCGAGGGCTCGGAAGAGTCCCTGACGCACGAAAGGCCCCGTACTCCTCAGGAGTACGGGGCCTTCGCCGTGCGGCGGCGGGATCAGCGCAGGCGGGCCATGAGGGCGTGCTCGACCAGGGTGATCAAGGCGCTCTTGGCGTCCGCGCGGTGGCGGGCGTCCGTCGTCAGGATCGGAGTGTCCGGGCCGATCTGGAGTGCTTCGCGTACTTCGTCGGGGGTGTAGGGCTGGTGTCCGTCGAAGCCGTTGAGGGCGATGACGAAGGGGAGGCCGCTGTTCTCGAAGTAGTCGACGGCGGGGAAGCAGTCGGCGAGGCGGCGGGTGTCGACGAGGACGACGGCGCCGATGGCGCCGCGGACCAGGTCGTCCCACATGAACCAGAAGCGGTCCTGTCCGGGGGTGCCGAACAGGTAGAGGATCAGGTCCTGGTCCAGGGTGATGCGTCCGAAGTCCATGGCCACCGTGGTGGTGGTCTTGTCCCCGGTGTGGGTCAGGTCGTCGATGCCCGCTGATGCGGACGTCATCACGGCTTCGGTGCGCAGCGGGTTGATCTCCGAGACGGCACCGACAAACGTGGTCTTACCCACGCCGAAGCCCCCTGCCACCACGATCTTCGCCGAGGTAGTGGAGCGGGCTGCTCCGCCGCTAGAGCTTGCGAAGTCCACTGAGCACCCTTTCGAGCAGTGTCACGGCTGGTTGGCCGCCGGCGGCCTCGTCGCCGCCGGGCTGATGAATAGCGACGAGTCCGGCCTCTGCCAGGTCGGCGACGAGGATCCGGGCAACGCCGAGGGGGATCGAGAGCAGGGCCGAGATCTCGGCCACCGACTTGATCTCGATGCAGAGCCGGCAGATCCGCTGGTGCTCGGGCAACTGCCCTTGCAGCCGGGCCGGATCGGCCGTGGTGCTGACCAGCGCCTCGATGGCGAGCTGGTAACGCGGCCGGGTCCGGCCGCCGGTCATGGCGTACGGACGGACCAGCGGGTTGTGCGCCGAGGGCTTCGCAGGCGCGGGCGCCTGCCGCTGGACCGGCTGGATGCGGGGCGGCGGTGCCTCGAACCGCTGCGGCGGCCGCTGTTCGTGCTGCGGCTGCTGCTGATACGGAGGCTGCTGCTGCGGCCACCCGGGATCGGGCTGCTGCTGCCACTCGCCGCCCTGCTGGGACTGCTGGTAGGGCTGATACGGCTGGTAAGGGTCTTGCGGACCCTGTCTGCCGGGCATGGAGGGGGTGTTGTAGCGGTTGTCACCCTGCTCACCCGGGACCCGCTGACCGCCCTCGTACGGGTGTCCGCCTGTGGGTGTTGCCACGTTTCCTCCTCCGACTGCCGGTCGCCATCCCAGTGGTGCCGCGCCACCGCACCTTATGGCGCGGTGACGAGAAACGCACTGTCTGTCTATTAGTTAAGAAGACTTCCCTGCAGCTCGGCGCGGAGATCCGGGGTGAGGACACTTCCTGCACGGTCTACGAGAAGTGCCATTTCGTACCCAACCAGGCCGATGTCGGCATCCGGGTGGGCGAGAACGGCGAGTGACGAACCGTCGGAGATGGACATGAGGAAGAGAAATCCTCGCTCCATCTCCACAACGGTCTGATTCACGGCACCGCCTTCGAAGATCCTGGAAGCACCCGCCGTCAGCGACGTCAGCCCGGAGGCGACGGCCGCCAGCTGATCGGCGCGGTCACGCGGGAAACCTTCGGACATCGCCAGCAGGAGTCCGTCGGCGGAGACCACCACCGTGTGGGACACCCCGGGGGTGCTGTCCACGAAGTTGGTGATCAACCAGTTGAGATTCTGCGCCGCCTGGCTCATCGGGCTCACACTAACGCTCCTGGTTGTAGGTATTACTTGTGTCCGACCCCGCGGTACGTCCCCGCAGGACCCCGCGCCGCAGGTTGCTCAACCTGCCGCGCACGTCCTCCGGAGCGCGGGAGACCTGGGGGCCGCCCTGCTGGGTCTGCTCCGCAGTGCCCTCGACCAGATTGGCCTTGGGCACGCGCCGGGGGAGTCCGGACGGGGTGACCCCGCCCGCCTTCGGGTCCCGGAGCTTCTCGGCCCGCTCCCAGCGCTCGTCGTTCGCCGAACGCCAGTCGTCGCCGTTGTCGTCGGAGGCCTCCGCCTGCCGCTGCGGAGCCTCCGGCCGCTGCCGCTGTTCCGGCACCGCGGGCTGATCGTTTCCGCGGCCGGTCGGCTGCCAGTGCTGCTGGCCCGCGCCACGCCGCGGGAGACCCGCTTCGGTCAGGTCGTGACCGGCGCTGGGGGTGGGGCCCGGGCGGTCGAAGCCTACGCGCTCCGCCTCCTCGGCGGGAGCGCTCGGCGCAGATTCCGTTTCGGACTGCACCTGAGGCTCGTACGAACCCTGATAGGAACTCTGAGCTGCCCATTCACCTTGCTGGGACTGATCACCCAGCGGTGCGAACTGCTCGGAGTACTGTCCCTGCGGGCTGTCCTGGGCCGGGTAGCCGGATTCCGCATAGCCGTTCTGCTGCGGCTCCTGATACCCGTTCCCCGCGGCGTACGGCTCGAAGCCGGCCTCGTAGGCGGGCTGTGCGTACTCCTGCTGCCCCTGGGCGTACTGCTCGGGCGCGTACTGCTCCTGGGCGTACTGGCCCTGGACCTGTCCCTGGCCGTACTGCTCCTGCGGGAAGCCCTGCTGCTGCGCGTCCTGCTGGGGGAAGCCCTGCTGTGCGGCGCCGCCACCCTGGAAGTCCGGGCGCTCGCCGCCGGTCTGCGCCTCCAGAGCGGCACGCCGCTCCTCCCGCATCAGCGAACGGTTGACCGGGTCCAGCTGCGGGGAGTCCGCCGCCGGGGTGTCGTAGCGGGAGTCGTCGAAGCCGAGCTCCGCCGCCGTACGCATCGGGAGCGGCTGCGGCATCGGGTCGAACGCGGCCGCCTGCTGCTGCTCGGGGATGATCGAGGAGACCGTGAAGTCCCCGTCGGCCGAGGAGTCGCCACCGCCACCGTGGGTGATGGGGTCCGGCAGCATGACCAGCGACGTGGTGCCCGCCTGCTCGCCCGAGGGGCGCAGCTGCACACGGATGCCGTGCCGGTCGGCGAGCCGGCCGACCACGAACAGACCCATGCGCTGGGACACCGCCGCGTCCACGGTCGGCGGGTTGGCCAGCTTGTGGTTGATGTCGGCGAAGTCCTCGGCGGTGAGGCCGATTCCCTTGTCGTGGATCTCGACCATGACACGCCCGTCGGGCAGCCGGGTCGCGGTGACGCGGACCTTGGTCTGCGGCGAGGAGAAGGTGGTCGCGTTCTCCAGCAGCTCGGCCAGCAGGTGCACGAGGTCGGTCACGGCCTGGCCGTGGATCTCGCTCTCCGGTACACCGGTGAGCTCGATGCGCTCGTAGGACTCGACCTCGGACGAGGCGGCGCGCAGCACGTCGACCAGCGGAACCGGCTGGTTCCAGCGGCGGCCGGGCTCCTCGCCCGCGAGGACGAGGAGGTTCTCGCCGTTGCGGCGCATGCGGGTGGCCAGGTGGTCCAGCTTGAAGAGGCTCTCCAGCTGGTCCGGGTCCGCCTCGTTGTTCTCCAGGTCGGTGATGAGGGTCAGCTGGCCCTCGATGAGCGACTGGTTGCGGCGCGACAGGTTGGTGAAGATCGCGTTGACGTTGCCCCGGAGCATGGCCTGTTCGGCCGCGAGCCGTACCGCCTCGCGGTGCACCTGGTCGAAGGCGCGGGCGACCTCGCCGATCTCGTCCTGGCTGTTGATCGGGATGGGCTGCACCCGGGTGTCCACCCGGCCGGGCTCGGTCCGTGACAGCTGGTCGACGAGCATCGGGAGCCGCTGCTCGGCGATGCCGAAGGCGGCCGTACGCAGCTGGCGCATGGAGCGGCTCATCTGGCGGGCCATGAGCCCGGCGATGATGAAGGCGGCCAGCAGCGCGACGATCACGATCGCGGCGTTGAGGATGGCGTCGTTCCTGGCGTCGGTGGAGATCTCCGCCGCCTCGGTCACCGCCTTGTCGACGAGCTCGTTCTCGACGGTGGTGTAGCCGTCGAACTTCGCGGTCGCCGCCGCCATCCAGGTCTCGGGCGTGATGCCCTTGGCCTTCAGCTCGTCGGGCTGCTTGCCCTGGCCGATCTGCTGGGCCATGCCGTCGAACACCGAACCGTCGATGCTTGGGGGTGAGACGAAGGGCTTCCCCGCGGCCTTCGCCTGGGCCTTGGCGGCCTTCAGCTGCTCGGCCCCCTCGGCGGCCTTGCCGGCCATGACCTCCTTGAGGCGGGCCGCGTCCGCGCCGGTGCCTCCGGAGACGAACTCACCGAGGGCGATCTGCTCCAGGTAGTTGTACGAGCTGAACGCCGTGACCTGGCCGTTGAAGTTACGTTCCTCCTGGCTCGGCCGGACCAGCAGGTGCATGCCGATCGAGCGCTGAAGCGATTCTGCGGCCTTGGCCAGCTCGATCGCGTACACGGTCCGGCCGTAGCTCGTGATGTTGCCGGTGCCCAGGCCGAGCTCGTTGGAGAACTCCATGAGCGAGTGCTGGACCTTGGTGTAGCCCTCTTCCGTCTTCACCGGGTCCATGGCCTCGGCGTAGGCGGCCTTGCGCAGTTCGGGGAGGAGCGGCTCCTCCACCTTGAACAGCTTCAGGCGGCGGTCGAGGCCTTCCTTGTCCGGCATGTTCTGCACGGCCGCGTCGAACTTCGCGGCGGCGGCGTCGGTCGTGGCCCGCACCTCCTCGACCTCGGAGGCGGTGCGCTTGTTGGACAGCAGCGGCTGGGCGGTGAGGTCACGCTCGTTCAGCAGCGCCTGTCCGTACGCGGCGGCCGCTCGGACGACCAGGGCCGTCTTCTCGGCGTCCTGGGCTTCGTTCCAGGTGTCGACCGACCCCTTCACCTGGAAGCCGCCCATGACCAGGCCGACCAGCGCGGGTATCAGGAGAATCGCGTTCAGCCGGGTGGGGACCCGCCAGTTGCGCGGTGACAACCGGCTCGTGCTGCCACCCGCCGGCTCCGCCTCGGACGTGTCCGAAGGCGACACCGCGGCGCGCGGCGGGGTGAAGTTGCCCCGCTCCGGCTGCGCTGCGGAGCCCTCGTTGCTTCGCCTCACTCGACCAACAACCTCTCGGCGTCGGCACCTACGTTGTGCCGGATTATCGTTCAGGGGGCCGTACTACTCGGTAGTTCGAGGCATTGCAGCACGCGGACGGGTCGCGTTCCAAACAGTCGGAATCTTTAATTCCGAGTGACCTCCGCCAAAGATAAAACGGGCATAAAGAGCGAGCCCCGTCAAAAGGCGGGGCTCGCGTGCGCGCAGCGGCACCGGGCGTACGCGCCGGGTGGCGATGGCGGGGCAATTCACTGTCGAAATGTTATGAACGCGGGGGCGGATCGTGTCAAAGGACACAGCCCGCCCCCGTGCGCCTACAGCAACTTCCGTAGATCAATACGGACTTACGGCTACTTCAACCGGGCCATGAGGGCGTGCTCGACCAGGGTGATCAGGCCGCTCTTGGCGTCCGCGCGGTGGCGGGCGTCCGTGGTGATGATCGGAGCGTCGGGGCCGATCTGGAGTGCTTCGCGTACTTCGTCGGGGGTGTAGGGCTGGTGTCCGTCGAAGCCGTTGAGGGCGATGACGAAGGGGAGGCCGCTGTTCTCGAAGTAGTCGACGGCGGGGAAGCAGTCGGCGAGGCGGCGGGTGTCGACGAGGACGACGGCGCCGATGGCGCCGCGGACCAGGTCGTCCCACATGAACCAGAAGCGGTCCTGTCCGGGGGTGCCGAACAGGTAGAGGATCAGGTCCTGGTCCAGGGTGATGCGTCCGAAGTCCATGGCCACCGTGGTGGTGGTCTTGTCCCCGGTGTGGGTCAGGTCGTCGATGCCCGCCGATGCGGACGTCATCACGGCTTCGGTGCGCAGCGGGTTGATCTCCGAGACGGCACCGACAAACGTGGTCTTACCCACGCCGAAGCCCCCTGCCACCACGATCTTCGCCGAGGTGGTGGCGCGGGCCGTACCGCCGCTAGAGCTTGCGAAGTCCACTGAGCACCCTTTCGAGCAGTGTCACATCCGGCGCGCCGCCGGCCTCTCCATTGCCCGGCTGGTGGATGGCCACCATGCCGGCTTCCGCCAGGTCCGCCACGAGGATCCGCGCCACACCCAGGGGCATGGAGAGGAGGGCCGAGACCTCGGCCACCGACTTGACCTCACGGCAGAGGTGGCAGATCCGCTGGTGCTCGGGGAGCAGCGTCCCGAGGTGGGCGGGGTCTGCCGTGGTGCTGACCAGCGCCTCTATGGCGAGCTGGTAACGCGGCCGGGTCCGGCCGCCGGTCATTGCGTACGGACGGACCAGCGGCTGGTCGCCTTCACCGTCGTACGACGCGTGGTGCAGTGCGCCGTACGGATCCGGTGAGGCGGGTGGCGGGGTCATAAATCCTCCGGGCGTGACAGCAGGGGGTCGGCCTGCGGTCTGAAGGTGGCCGGTGGGGGGCTCGTGCGGCCGGATGGGTGAGGGTTTTGAGTAGTACCTGGGGGGATCGTGTCAGGCGTCTGCCGCATGGCCGGCTAGTGGAGCAGACTGCCTTGTAGCTCGGCGCGGAGATCCGGGGTGAGGACGGTCCCCGCGCGGTCGACGAGAAGGGCCATCTCGTAGCCGACCAGACCGATGTCCGCGTCCGGGTGGGCGAGGACGGCGAGTGACGATCCGTCGGAGATGGACATGAGGAAGAGGAAACCCCTCTCCATCTCCACGACCGTCTGGCTCACGGCGCCGCCTTCGAAGATCCGGGAGGCCCCCGCCGTCAGCGACGTCAGCCCGGAGGCGACGGCCGCCAGCTGATCGGCGCGGTCGCGCGGGAAACCTTCGGACATCGCCAGCAGCAGGCCATCCGCGGAGACCACCACCGTGTGGGACACCCCTGGGGTGTTGTCCACGAAGTTGGTGATCAGCCAGTTCAGATTCTGCGCGGCCTGACTCATGGGGCTCAACTAACGCTCCTGCTGGTGAGTGGGGCCGAGATGGAAACTGCCGGTAGACGAGCCGTTGTTGGCCTGTCGTCCCTGCTGGATGCCCCGGCGGAGATTGGTCAGACGGCCGCGTACGTCATCGGGCGCACGCGAAACCTGGGGTCCGGACTGATGATTCTGCTGCTGAGCGGTGCCCGGTACCAAATTGGCACGTGGGACCCTGCGGGGCAGCCCGGACGTGGTGATCCCGCCCGCGGCGGGCTTCTTGACCCGCTCCGCCTGCCGCACGAGCTCGTCGTTGGGCGAAGCGCGCCAGGAACTTGTGACGCCCGGGTCGGCGGCACCACGCCGCGGCATGGGCGGAGCCGGGTTGCCGACCGGCTGCTGGGGAACGGCCGGTGCCTGCGGCTCGGCGGCGGGCGGCTGCTGGCCACCCTGCTGCGGGCCGTGGAACCAGTTCGTCTCCAGCGTGTCGAACAGCGGTGTACGACCGTCACCCGGACCGGCGGGCGGCAGTACCTCGTGCTGCTGCGGGAGCGCCGGACGCTGCGGCAGTTCACCGGCGTGAGGGGCCGGGTGCCGCGGTGCGCCGAAGCCGGCGTCGTCCTGCCGCTGCGGCGCGGGCATCTGCGGAGCCTGGGCGCCGTAGCCCTGGCCCTGCGGCATCGGCGCGTCGAAGTCCGGGCGGGCGAACTGCGCGGTGCTCGCCGCGTCCGGGACCTGCGGCGCCTGCGGCGCGGAGAAGTCCGGGCGGGCGAACTCGGCCGTGGCGCCGTATCCCTGACGGTCGTTCACCGGCGGGTGCTGGTGCTGCGGGCTGAACTGCTGGTTCGGGGCGGCGCTGCCCGGCCGCGCGAAGCGCCCGGAGTCCGCGTCCTCGTGACCGCGCGGGACGTCCGGCTGCGGACGCCGCGGGGCGCCCTGCTCCTCGACGCCCCAGTTCGGGGTCTGCGGCTGCTGGTTGCCGCCGGGCAGCTCGGCCCGCGGTCCACCGGACGGCGGGAGCTGGCGGCCGGGGCCACCGGGCTGCTGCGGGGCGCCCTGGCCGAACTGGGCCTGCTGCGGCTGCGGAGCCTGCCGGGCGGGCGGGCCGCTCTGCTGGCCCGTCTGCGATCCGGAGTGACCGAAGAGGTTCGGCCGGTTCGGGTCCGACCCCGCCTGTCCGTCCTGCGGTCCGCGTGCGCCCATGCGGGCGCCGCCGCCGAAGGCTCCGGAGAGTCCGCCGCCCTGACGCGGTGCCTCGGGGCGGCCCTGGTTCGGCATGCCGGGGGGCTGCTGGTTGCCGAACTGCTGACCGTTGCCCTGCTGCGGCTGGCGGGGTCCGCCGTCACGCGAGGGCAGCGCGGCCCGCGGGCCGGAACCCGCGCCGACCTGTCCGAGCGGAGCGGACGAGCCCAGGCCCTTGGCGGGAGACCCCGAGGGGCCCGCGAGGCCGGGGCGCTGTCCGCCGCCGGGAGCACCGCCGGCGAGGAGGCCGCCGGGTGCGCCGCCCTGCTGGCCGTTGCTCTGCTTCGGCGGCTGCTTGCCGCCGTGCGCGACCTCCATGGGCAGCATGACGAGCGCGGTCGTGCCACCGGAGTCGGAGGGGCGCAGCTGGATCCGGATGCCGTGTCGCAGGGACAGGCGGCCGACCACGAACAGACCCATGCGGCGTGACACCGAGACGTCCACGGTCGGCGGCGAGGCCAGCCGCTCGTTGATCGCGGCCAGGTCCTCGGGGGAGAGGCCGATGCCGGTGTCGTGGATCTCGACGAGCACACGGCCGTCGGGGAGGGCGTGACCGGTGACGCGGACCTTCGTCTGCGGCGAGGAGAACGACGTGGCGTTCTCCAGCAGCTCGGCGAGCAGGTGCACGAGGTCGTTGACGACGCGGCCGGCGACCTCGGTGGCGGGCACCGCGGCCAGTTCGATGCGCTCGTACTGCTCCACCTCGGAGGCGGCGGCGCGGAGCACGTCGACCAGCGGCACGGGACGCGTCCACCGGCGGCCGGGCTCCTCACCCGCGAGGACGAGGAGGTTCTCACCGTTCCGGCGCATACGGGTCGCGAGGTGGTCGAGCTTGAAGAGGGAGGACAGCTGGTCCGGGTCGGCCTCGCGGGACTCCAGTTCGGAGATGAGCGAGAGCTGACGCTGGATGAGGCCCTGGCTGCGGCGCGAGAGGTTGGTGAACATCGCGTTGACGTTCCCTCGCAGCAGCGCCTGCTCGGCGGCCAGTCGGACCGCCTCGCGGTGCACGTCGTCGAAGGCCGCGGCCACCTTGCCGATCTCGTCGCGGGAGTGGACACCGACCGACTCGACGGTGGTGTCGACCTCCTGCGGGTCCGTCTCGGAGAGCTGCCTGACGAGCTCGGGCAGACGGTCCTGGGCGACGCGCGTCGCGGTGTCCTGCAGGCGGCGCAGCGAGCGGATCATGGACCGCGCCACGACGAAGGCGCCGACCAGCGACACACCGAGGACGAGGAGGATGATCGCACCGTTGATGATGGCGTCGCGCTGCGACTCCTCACGGAGCTCACGGGCCTTGCTCTCCATGTCACCGAGGAGCGTCTCCTCGATGGTCTTCATGGCCTGGATCTTGTTGGAGCTCTGGTCGTACCAGTCCATGTAGGTACGCGGCTTGTTGCCGGCCATGCCCAGCGGGCTGTCGAGCACCTTCTTCGCGTAACTGTCGGCGGCCTTGATCTCGGGGTTGCCGTTGTCCAGCGGCGCGAGGAGATCGGTGGAGCTCTTGCCCGTCGACTCGTAGGTGGACTCGAACGTCTGGAGGGTCGTCTCGGCCTTGTGGAGCGCGTTACGGCCGAACGCCTGGTCGTTCGGCTCCAGGTGGCTCTCGTCGCTGTCACCGCCCGGGAGGGCCGCGGCGATGATCGCGCGCTCGACCGAGGCGTACTCCTTGGAGGAGGAGAAGGCGGCCAGGGCCCGGGTGCGCTTGATCATCTCCGGGTTGCTGGTGGCCTGCGCCATGTCCTGGGAGAGGCTCAGCAGGGAGGTGATCAGCTGGCTGTACTGGTCGATCGTGTTGAGGCTCGGCGAGCCCTTGGCGTACGCGTCCTTGCGGATGCTCGTGATGTTGCCGAGCTGGTTGCTGATCTGGCTGACGCTCGTGTGGATGCTGTCCAGTGCCGCGTCGCCCGGCGTGTTGCGGATCTCGTCGGTGGCCTCGAGGAAGGCCTGCTCGGCACGGTCGGTGCGCTTGCGGGGCTCGGTGACCTTGAAGTCGGTGGCCTTCACGCCGTTCGACAGCGGGCCGGCCGACTTGTCGCGCTCCTCCTGGAGCGCGATCGCGAGCGCGGTCGCCTGCTTCGTCATCTTGGTGAGCAGCTGCATGTGCTCCAGCTGGTCGATGTCGTTCATCGACTGGTTGATGCGCAGCCCGCCCAGGGTGGTCGCGGCGACCACGGGGAGGGCGAGCAGGGACACCAGACGCGTGCTGATGCGCCAGTTGCGCAGCGCCATGCGTGAGCCGGTGCTGCTGGGGCCGGCCGGCTTCACGGGCGACGTGACGTCCGCACCCGCGCCGTTCTGGTCCGGGTTCTGGGCGCCGGAGCGCTGTGCCCGGTCGCCGCCGTCACCGGCCGCGCCGGGATTCTGGGCGTGCTGGGGTGAGGCGCCGCGGTCGTTCCCGCCGCGCGGCTCCTGATCCGCCGGAGTTTCCCCTCGGCCCTGGCGGGGCTGGGGCGACCCCATGCCATCCCTCTTGAAACGTCCCTGCACTAGCGTCGCAACCTCTGGACCAGGCGTCCCTCCGCGCGTGGCGCGGCAGGACGGTGTCGGCGTCGTGGGGCGCTGGACGCGCCCCATGGTGGTCGTGAGTGACCGGCGTACTTCCCCCTCCCGCCGCCACTCGGCGCTGCGTTGCGCCCCTGCGCGCTGGGCCTGAAACCCGCGGCGGTGCGTGGAATTCCAGCACAGTGGAGGATCTCCAACAAGGCCCGTGTACCGGGCTGTGACCTGTATGACACGGTGTGATGGCCGGGTAACAAGGCGTGGATCGTGTTCAGGGTCAAAAGGGGTGAATGGGGGTGTCGTCGAGGGGGGTGAGGGGTGTCCCAGACGACATGATCGGGAGCGGAATGCCAGATTCAGTGACGGATTGTCCTCTTTGCCTCACGCGACCGGCTGTCCGCGATGAGCGGTTTGTCACTCACTTCGTGAGCAAACTCACATGATGATCGACGTCTCTTCCCGGCCCGGCCGGGGAATCGGATGTTTAGCCTGGCGCTTTACAGGGATAGCGAATCCGACAACCGGCGCCCCTCCCGGCGGCGCCCCGGCGGCAAGGGCCCATACGGCAGATGAAGACGACGATGACGTTCCGCAACATTGCCAACCCCCGGCGCACCACGCTGGCGCACCTCGACGGCGCCGGGGCACTGCACACGCCGGAACAGCCGGAGCACGCCGTCGACCTGCCGACGCAGACGGCCAACCCCCGCCGCACCATCCTCATGGAGGCCCCGGTCACGACCGCCGGCTGACGGGCCGCCCGACGCCGGCGCCGCCCGACCCGCGGTCACCGCGCCGGCACCCGTGCCCCCGTACCCGAGCCCCCGCAGCCCGGCTGCGGGGGCTCACGTGTGCCCGCGTCGGCCCGCCCCGGGCGGCGCCCGTAATGGGGGCAAAGCCCGCCGGGCGAGGCGATAGCCTGGAGCGTCAGTCTTCAGCCAGCAAGTGAGGGGCTACAGCTTCCCGTGCGCATCGCCAGGTTCTCCATCGACGGCAATGTCGCCTTCGGCGCGGTCGAGGGCGACAGCCCCGACAGCCTCGTCCTCGACATCATCAAGGGCATCCCGTACGCCGACTTCGAACTCTCCGGGACCAAGGTCCCGCTGAAGAAGGTCCGGCTGCTCCCGCCCGTGCTTCCGAACAAGGTCGTGGCCATCGGCCGTAACTACGCGGAACACGCCGCCGAGATGGGCAACGAGGTCCCGGACGTCCCCGTGACCTTCTTCAAGCCCACCACCTCGGTGATCGGCTCGGGCGACGCCATCGAGTACCCCTCGTTCTCCGACGAGCTGCACTACGAGGCGGAACTCGCCGTGGTGATCGGGCGCATGTGCCGCGAGGTTCCGCGCGAGCGGGTCAAGGACGTCGTCCTCGGCTACACCTGCGCCAACGACGTCACGGCCCGGGACGTCCAGCGGCGCGAGAGCCAGTGGGCCCGCGCGAAGGGCTTCGACACCGCCTGCCCCCTCGGCCCCTGGGTGGAGACCGACGTCGACCCCGGCAACCTGGCCATCCAGGCCACGGTCAACGGCGAGCAGCGACAGCTCGGCCGGACCAGCGACATGATCCGCTCCGTCGAGGACCTGGTCGTCCACATCACGGAGGCCATGACGCTCCTCCCGGGCGACGTGATCCTGACGGGGACCCCCGCGGGCGTCGGACCCCTGCACGTCGGCGACGAGGTCGCCGTCACCATCGAAGGCATCGGCACTCTCACCAACAAGGTGATCAAGCGTGGTTAACGGACCTGCCCCCAAGCTCTCAGCTCCGTCCGAGCAGGGGGTAACCCCTCGCGTACGTTTCTGTCCCTCCCCGACCGGCAACCCCCACGTGGGCCTGGTCCGGACGGCCCTCTTCAACTGGGCCTTCGCCCGGCACCACCAGGGCACCATGGTGTTCCGCATCGAGGACACCGACGCGGCCCGCGACTCCGAGGAGTCGTACACGCAG
The DNA here is from genome assembly GCF_036206005.1 of Streptomyces sp. NBC_00178. NCBI lineage: Bacteria > Bacillati > Actinomycetota > Actinomycetes > Kitasatosporales > Streptomycetaceae > Streptomyces > Streptomyces sp. NBC_00178. The sequence continues at coordinate 5,275,560 of NZ_CP108143.1, forward strand.
CTGCTCGACTCGATGCGCTGGCTCGGCCTCGACTGGGACGAGGGCCCCGAGACAGGCGGCCCGCACGAGCCCTACCGCCAGTCGCAGCGGATGGACATCTACAAGGACGTCGCCGAGAAGCTCCTGGCCGCCGGCTACGCGTACCCCTGCTACTGCACCACCGAGGAGCTCGACGCCCGCCGCGACGCCGCACGCGCCGCCGGCCGGCCCTCGGGCTACGACGGCCACTGCCGTGACCTGAGCGACGAGCGGAAGGCGGCGTACGAGGCCGAGGGCCGCACCTCGATCGTCCGCTTCCGGATGCCCGACGAGGCGATCACCTTCACCGACCTCGTCCGCGGCGACATCACCGTCCAGCCGGAGAACGTCCCGGACTACGGCATCGTCCGCGCCAACGGCGCGCCCCTCTACACGCTCGTCAACCCGGTCGACGACGCGCTGATGGAGATCACCCATGTCCTGCGCGGCGAGGACCTGCTCTCCTCCACCCCGCGCCAGATCGCCCTGTACCGGGCGCTCATCGAGCTGGGCATCGCCAAGGACACCCCGGCCTTCGGCCACCTGCCGTATGTCATGGGCGAGGGCAACAAGAAGCTCTCCAAGCGCGACCCGCAGGCCTCACTCAACCTGTACCGCGAGCGCGGGTTCCTCCCCGAGGGCCTGATCAACTACCTCTCGCTGCTGGGCTGGTCCATCGCCGAGGACCGCGACATCTTCGGGCGCGACGAGCTGGTGGCGGCGTTCGACATCGCGGACGTCAACGCCAACCCGGCGCGCTTCGACCTCAAGAAGGCCGAGCACATCAACGCCGAGCACCTGCGGATGCTCGACGTGAAGGCCTTCACCGAGGCGTGCGGCCCCTGGCTGAAGGCCCCTTTCGCGCCCTGGGCCCCGGAGGCCTTCGACGCGGAGCAGTTCGCCGAGATCGCCCCGCACGCGCAGACGCGCGTCACCGTCCTCTCGGACATCACGGCCAACGTGGACTTCCTCTTCCTGGACGAGCCCGTCCACGACGAGGCGTCCTGGACGAAGGCCATGAAGGAGGGCTCCGACGCCCTGCTCGTCACGGCCCGGGCCGAGCTGACCGCGGCCGAGTGGAACGCCGAGGCCCTCAAGACGGCGGTGCTGACCGCCGGTGAGAAGCACGGACTGAAGCTCGGCAAGGCGCAGGCCCCGGTCCGCGTCGCCGTCACCGGCCGCACGGTCGGCCTGCCGCTCTTCGAGTCCCTGGAGATCCTGGGCCGCGAGAAGACGATCGCCCGGATCGACGCGGCGCTGGCGAAGCTCGCGGCGTAGCGCCTCGCGGTGCCGCGGTGGGCGGCCACGGGTACTCCCGTGGCCGCCCACCGGCGTTTCCGGGACCGCCGGCGTTCATGACCGCGCCCGTGTCGTCCGGTCGGCCCGCATCGGAGGCACGGCGCGGGTAGGTTCGCCGGTATGGCCATCCGCGCGGTTCTCTGGGACGTCGACGACACGCTCTTCGACTACGCGGGCTCGGACCGCACCGGTCTCCTCGCGCACCTGCGGGCGGAGGGCCTGCCCGACGACGGCGAGGACCACCACGCCCGGTGGATGAGCATCGCGTCGGTCCACTGGGCGCGGGTCGCCGCCGGCGAGTCCGACTGGCACGCGCACTGCCGGGACCGGGTCAGGGACTTCCTCGGCCGGGACCTGGGCGACCGGGAGGCCGATGCCTGGTTCACCCGCTACACGGGGCACTACGAGCGCTCCTGGACGCTCTTCCCCGACACGCTGCCCGTACTGGACGCCCTGGCGGACACGCACCGGCACGCCGTGCTGTCGAACTCCTCGGTCGGCCACCAGGAGCGCAAGCTGCGGGCGCTCGGCGTGCGCGACCGCTTCGAGGTCCTGCTGTGCGCGCGGGAGCTGGGCGTCTACAAGCCGGACGCCAGGGCCTTCCTCGCGGCGTGCGAGGCGATGGAACTCGATCCGCACGAGGTGGTCTACGTGGGGGACGAGCCCGACATCGACGCCGCCGGAGCCGTGGCGGCCGGGCTGACCGGTGTCTGGCTGGACCGCGGGGGCAGAGGCGGACGGCCCGAACTCGTCCGGATCACGGGCCTCGGCGAACTCCCCGGGCTGCTGGCGGGCCATACCCGTTTTGGAGCGCCGGACACCTTCGGGTAATGTTCTTCCTGCGCCGCCCGAGCGGGACGGAAGTCCGGCCGGGAAGCGCAGACAGAAACAGAACCCTCAGGGGTTGCGTTTCAGTGGGCTATGGTGTAATTGGCAACACTACGGTTTCTGGTACCGTCATTCTAGGTTCGAGTCCTGGTAGCCCAGCGCAAGACCACGTAGCAAGCCCCCGTTGTGTAGCGGCCTAGCACGCTGCCCTCTCACGGCAGTAGCGCCGGTTCGAATCCGGTCGGGGGTACAGATCCTTCCCGCGAGAACATCTGGGTCGCACCCACGTTCTTGATGCAGGATCGCTAGGGCCCCCGTTGTGTAGCGGCCTAGCACGCTGCCCTCTCACGGCAGTAGCGCCGGTTCGAATCCGGTCGGGGGTACTTGTCACACCATGGGCTATGGTGTAATTGGCAACACTACGGTTTCTGGTACCGTCATTCTAGGTTCGAGTCCTGGTAGCCCAGCGCACGTCAGCAGTAACCACGCCCCCGTTGTGTAGCGGCCTAGCACGCTGCCCTCTCACGGCAGTAGCGCCGGTTCGAATCCGGTCGGGGGTACAACAGAGCAGCAGGAGAAGGGCCCTTCACTTCGGTGAGGGCCCTTTTTCATACCCGTACGCCGACGGCCTGCCGGCTTCCTCCGCAGCGTACGGCTTCGTCGCGCCCCGTCGTTGTGCCGCCATCTCCTCCACGGGAGAGGCGTCTTGGGTAGGGCGCCCGACCGCGCAGGGTGTCCGGGGCGGAGGAGGGCCGCGCCGAGGGGCGGTCAACGGGCTGGGCGCGGCGGAGAGTTCGCGTACGGGCGCGGAGGAGCGTCATGAACTCCGGGAGAAGGCACCGGAGGTTCCCGTACCGGGAGCGCACACCGGACTGGAAGGGGGCCGCCACGGCGCTGGGGCGGCCGGAGGAGAGGGAGTCGGACCCGGGAGGTCTCAGCCGGTGCGGCGCAGGGCCTCGCTCAGCCGTGCGGCCGAGTCGATGACGGCCTGGGCGTGCATCCGCCCCGGGTGGCGGGTGAGACGCTCGATCGGCCCGGAGACCGACACCGCGGCCACCACCCGGTTCGACGGGCCGCGGACCGGGGCCGAGACGGAGGCCACGCCCGGCTCGCGTTCGCCGATGGACTGGGCCCAGCCGCGCCTGCGCACACCCGACAGGGCGGTCGCGGTGAAGCGGGCACCCTGCAGGCCCCGGTGCAGTCGCTCCGGCTCCTCCCAGGCCATCAGGATCTGCGCGGACGAGCCGGCCTTCATGGTGAGCGTGGAGCCGACCGGCACCGTGTCCCGCAGACCCGACAGCCGCTCCGCGGCGGCCACGCAGATCCGCATGTCGCCCTGCCGACGGTAGAGCTGAGCGCTCTCGCCGGTGATGTCGCGCAGATGCGTGAGTACCGGGCCGGCCGTCGCCAGGAGGCGGTCCTCGCCGGCCGCCGCCGCGAGCTCCGACAGCCGGGGACCGAGAATGAAACGGCCCTGCATGTCCCTCGCCACCATGCGGTGGTGTTCGAGTGCCACGGCGAGTCTGTGTGCCGTCGGCCTTGCGAGCCCTGTCGCCGCGACCAGCCCGGCGAGGGTGGCCGGACCGGACTCCAGGGCGCTCAATACCAGAGCTGCCTTGTCGAGAACGCCGACGCCGCTAGAGTTGTCCATACGACGATACTCCCGTCTCACTCTGTGAAACGCAAGTTCAATTTTCCCCAGAAGTTGCGAACCTGTACGAGCGGCCTTACCTGGGCTCGCAGCCACCGCCCCGCTCGGGGGTCCGGACGGCGGCACCCGAATCTCTAGTTGGGCCGGCGAAGATGCCGGCCGGAGGGAAAGCGATGGGTAGGACACTCGCGGAGAAGGTCTGGGACGACCATGTCGTCCGGCGCGCCGATGGCGAGCCCGACCTCCTCTTCATCGATCTGCACCTGCTGCACGAGGTGACCAGCCCGCAGGCGTTCGACGGTCTGCGCCAGGCCGGCCGCCCGGTCCGGCGTCTCGACCTCACCATCGCCACCGAGGACCACAACACCCCGACCCTCGACATCGACAAGCCGATCGCCGACCCCGTCTCCCGCGCCCAGCTGGAGACCCTCCGCAAGAACTGCGCGGACTTCGGAGTCCGGCTGCACCCGCTGGGAGACGTCGAGCAGGGCGTCGTCCACGTGGTCGGCCCCCAGCTGGGCCTGACCCAGCCGGGCACCACCGTGGTCTGCGGCGACTCGCACACCTCCACCCACGGAGCCTTCGGCGCGCTGGCCTTCGGTATCGGCACCAGCCAGGTCGAGCACGTCCTGGCCACCCAGACGCTGCCCCTGGCCCGCCCCCGGACGATGGCGATCACCGTCGAGGGCGAACTCCCCGACAGCGTCACCGCCAAGGACCTGATCCTGGCCATCATCGCCCGCATCGGCACCGGCGGCGGCCAGGGCTACATCCTCGAATACCGCGGTCCCGCCATCGAGAAGCTCTCGATGGAGGCCCGGATGACGATCTGCAACATGTCGATCGAGGCCGGGGCCCGCGCCGGGATGATCGCCCCGGACGAGACCACCTTCGACTACCTGCGGGGCCGCGACCACGCGCCCGAAGGCGCGGAGTGGGACGCCGCGGTGGAGTACTGGAAGACGCTGCGCACCGACGACGACGCCGTCTTCGACGCCGAGGTCGTCATCGACGGCCCGTCGCTCGCGCCGTTCGTCACCTGGGGCACCAACCCGGGCCAGGGCGCGCCCCTGTCGGCCGCCGTCCCCGACCCGGCTTCGTACGAGGACGCCTCGGAGCGGCACGCCGCCGAAAAGGCGCTCGAGTACATGGGGTTGACCGCGGGCCAGCCGCTGCGCGAGATCAGCGTGGACACCGTGTTCGTGGGTTCGTGCACCAACGGGCGTATCGAGGACCTGCGCAACGTTGCCTCGATCATGGACGGCCGCAAAGTCGCCGACGGGGTACGGATGCTGGTCGTGCCGGGTTCCGTCCGGGTCGCCCTGCAGGCCGTCGAGGAGGGCCTGGACAAGGTCTTCACCGCCGCCGGCGCCGAATGGCGGCACGCGGGCTGCTCGATGTGCCTCGGCATGAACCCCGACCAGCTGGCCCCCGGCGAGCGCTCCGCCTCCACCTCGAACCGGAACTTCGAGGGCAGGCAGGGCAAGGGCGGCCGCACCCATCTGGTCTCCCCGCAGGTCGCCGCCGCGACCGCCGTGCTGGGCCACCTGGCCTCGCCGGCCGATCTGTCCGACGTCCGTACGCCCGCCGGAGTCTGAGAGCCATGGAAGCATTCACCGCACACACCGGCCGGGTCGTCCCGCTGCGGCGCAGCAACGTCGACACCGACCAGATCATCCCGGCCCACTGGCTGAAGAAGGTCACCCGCGACGGCTTCGAGGACGGACTCTTCGAGGCCTGGCGCAAGGACGGGGACTTCGTCCTCAACCGCCCGGAGCGCGAGGGCGCCTCGGTCCTGGTCGCGGGCCCCGACTTCGGCACGGGCTCCTCCCGCGAGCACGCGGTCTGGGCCCTGCAGAACTACGGTTTCAAGGCCGTCATCTCCTCCCGGTTCGCCGACATCTTCCGCGGCAACTCCCTGAAGAACGGTCTCCTGACCGTCGTCCTCGACCAGGCGGTCGTGGACAGCATCTGGGAGCTGACCGAGGCCGATCCGACGGCCGAGGTGACTGTCGACCTCGAGAAGCGCCAGGTGCTCGCCGAGGGCATCACGGCCGACTTCGAACTCGACGAGAACGCCCGCTGGCGGCTGCTGAACGGGCTGGACGACATCAGCCTCACCCTTCAGAACGAAGCGGACATTGCGACTTACGAGGCGGCCCGGCCGTCGCACAAGCCGCGCACGATCGACGCCTGAGCAGCGCTTTTCCCGAACTGCGCCCCCTGTCCCCGGACAGGGGGCGCAGTCGCTTGTTGAGACCCCCTCGGGCGACAACTCGCCCCAGATGGCACAATCGGTGCATGGAACGCGACAGCCAACTCGAGCTCTATGGACTCGTCGCCGACCGATTGAAGGAAGCGCACGCAAAGGTGCGCGCACTGCAAGTCCCGGAGGGCGTAAGGATGGCGCTGTCCCGGAAGCTGATGGTCGTCACGGCCGCGGCTAAGCACGATCTCCCAGGCGCGGCACGGCGTCTGGACCGGTTGATGAAGGACCTCGATGAGGGCCGATTCCCCGAAGGTGACTGACTCTGCGGACAGCGCAGCGGTCGACTTCGTTGCGGCACTAGGGTGATTAGCCCGTTTCGTGTTTGATTTGCGGTATATATCTGCCTAACGTGCGAAAAAGCCTGAACAGTTTCGTTCGGGCAATGTCTCCGAAGGGGAAGACGTGAACAAGGCGCAGCTCGTAGAAGCGATTGCCGACAAGGTCGGCGGCCGTCAGCAGGCCGCTGACGCGGTCGACGTGGTACTCGACGCGATCGTCCGCGCGGTCGTAGGCGGAGACCGTGTCTCGGTCACCGGTTTCGGTTCGTTCGAGAAGGTCGACCGCCCCGCCCGCTACGCCCGTAACCCTCAGACGGGTGAGCGCGTCCGGGTCAAGAAGACCTCGGTTCCCCGCTTCCGTGCGGGACAGGGCTTCAAGGACCTGGTGAGCGGCTCCAAGAAGCTCCCCAAGGGCGGCGAGGTCTCCGTCAAGAAGGCCCCCAAGGGCAGCCTCTCGGGCGGTTCTTCCACCCGCACGACGGCGAAGGCCGCTGCGAAGAAGGCCACCGCGAAGAAGGCCACGGCCCGCAAGACCACGGCCGCGGCGAAGAAGACCACGGCGGCGGCGAAGAAGGCGACGCCGGCGAAGAAGACCACCACGGCGGCCGCGAAGAAGACCACGGCGGCGGCGAAGAAGGCGACGCCGGCCAAGAAGGCCACCGCCACGAAGAAGGCCGTAGCGGCCAAGACCGCGCCCGCCAAGAAGACCACGGCGAAGAAGGCGCCCGCGAAGAAGACCACGGCACGCAAGACCACAGCCAAGAAGGTCACCGCACGCAAGAAGTGAGACCGGGCTCCGCTCGTACCTCACACGCGCCGGGCCGGGCTCCCCTCGGGGAGCCCGGCCCGCGGGCTGTCCGAGGGCGGCTCAGAGCGTCTGCAGCGTCACCAGGGTGATGCGCAGCGAAGCGCCCTCGCCCTCTGTCTCGATCCGCACCCGCTGCCCCGGACGGAGCAGCCGCAGCCCGCCCGCGTCGAACGCCGGAGCGTCGAAGTCCACCGGAGTGCCGTCGTCGAGGAGCACGCTGCCGCTGCGGGTCCCGGGGTCGTACGTGAACGAAGTCGCCTGCATGAGCGGCAGCCTATCGGTCCGCCGCAGGCACCACCGGGGCCGCCAGAGGCGCGGTGAACCGCCCGACGCCCAGGGCGAGCGCCGCCCGCAGATCTCCGCCCGTGTCCACGTCCCGGCGGACCGAATCGAGGCCGGACGGCGTGATCTCCACGGCGCCGGAAGCGAGATGCCGCGCCCTCGACGCACCGCCGAAGGCAGGGCGCAATTCCACTCCCGGGGCCGCGGAAAGAAATGTGGTTCCGATTCCCTGGGCATCGGCGACAAATGCGCGGGGAAATGCGGTCGCGAAATCGAGCACGCGAGCCAATTCGTGCGGACGGAGTGCGGGGAGATCCGCGTTGAGTGCCGCCACCGCCGCACCGCGTTTACGGCCGCGCACCGACCGCGCACCGTGTTCCAGGGCCGCGTTGAGCCCCGCGCCAGGGGTGTCGGCCAGCGTGCGGGCGCCGAGGGCCGACAGGGCCGCACCGGCCACCGGATCGTCCGTGACGACCACCACATCACGCACCGCGGGGCAGGCCAGCGCCGCGGCGACGGTGTCCTGCGCGAACGCCAGGGCCAGGCGGGGACGAAGCTCCCCGCCCACCGCGCGGCCCAGCCTGCTCTTGGCCCTGGCCAGCGGCTTCAACGGGACGACCAGGGACCAGGGGCCGGTCGGGTCGGTGTTCGTGGCGATCTCCCCCTCGTGACGCGTCAGCATTTATTCTCACCTGCCGGTACGACAACCCGGCGGTCCGCCCCCATACGTGAGGCGTACCGTGTTCCCCACACAGCAGGGGCCCGGGGCAGGGAGCATCGCCGCGAGCCGCGCAGCAGCTCAGTCCTGGAGGAAGGCATCCGAGTGTCCCGCCGCAGAATCGGCTTCTGGTACCGCCTGGCTGCGGTGATCGCGAAACCGCCCCTGGTGGTTCTGTTCAAGCGGGACTGGCGGGGGATGGAACACATTCCTGCCGAGGGCGGATTCCTCACCGCTGTCAATCACAACTCGTATCTGGACCCGCTGTCCTACGCGCACTACCAGTACAACACCGGACGTGTGCCGCGGCTGCTCGCCAAGGCGGCGCTGTTCAGGGCCCCGTTCGTCGGCATGATGCTGCGCGGCACCGGGCAGATCCCCGTCTACCGCGAGACGACCAACGCGCTCGACGCCTTCCGGGCCGCCGTCGACGCCGTCGAGCGGGGTGAGTGCGTCGCCTTCTACCCGGAGGGCACGCTCACCCGCGACCCCGAGATGTGGCCGATGGCCGGCAAGACCGGTGCCGCCCGCGTCGCGCTGATGACCAAGGCCCCCGTCATCCCCGTCGCCCAGTGGGGCGCCAACCTCGCGATGCCGCCCTACGCGAAGGAGAACAAGCTCCGGCTGTTCCCCCGCAAGACCCTCCGGGTGCAGGCCGGACCGCCGGTCGACCTGACGGAGTACTACGGCCTCGAACCGACGCCCGAGGTGCTGCGCCGGGCGACCGAGACCATCATGGCCGCGATCACCGCCCAGCTCGAGGAAGTGCGCGGCGAGACGGCGCCCACCGAGCTCTACGATCACCGCAAGGCCCGTGCTGAACAGCGGCGCAAGGCAGAGGGAAAGGGAACGACGTGACGCACCCCGCCAAGGCGGCCGTCTTCGGAACCGGCTCATGGGGTACGGCCTTCGCCATGATCCTCGCCGACGCGGGCTGCGAGGTCACCCTCTGGGGGCGCCGGGCGGAGGTCGCCGAAGCGGTCAACACCACCCGCACCAACCCCGGGTACCTGCCGGGGATCGAGCTCCCCGCCTCGATCCGGGCCACCACGGACGCCGCCGAGGCGCTGCGCGGCGCCGACTTCGCCGTCCTCGTGGTGCCCTCCCAGACGCTGCGCGCCAACCTCGCCGACTGGGCCCCCCACCTGGAGTCCGACACGGTCCTCGTCTCCCTCATGAAGGGCGTCGAACTCGGCACCGCCAAGCGGATGAGCGAGGTCGTCGGGGACGTCACGAAGGTGACCGCCGACCGCATCGCCGTCGTCACCGGCCCCAACCTCGCCAAGGAGATCGCCGAGCGCCGCCCCGCCGCCGCCGTCGTCGCCTGCGCCGACGAGAGCGTGGCCCAGCGCCTCCAGGCCGCCTGCCACACCCCGTACTTCCGGCCGTACACCAACACCGACGTGGTGGGCTGCGAACTCGGCGGCGCCGTGAAGAACGTCATCGGTCTCGCCGTGGGCATCGCCGACGGCATGGGCCTCGGCGACAACACCAAGGGCTCGCTCATCACCCGGGGCCTCGCCGAGACCACCCGCCTGGGCATCGCCATGGGCGCCGACCCACTGACCTTCTCCGGTCTCGCCGGACTCGGCGACCTCGTGGCGACCTGCTCGTCCCCGCTCTCGCGCAACCACACCTTCGGGACCAACCTCGGCCGCGGGATGACGCTCCAGGAGACCGTCGCCGTCACCAAGCAGACCGCCGAGGGCGTCAAGTCCTGCGAATCGGTGCTCGATCTGGCACGCAGGCACGGGGTCGACATGCCGATCACCGAGACGGTCGTCGGCATCGTCCACGAGGGCAAGCCGCCGGTGGTCGCTCTGAAGGAGCTGATGTCGCGCAGCGCCAAGCCCGAGCGGCGCTGACTCGGGCTCTACCAGCAGGTACGCTCATCGCGATATGAGCAGCCAGAACCTCCCCCAGAGCACCGAGAGCCCCCTCGGCTCCGAGCAGAGCTCCGAGCAGGGCCGCAAGCCGCGCGTGGCCGTCGTGTTCGGCGGCCGGAGCTCCGAACACGGCATCTCGGTCGTCACGGCGGGCGCCATCATGAGCGCCATCGACCGGACGAAGTACGACGTCCTGCCGATCGGTATCACCCGGGACGGACGTTGGGCCCTCACGTCCGACGACCCGGACCGGATGGCCATCACCGACCGGCAGGTCCCCGACGTGGACCAGCTGGCCGAGTCCGCCCGCGGAGTGGTGACGCTCTCCGTCGACCCCCGCAACCGCGACGTCGTCGTCGGTGAACCCGGCGCCGTCCCCACGGCGCTCGGCGAGGTCGACGTGGTCTTCCCCATGCTGCACGGCCCGTACGGCGAGGACGGCACCCTCCAGGGCCTTCTCGAGCTCTCCGGGGTGCCGTACGTCGGCGCCGGCGTCCTGGCCTCGGCCGTCGGCCAGGACAAGGAGTACATGAAGCGGGTGTTCACCTCCTTCGGGCTGCCGGTCGGCCCGTACGAGGTCGTCCGCCCCCGGGAGTGGGAGTCCGACCGCCCCGCCGCCCGCAAGCGCATCATGGAGTTCGCCGCCGAACACGGCTGGCCGCTCTTCGTGAAGCCCGCCCGCGGCGGCTCCTCCATGGGGATCACCAAGGTCGACGACCCCTCCGGACTCGACGAGGCGATCGAGGAGGCCCGCCGGCACGACCCCAAGTTCCTGGTGGAGTCCCTGCTGCGCGGCCGCGAGATCGAATGCGGTGTCCTGGAGTTCGAGGACGGACCGCGCGCGAGCGTGCCCGCCGAGATCCCGCCGGTCACCGCGCACGACTTCTACGACTTCGAGGCCAAGTACATCGACTCGGCGGCCGGGCTGGTGCCCGCGCCGCTCACCGACGAGCAGACCGCCGAGGTGCGGCGGCTCGCCGTCGACGCCTTCGAGGCCGCGTCCTGCGAGGGCCTGGTGCGCGCCGACTTCTTCCTCACGGAGGACGGCACGTTCGTCATCAACGAGATCAACACCATGCCGGGCTTCACCCCGATCTCCATGTACCCGCGCATGTGGCAGGAGAGCGGTGTGACCTACGGGGAACTCGTCGACCGGCTGATCCAGGCCGCGCTGAACCGCCCCACCGGCCTGCGCTGAGCCCTCCGGGGCCGTCTCCCCGCAGCGGGACGGCCCCCGGAAGCCCTCAGAGGCTGTCGGGCACCGTCTTCGCGACCGGCGTGGCGAACGCCGACAGCGGGGTGACGTCGTGCGTGTACTCCGGGCCGAGCGTCACCTCGACGTACGCCTTGCGATAGGTGGTCGTGAACCGCGGGCCGTCGCCGTCGCGCTGCTCCAGCAGCCAGTTGACGCCGTCCGCCTCCACCGCCTTGGACTGGGAATCGTCCATCCTCGCGGGCCGGGGGACACCGCAGCGCAGTACGATCGCCCCGTCCCCCCAGCCGGCGGTCAGATCCGACTCCGGTGAGGGGTCGCTCCGTTCCAGACCGGCGACCGTCTCCGGCAGTTCCCCGTGCAGTGCCTCGCAGTACCCGGCTGCCTCCGACGACGGAGCGGGTACCGCCACGGACGGCTGGGAACCGCCGGCGGAACAGCCCGCCGCGGCCAGGACGAACAGGGCGGCGGACGCGGAGAGAACACGGGGTCCGGGAAGCGGGCGGCGGGTGCGGGTCACCGGGCCAGCGTAGACAGGGGTCAGAGGTGGACGACCGGGCAGGTCAGGGTTCGCGTGATGCCGTCCACCTGCTGGACCTTGGCGACCACCATGCGGCCGAGCGCGTCGACCGTGTCGGCCTGCGCGCGCACGATCACGTCGTAGGGGCCTGTGACGTCCTCTGCCTGGATCACTCCCGGGAGCTTTGCGATGGTCTCGGCGACGATCGACGCCTTGCCCACCTCGGTCTGGATGAGGATGTACGCCTGTACCACGGAACCTCCAGGGCGGCCACGAGGATCATGTGGGGGAAAGGGACGCCACGTTATCGCGTCGCCGCGGGCCGCGGGGAGACCTACGGGCCGGTTGACGCCCAGAGCGTGGCGTACGCACCACAGAAGTTGACGTATCTCTTGACGGTACCGACAGCAGTTGGGGCTCGCGACCGCAAGCCCACCGGGGCGGAAGGGGGACGGTGATGCCCGCACGACCCGGGGCCTCCGGTATCGCCGGGCCGTTCGTCCACGGCCCGGACACCCGGCCGCTGAAGCAGCCCGGACAGGTGTCCGGTGCGATACATGAGAGGTGAGACTCGGTGAAGGGAACCGTGGGCGAGTTGGGGGAGTTCGGGCTCATCAGAGAGCTCACCTCCCGGCTCACCACCACTCCGGCGGTACGGCTGGGACCCGGCGACGACGCCGCGGTCGTGGCCGCTCCCGACCGCAGGGTCGTGGCCAGTACGGACGTCCTCCTGGAAGGGCGGCACTTCCGCCGCGACTGGTCCACCGCGTACGACGTCGGCCGCAAGGCGGCCGCCCAGAACCTCGCCGACATCGCGGCCATGGGAGCCGTGCCCACCGCGCTGCTCCTCGGCCTCGTCGTACCCGCCGACCTCCCGGTCACCTGGGCCGCCGAGCTGATGGACGGGCTGCGGGACGAATGCCAGGTCGCCGGCGCGGCGGTGGTCGGCGGGGACGTCGTCGGCGGTGACACCATCACCGTCGCGATCACCGCGCTCGGTGACCTGCGCAACCACGAACCCGTCACCCGCTCCGGGGCCCGGCCCGGCGACGTCGTCGCCGTCACCGGCTGGCTCGGCTGGTCCGCCGCTGGATTCGCCGTGCTCTCCCGCGGGTTCCGCTCGCCCCGCGCCTTCGTCGAGGCGCACCGGCGCCCCGAACCGCCGTACCACGCGGGACCGGCGGCGGCCGGACTGGGCGCCACCGCCATGACGGACGTCAGCGACGGGCTCGTCGCGGACCTCGGGCACATCGCCGAGGCCAGCAAGGTCCGCATCGACCTGCGCTCCGGACTCATCGACATCCCCTCCCAGATGTCGGACATCGGGCAGGCCGTCGGGGTCGACCCCCTGCAGTGGGTGCTCACCGGGGGAGAGGACCACGCGATCGTGGCGACGTTCCCCGCCGACGTGAAGCTCCCCGCCCGCTGGAAGGTGATCGGCGAGGTCCTCAACCCGTCGGCGCTGCCCCAGGTCACGGTCGACGGAGCCCCCTGGACCAGCAAGGGCGGCTGGGACCATTTCGGGTCCATCGAGGACGCTTAGGGCGTGCTTGGGAAGTCCCGCCCACCCGGCGGCCGGACGGCGCTCCTTCCCAAGCACGCCCTAGTAGATTCCGGGGCATGACCGCACCTGCCCCGATACCGCCCCGTGTCCTCACCGTCGCCGGATCCGACTCCGGCGGCGGTGCGGGCATCCAGGCCGACCTGAAGACGATGCTCGCCCTCGGCACCCACGGGATGAGCGTGCTCACCGCCGTGACCGCCCAGAACTCGCTGGGTGTGCAGGGCGCCTGGGAACTCCCGGTGGACGCCGTGCGCGCCCAGTACCGGAGCGTCGTCGACGACATCGGCGTCCAGGCTGTGAAGACGGGCATGCTGGCGTCCGCCGCACTCGTCGAGACCGTCGCGGAACTCGTCGCCGGCACCCGGGCCCCGGTCGTCGTCGACCCCGTCGGGGTCTCCAAGCACGGCGACGCCCTGCTCGCCACCGAAGCGCTCGAATCCGTACGCACGAAACTGCTGCCCGTCGCCACGGTCGCCACCCCCAACCTCGACGAGGTGGCCCAGCTCACCGGCCTCACCGTCACCGACGAGGCCTCGATGCGCAGAGCCGCCGCGGAAGTCCTCGCCTACGGACCCCGCTGGGTCGTGATCAAGGGCGGCCACCTGCCCGGCGACGCCGTCGACCTGCTGACCGACGGGACCGAGGAGCACTGGCTGCGCGCACCGCGGCACGACAACAGCCACACCCACGGCACGGGCTGCACCCTCGCCTCCGCCATCGCGTGCGGACTGGCCCGCGGGCAGGACGTGCCGACGGCCGTGAAGGGCGCGAAGGAGTACGTCACCGGCGCGATCCGGGCCGGCTTCGCGCTGGGCGGCGGCATAGGCCCCGTCGATCACGGCTGGGCGCTGCGCACCGCACGGTGAGGGGCGGGGCGCAGCGGCCCGCACGGTGAAGGACAGCAAAAAGCCGGTCCACCGAGGTGGACCGGCTTTTTGGGCAACCGGAAGGCTGCGCTACGACGGGGACGTCAGCGCGCGACCTTGCCGGCCTTGATGCACGAGGTGCAGACGTTGAGCCGCTTCGGCGTCCGACCGACCACGGCACGCACGCGCTGGATGTTGGGATTCCAGCGACGGGACGTACGGCGGTGCGAGTGCGAAATGCTGTTGCCGAAGCTCGGCCCCTTGCCGCAAACGTCGCAGTTGGCAGCCACGGGTCACTCCAAAGACTTCAGATGCACTTACAGTGAATTCCGGCGCGCCGGAATCATTTTACTGAAGTGGCGGTACCGGAGGAATGTCCCGACTTTCGTCGGGCAACCGAAGCAGCATACAACGCCTGCGTCGGAGATACGAAACTACCACGGCTTCCCGGGCCCTCCTCCCCGCACCTGTGCCCGCCGGACCTGCGGGCGAGGACTACTCTGCGGTTCAGCCAGCCCCCCACGGCCGCCCCAAGGAGGACCAACGGTGCCGCAGTCCCACGACGTTCTGGACGCCGTCGCGGTGCGCACCTGGTGCTCGCTGAGCCTGGAGGCCCTGGGCCGGGAGCGTTCGGCGATCGACGCCATCAACGTCTACCCCGTCGCCGACGGGGACACGGGCACCAACCTCTACCTGACCGTGGAATCCGCGGCGGCCGCGGTCGAGGCGGTGTTCGCCGCCCACGAGACCGGTTCCACACTCCCGGCGCCCGCCGACGTCGTACGGGCCATGGCGCACGGGGCACTGATCGGCGCCCGGGGGAACTCCGGCACCATCCTGGCGCAGTTGCTGCGGGGCATGGCCGGAGTACTGGCCGAGGCGGGTGACGCACCTCACCTGCGGACCGCCCTCGCGGAGGCCGCCGCCGCCGCGCGCAAGGCCGTCGCCCACCCCGTCGAGGGCACGATGCTGACCGTCGCCGCGGCAGCCGCCGAGGAGGCCGGAGCCACGCCCGCCGGCGCGGGCCTCACGGACGTGCTCGACGCGGCGTACGCGGGCGCCCTGGCGGCCCTGGCCGCCACCCCCGGCCAGCTGGCCGCCCTCGGCCGCGCGGGCGTCGTGGACGCGGGCGGACAGGGGCTGGTCGCCGTGCTCGGAGCCCTGCTGGAAGCCGCCGGCGGGCGCCCCGCGGAACGCGCCGTCCCCCCGGCACCCGGCCCGCCGGCGGGGACCGGGGACTGCGGCGACGCGGACCCGGACGGCGGCGCCGCCTTCGAGGTCATCTACCTGCTGGAGGCCACCGACGACGCCGTGGCCGGGCTGCGGAGCCGGCTGGACGCCCTCGGGGACTCACTCGTCGTGGTCGGCGGCGACGGCCTGTGGAACGTCCACGTCCACGTCGACGACGCCGGTGCGGCCGTCGAGGCCGGTGTCGAGGCGGGGCGGCCCTACCGGATCCGGATCACCCACTTCGCCGCCGACCGGATCCGCGCCCACCGCGAACCGGTCCAGCGCGCGGTCGTCCTCGTCGTACCCGGCGACGGACTCTCCGGCCTGTGCACCGACGCCGGTGCGACCACCGTCCTGGCCCGCCCCGGCGAGCCGCCCGCCAGCGGCGAACTGGTCGACGCGATCCGCCGGGCCCACGCCCGCGAGGTCGTCCTGCTGCCCAACGACGCGCAGCTGCGGCACACGGCGGCGGCCGCCGCCGAGCAGGCCAGGACCGAAGGCATCCGCGTCGCCCTGGTCCCCACCCGCGCCGCCGTCCAGGGCATCGCCGCCCTCGCCGTCCACGAACCGGGCCGCGGCTTCGACGAGGACGTCGTCGCCATGACCGCCGCGGCCGGCGCCACCCGGTACGCCGAACTGGCCGTCGCCGAGCGCCAGTCGTGGACGATGGCGGGCATCTGCCAGGCCGGCGACATCCTCGGGCTGATCGACGGGGACGTCGCCGTCATCGGGGAGGACGTCCCCGCCACCGCCCGCACCGTCCTCGACCGCATGCTGTCCTCCGGCGGCGAACTCGTCACCCTGGTCCTGGGGGAGGACGTCCCCGACACCCTCGCCGACGCCCTGGCCGCGTACGTGCGCGAGGCTTACCTGGCCGTCGACACCGTCGTCTACCGGGGCGGCCACCAGACCGCGCCCCTGCTCATCGGCGTCGAGTGACACCCTGGCCCGCGCCGTGCCCGGCGACATCTGTCGGTGCCGTGGTGTGCAATGGAGCGCGTGTCCGCTTTTGATGAACCCCTGAAGAAGCTGCTCGGCGGAGCCACCGCGAAGGTGATGGCCGAACACCTCGGCCTGCACACGGTCGGTGACCTCCTCCACCACTACCCGCGACGGTACGAGGAGCGCGGCCGGCTCACGGCGCTCACCGACCTCCCGCTGGACGAGCACGTCACGGTCGTCGCCCAGGTCGCCGACGCGCGGATCATGATGTTCAACAACGGCCGGGGCAAGCGCCTCGAAGTGACCCTCACCGACGGCAGCGGCAGGCTCCAGCTCGTCTTCTTCGGGCACGGCGTCCACAAGCCCCACAAGGAGCTGCTGCCCGGGCGGCGCGCCATGTTCGCCGGCAAGGCCTCCGTGTTCAACCGGAAGATGCAGCTCGCCCACCCCACCTACCAGCTCCTCGACGCGCAGGACGGCGACGAGGAGGCCGGCGTGGCCGAGGCCGTCGACGCCTTCGCGGGCCGGCTGCTGCCGATCTACCCCGCCTGTAAGCAGCTCGACTCCTGGCGCATCGCCAAGGCCGTCGACACCGTCCTGCCCAGCGCGCAGGAGGCCGTCGACCCGCTGCCCGGGTCGCTGCGCGAGGGGCGCGGCTTCGTCCCGCTGCCCGAGGCGCTGCTCAGGATCCACCGCCCGCAGACCAAGGCGGACATCGCGGCCGCGCGTGACCGGCTGCGCTGGGACGAGGCCTTCGTCCTCCAGGTCGCCCTCGCCCGCCGCAGGTACGCCGACACCCAGCTTCCGGCGGTGGCCAGGAAGCCCGTGCCCGGAGGGCTCCTCGACGCCTTCGACGCCACGCTCCCCTTCACCCTCACCGAGGGCCAGCAGAAGGTCACCGAGGAGATCTTCGGCGACCTCGCGACGGAACACCCCATGCACCGGCTGCTCCAGGGCGAGGTCGGCTCCGGCAAGACACTGGTCGCGCTGCGGGCCATGCTCCGGGTCGTCGACGCGGGCGGACAGGCCGCGATGCTCGCCCCCACCGAGGTGCTCGCCCAGCAGCACCACCGCTCGATCACCGAGATGATGGGCGCGCTGGCCGAAGGAGGCATGCTGGGCGGCTCCGACCTCGGCACCAAGGTCGTCCTGCTCACCGGCTCCATGGGCACGGCCGCCCGCCGTCAGGCACTCCTCGACCTGGTCACGGGCGAGGCGGGACTCGTCATCGGCACCCACGCGCTGATCGAGGACAAGGTCGGCTTCCACGACCTCGGCCTGGTCGTCGTGGACGAGCAGCACCGCTTCGGGGTGGAGCAGCGCGACGCCCTGCGCTCCAAGGGCAAGCAGCCCCCGCACCTGCTCGTCATGACCGCCACACCCATTCCGCGCACGGTTGCGATGACGGTCTTCGGCGACCTGGAGACCTCCGTGCTCGACCAGTTGCCGGCCGGGCGCTCCCCGATCGCCAGCCACGTCGTGCCCGCCAAGGACAAGCCCCACTTCCTCGACCGCGCCTGGGAGCGGGTCCGCGAAGAGGTCGCCAACGGCCACCAGGCGTACGTCGTCTGCCCGCGCATCGGCGACGAGGCGGACGAGGCGGCGGAGAAGAAGGGCAAGGGGGCCAGGAAGCCGGCCGCCCCCGCCGAGGACCCCGAGAAGCGCCCGCCGCTCGCCGTGCTGGACATCGCCGCGCAGCTCGCCCGGGGCCCGCTGAGCGGTCTGCGTATCGAGGTCCTGCACGGCAGGATGGCGCCGGACGACAAGGACGACGTCATGCGGCGCTTCGCCGCCGGCCAGGCCGACGTCCTCGTCGCCACCACGGTCATCGAGGTCGGTGTGAACGTCCCGAACGCCACCGCGATGGTGATCATGGACGCCGACCGCTTCGGGGTGTCCCAGCTGCACCAGCTCAGGGGCCGCGTCGGCCGCGGCAGCGCCCCCGGCCTCTGCCTGCTGGTCAGCGAGGCCCACGAGGCGAGCCCCGCCCGGGCCAGGCTCTCCGCCGTCGCCGCGACCCTGGACGGCTTCGAGCTGTCCCGCATCGACCTCGAACAGCGGCGGGAGGGCGACGTCCTCGGCCAGGCCCAGTCCGGCGTCCGCTCCTCCCTGCGGGTGCTCAGCGTCATCGACGACGAGGAGGTCATCGCGGCGGCCCGCGAGGAGGCCGTCCGGGTCGTCGCCGACGACCCGGACCTCGACCGGCTCCCCGAGCTGCGCATCGCGCTGGACGCGCTGCTGGACAAGGACCGGGAGGAGTACCTCGACAAGGGGTGACGGGGGTGACCGGGCGGAAACCCGGGGACGCCATATCGTGGGGAGCACGGCGCACGTCCCGTCCGGTGCGCCGCCCGCGACCCGAGGACCAGACACCCATGACCCGCGTGATCGCCGGCACGGCCGGCGGACGCCGCCTGGCCGTCCCGCCCGGCACCGGCACCCGCCCCACATCCGACCGTGCGCGCGAGGGCCTGTTCTCCACCTGGGCGGCGCTCCTCGGCACCATCGACGGCATCCGCCTCGCCGACCTGTACGCCGGCTCCGGCGCCGTGGGCCTGGAAGCCCTCTCCCGCGGCGCCGTCCACGCGCTGCTCGTGGAGGCGGACGCCAAGGCCGCGCGCACCGTCCGCGACAACATCCGGACCCTCGGTCTGCCCGGTGCGGAGTTCCGTGCGGGGCGGGCGGAACAGGTCGTCGCGGGGCCCGCGCCCTCGGAGCCGTACGACGTGGTGTTCCTCGACCCGCCGTACGCCGTCACCGACGACGATCTTCGGGAGATCCTGCTCACACTCCGTGCCCAGGGCTGGCTCACGGGCGACGCCCTCGTCACGGTGGAACGGAGCACGAGAGGCGGCGAATTCGGCTGGCCCGACGGTTTCGAGCCGCTACGGGCCCGCCGCTACGGCGAGGCCACGCTTTGGTACGGTCGCGCCGCCTCTACGTGCGAAGACGCACGATGACCGCACCGGAGAGCGAGGGAACCACGTTGCGCCGCGCCGTCTGTCCGGGGTCGTTCGACCCCATCACCAACGGACATCTCGACATCATCGGTCGAGCCTCGAAGCTGTACGACGTCGTGCACGTCGCCGTGATGATCAACCAGTCCAAGAAGGGCCTCTTCACGGTCGACGAGCGGATCGAGATGATCCGCGAGGTCACGGCGGACTTCGGAAACGTCGAGGTCGAGTCCTTCCACGGGCTGCTCGTCGACTTCTGCAAGCAGCGCGACATCCCCGCGATCGTGAAGGGGCTGCGGGCGGTCAGCGACTTCGACTACGAGCTGCAGATGGCCCAGATGAACAACGGCCTCTCCGGTGTCGAGACGCTGTTCGTGCCGACCAACCCGACCTACAGCTTCCTCTCGTCCTCCCTGGTCAAGGAGGTCGCCACCTGGGGCGGCGACGTGGCGCACCTGCTGCCGCCCACGGTCCACCGCGCACTCACCGAGCGTCTCAGCGAGAAGTGATGCGCTGACCGTCCGTCACCAGGTGTCGGACGGGAGGCGACTGGCCGTACAGTCGTCCCGTCCGTCTCCAACAGCGGCAGAGAGTGGCGAGCACACGGTGGACGTGCAGAAGAAGCTCGACGAGATCGTCGAAACGGTCGGCAGCGCCCGGTCCATGCCCATGTCGGCGTCCTGCGTGGTCAACCGGGCCGAACTGCTCGCGCTGCTGGAGGAGGTGCGCGAGGCGCTGCCCGGCTCGCTCGCGCACGCCCAGGAGCTCATCGGCGGCCGGGAGCAGCTCGTGGAGCAGGCCCGGCAGGAGGCCGACCGGATCATCGAGTCCGCCCACGCCGAGCGCGGCTCGCTGATCTCGGGCACGGAGGTGGCCCAGCGCTCCCAGGCCGAGGCCGACCGGATCCTGTCCGAGGCCCGCAGGGAGGCCGACGAGGTCCGCGCGGAGGCCGACGAGTACGTCGACAGCAAGCTCGCCAACTTCGAGGTCGTCCTCACCAAGACCATCGGGTCCGTCGACCGGGGCCGGGAGAAGCTGCTCGGGCGCGGCGAAGGACTCGACGAGCAGGGCTACCAGGACCCCGACTTCGCCGAGGCCCCCGAGCGCAGTGCCGACCCCGACACGCTCAGGCGGCGCGCGGACGACTACGTGGACACCAAGCTCGGCGCCTTCGAGGCCGTGCTCGCCAAGACGCTGGAAGCCGTCGGCCGGGGCCGGCAGAAGCTGCACGGGCGGGTCGCCACCGACGACCTCGGCGCGCACATGGCCGCCCAGGACGCGGCCGGCGGCCGGCAGCACACCAGCGACGAGGACCACTGGGCGGGCCTCGCGGAACTCGCCACCCCCGAGCCGCAGCAGATCCCCCGGCAGCCGGACTACGCGGAACCGGTCCACCAGCCCTACGCGGAGCCCGTCCAGCAGGACTACGCGCCGGTGGCCGGCTACCAGGACCCCGCGCAGACGGCCTTCCCCGCCCAGCCCGGAGCCGAGCCGCAGTACGCGCAGTACGGCTACCAGGACCAGCAGCAGCTCCAGGACGGCTACGGCTACCCGCAGCAGCAGGCCGACCCGTACGCGTACCAGCAGCAGGCGTACGACCCCGGCGGGCAGCAGGAGTACTGGCCGCAGCAGGGCCAGGTGCCCGGGCAGCAGGGCGAGAGCGCGCTCGACGAGACCAGTCTCTTCGACACCAGCATGATCGACCTGGAGCAGCTGCGCCGCTACGAGCAGGGCCGCTGACCGGAGCGGACCGTACCGGATTGGGAGCTGGGCGGTACGTCCAGTATCCTGGCTGTTCGGTCGCGCGTATGTCCGCGATCCCGGCTGCCCTCATTCCGTCCGGACAGGGGTGGCCCTCCCGAAGCCGCACCACGCACATGATCTCGAAAGCAGGAAAAGCCCTGAACGGCCACCTCGACCACCGCAGCCCTCTCGTGTTCGATACGCGCGAGCTGGGCCGGCGTCCGGGTACCCAGAAGCGGCTGACCCGCACGGCGGAAGCACCGAAGGACCTCGGCATCGACGGGGTCGTCGGAGTTCCGGAGAACGCGCCCCTGGCGCTGGACCTCCGCCTCGAATCGGTCATGGAAGGGGTGCTCGTCACAGGCACCGCCCGTGCGACGGCCGAGGGGGAGTGCGTAAGGTGTCTGGAGCCGCTGACCCTCGAGGTCGAAGCGGACTTCCAGGAGATGTTCTCGTACCCTGACGCCGATGACCGGAACCGCAGCAGGACCGCGGACCCGGTCGACGACGCCGAGGACGACGAGGACAGGTTTTTCCTCGAGGACGATTCGTTCGACCTCGAGCCTGTGCTGCGTGACGCGGTGGTGCTCGCACTGCCGCTGCAGCCGGTGTGCAAGGAGACCTGTGCCGGTCTGTGTTCCGAATGCGGAATCAGGCTGGACGAGAATCCGGACCATCACCACGACGTCGCCGACATCCGTTGGGCGGCACTGCAAGGACTCGCCGAGACCGTTCAGGACGGCGAGAAGGACAACATGGGCGGCGCCGAACCTGGCGTCGACGAGAAGCAGGAGAAGTAGCCGTGGCTGTTCCGAAGCGGAAGATGTCGCGCAGCAACACGCGCCACCGCCGGTCGCAGTGGAAGGCTGCGGTCCCCACCCTGGTTTCGTGCGAGCGTTGCCAGGAGCCGAAGCTCCAGCACATTGCGTGCCCGAGCTGCGGCACCTACAACAAGCGCCAGGTCCTCGAGGTCTGAGCGGCTGGTGAGAGGCCCGATGTCTGAGTTGTCCAGCGCCAAGAAGCAGGCAGACAACATCAACACAGCCTCGTCCCACACGCTTCTGGAAGGGCGGCTCGGGTATCACCTCGAGTCCGCCCTTCTGGTGCGTGCGCTGACCCACCGTTCGTACGCATACGAGAACGGCGGTCTGCCCACCAACGAGCGGCTGGAATTCCTCGGGGATTCCGTGCTCGGCCTGGTGGTCACGGACACGCTGTACCGCACCCACCCCGACCTGCCCGAAGGCCAGCTGGCCAAGTTGCGGGCCGCGGTGGTCAACTCGCGTGCACTTGCGGAAGTGGGCCGCGGCCTCGAACTCGGCTCCTTCATCCGGCTCGGCCGCGGTGAAGAGGGCACGGGGGGCCGGGACAAGGCGTCCATCCTCGCCGACACCCTTGAAGCGGTGATCGGCGCGGTCTATCTCGACCAGGGCCTCGGCGCGGCCTCGGAGCTGGTGCACCGGCTCTTCGACCCGCTGATCGACAGGTCCTCGAGCCTCGGAGCCGGCCTGGACTGGAAGACCAGTCTCCAGGAGCTCACCGCGAGCGAGAGCCTCGGAGTCCCCGAGTACCTCGTCACGGAGACCGGCCCCGATCACGAGAAGACCTTCACTGCTGCTGCTCGCGTCGGTGGTGTCTCGTACGGCACCGGCACCGGCCGTAGCAAGAAGGAAGCGGAGCAGCAGGCGGCGGAGTCCGCCTGGCGCGAGATCAGCGCCGCCGCGGAGGCGCGGGAGGCGGCGGCGAAGGCCGCTGCCGACGGAGGGGTCGCCGACACCCCTGCCGACCCGTCGCCGAACTCGGGCGCGGCTCCGGCCTGACCCGTAAGGGAGCCCCTCGGTGCCATGTGCACCGGGGGGCTTTCGCTGTCCCGTTCCCTTCGAAGGAGTGTCCGCCGTGCCCGAACTGCCCGAGGTCGAAGTCGTACGGCGCGGTCTGGAGCGCTGGGTCTCCGGCCGCACCGTGAAGGACGTCGAGGTCCTGCACCCGCGTGCGGTCCGCCGGCACCTCGCGGGCGGGGCGGACTTCGCCGCGCGGCTGCGGGGTCTGCGCCTCGGCACGGCGATGCGGCGCGGGAAGTACCTGTGGGTCCCTCTCGACGAGGCGGACTCGTCGATGCTCGGCCACCTCGGTATGAGCGGTCAGCTCCTCGTGCAGCCCACCGCGGCGGCGGACGAGAAGCACCTGCGGATCCGTATCGGCTTCGACGACGACCTCGGCACCGAGCTGCGCTTCGTGGACCAGCGGACCTTCGGCGGGCTGTCGGTCCATGGGAACACCCCCGACGGGCTGCCCGACGTCATCGCGCACATCGCCCGCGACCCCCTCGACCCGGCCTTCGACGACGAGGCGTTCCACGTGGCGCTGCGTCTGCGCCGCACCACGGTCAAGCGCGCCCTGCTCGACCAGTCCCTGATCAGCGGGGTCGGCAACATCTACGCCGACGAGGCGCTCTGGCGCACCCGTCTCCACTACGAGCGGCCGACGGCCACCCTGACCCGCCCGAGGACCGCGGAGCTGCTCACCCACGTCCGCGAGGTGATGCGGGAGGCCCTGGCCCAGGGCGGGACCAGCTTCGACAGCCTCTACGTCAACGTGAACGGCCAGTCCGGCTACTTCGACCGGTCGCTGGACGCGTACGGACGTGAGGACGAACCCTGCCACCGGTGCGGCACACCGATCCGCCGTCGTCCCTGGATGAACCGGTCCAGCTACTTCTGTCCCCGCTGCCAGCGCCCGCCGCGGATCTGAGAGCGCCGCGGGGCCTCAGGCACCCCGGGCCGCGTCGTAGCGCTCCCGGGACTCGATGACCTCGGGCATCCGGCCCTCGACGAGCTGGATGAGGTCCAGCAGCCGGCCCGCGACCTCGCGCCCCAGGGGCGTCAGTTCGTAGTCGACGCGCGGCGGATTGGTGAGCTGGGCCTCCCGGTGCACCAGACCGTCGCGCTCAAGTGCCTGCAGCGTCAGGGAGAGCATCTTCTCGCTGACCCCGTCGATCCGGCGGCGCAGCTCGTTGAAACGGGACCCGCTCTCGTACAGCGCGCCCAGGGTCAGACCGCCCCAGCGGCCCGTGACGTGCTCCAGCGTCCCGCGCGAGGGGCACTGCCGTGAGAAGACGTCGAACGGCGACGCTTCGCCGGGCGGGTGTTCCGTCTCTGCCAGAGCCATGCCCGAGAGCCTACGCCTGTGCAGCGCTCACTCCCGGGCAGCGGCGGGGGCGCCGCCGCCACGGCGCGGTCTCAGCGCCTGGGGAGCGCCCCTTCATGCCCCGGCAGTCTCTCCGTGATCTCCTGCAGTACCCAGCCGTTGCCGTCCGGGTCGCTGAAGGAGGCGTAGGAGCCGTAGCTGCCGCGCTGCGGTTGCGGGCCCGCCACCAGGTAGGCGTCCTCCGCGTGATGGAAGATGCCGCTCGTGTCATGGAAGATCTCGGACACCTCGATGCCGCGCGTGATGAGGTCCGCGCGAGCTTCCTCGATGTCGAGAACGGCCAGGAGGATGTTCTGTACCGGGGCGGCCGTGGCTTTGATTCCCTTGCCGAAGATGACCGAGGCATCCGAACCCGGCGGGGTGAACTGGATCACCCGGTAGTCACCGTCGTTGGCGTCCATGTCCTCGCGGAAGCCCAGCCTGGTGTAGAAGCTCTTCGCGCGCTCGATGTCGGCGACCGGGAGGACGAGCACCTCAAGTTTCAGGTCCATGGTCGAATCCCTTTCTGTCCTGCGGGGACGACTTCGTCCAGAACTACGTGAGGGTGCGGCGATCGGCGCCCGCAGCTATCCGATGTGACCACGGAGGCGAGGTCCGTGCGCGTTCGGGTAGGCCGGACGTGCCGATGAGGGCCGCACCGTCGGTGCGCCCCTACGGTCCTGGCGGTGGCGGGCACCACGAGCGCCCTCGGTGCCGTTCAGCCGGATGTCCCCGCAGCGGCGAGCGCCCGGCCGCGCCGGCGACAGCTGCGGGTCGGGGGCGCCGGATCCAGCGGTGATCGCTTCGGCCACCGAGTGTGCGAGCCGCCCCCGTAACCAAGAGGGCCCCCACGCAGCGCGACAGGCATCGGTGCTCCGGGACGCGGGGCATCAGGCTCTCAGCGGGGCCAGGGGTACCGATGCCCCCGGGTACCGAGGCCCCGGGGGGACGAGCGGAAATCCGTGATCCGCCGACTTCTCAGAAGCCGAAGTCCTGCGTCCACCAGGGCCCGCCGGCGCCGAGGTGCACGCCGACGCCCAGCGTCTTGTAGTCGCAGTTGAGAATGTTCGCGCGGTGGCCCTCGCTGTTCATCCAGGCGTCCATCACGGCCTGCGCGTCGGCCTGGCCGCGGGCGATGTTCTCGCCGCCGAGCCCCTCGACACCGGCGGCCGCGGCACGGTCCCACGGGGTCGCCCCGTCGGGGTCCGTGTGGCCGAAGAAGTCGCGCGCGGCCATGTCCTCGCTGAAGGCCTGGGCGAGCGCGGTCAGCGGTGCGCTCCTGGTGACCGGGCTGCAGCCGACCTTCGCACGTTCCTCGTTGACCAGGGCGAGCACCGCCGCCTGCGCGGACGTCGAGGCGGGGCTCGACGGCGCGGTGGCCGTGCGCGTCGGGGCGGACGACGGGGTCTTCGTGGCGGTGGGGGCCTTGGTGGCGGGGCGGGACGACGCCGTCTTCTCCGGTGCGGGAGCCTTCGTCCGCTCCGGCGTCTTCACAGCCCGCTTCGAGGGGCTCGCCGAGGGCTTGCCGCTCGGCTTCGTGCTCGGGGTGGCGGAGGGCGACGCCGACGGTGCGGCCGAGGAACCCGCGCTGCTGCCGGCTTCGGCCGGGGCCGAGGTCCCGGCGGTCGGCTTCGCCGAGGCGTCCCCCTGGGTCAGCAGATCCGGGCCGCCGCCCGAGCGGACCTGGTCGGCGGCCGGTCCGCCGCTGACGCTGTAGGTGTCGCCGCCGGGCACGAGGCCGGAGGCGACGGCGACGGCGCCGACGGCCACGGCGGCCGAGACGCCGAGGAGCCCGGCGCGTACGGGGCGTCGCACCCGCTTCTTACGGCGTGCACTCCGGGTCCCGCCCGCCGCTTCTGCCGCGTGCTGCTCAGCGGCCGGGGCTGCGCCTGCGCGTCGATGGCGTCCCATGCGCTGTGCCTTCCTCGTGCTCCGGGCGTCGTTGCGACGTCACCGTATTCTTGATCAAACTCACCCGTTCGGGTGAGCTATTGCGAGGGGACCTTACGCCATGGCGGATTGGGGCGCCGTGCTCCTTGTGCAATTGGCCCGTTAGCGTTCGGGCATGAACACAGATGCGCGCCTCGTCGTATGGGTACGCGGCCGAGTGCAGCAAGTAGGGTTTCGCTGGTTCACCAGGGCAAATGCTTTGGAGATCGGCGGACTCACCGGCTTCGCCCTCAATCTCGACGACGGCCGGGTGCAGGTGGTGGCGGAAGGGCCGCGTGAGAATTGCCACCGTCTGCTCGACTGGCTCGGCTCCGACGACACACCCGGCCGCGTGGACGGAGTCACTGAGATCTGGGACACGCCCCGCGGTGGTTATGAGGGATTCGCGATCCGCTGACGACGGCGCGGGCGAATGGCGCGGATCCGCTCCGTGTCCGGCGGGACGCCGGACGTGACCGGGAGGGCCCGGCGGACATCGCACCCGAAATGACCTGCGAAAGCGCGGGGCGGCGGCGCATGGTTGCCAAGAAGTAGATGTCGTGCAAGGCTGCGCCTCCGACGAAGATCTCCTTCCCTTCCGGGTGCCCGCAGGAGAGTCGCGCCGCATGATCGACAAGCCGCGCGCCCCCGGGACTCCCGGCCGTCGGCGTGTGATCGTGTTGACCGTCAAACTTTTTGGTGAGACGCTGAAAACCCCGCGCACCTCAGCTGCTCGGCAGAGCTGGAGACAGCAGAACAGCAGTGGAGATCCAGCACTGCCGAACACCGCGGGTGCGATTTCCACGACCCACACCGCATTCGGTCGGTCACTCAGTGTGGAGGACCATCCATCATGGCAAAGGCGCTTCTCGGTTACGTCGGCGGTTCCGACCCGCGACTCCTCGCCGAGATGCGACGGCTTCAGAAGCGTGTCCAGGACCTGGAATCCGAGCTCGTACGGATCCAGGACGAGAACGACGCGCTCAACGCCGCCGCCCACCACCAGGAGTCGCTGCTCGACAGCATCGACATCGACGTACCCCAGGCGGAGCCCGCGCTGACCTGACCGCCAAGGCCCTGCCGGGGCCGGTCGGGCCGAACGTGCCAGCTGCTCGGGACAACCACGAAATGCCTTCGTCACGGATCGCCGTCCTGCGCCACCGGGATCACCCCGGGGCAGGCCGATCCGCGATCCGTCACGCAGGGCTGTGCGTGAACGCCGCATGAGCGGTGTCGCGCGTGATGTACAAGGGACGCTTCGGCGTCCCTTCTTTCTTTCCCCCGGCCCGCCCCCGGTCCCTCGCTCTTCGCTTAACGTCTGATGTGCCCTGCACCTTCATCAGCGAAACCGAGAGTGAAAGGTAGAGTCCGGCGGCGTGCACCTCAAGGCCCTGACCCTGCGTGGTTTCAAATCATTCGCCTCCGCCACGACCCTTCGGTTCGAACCGGGGATCACCTGCGTCGTCGGCCCCAATGGGTCGGGTAAATCCAATGTGGTGGACGCGCTCTCGTGGGTCATGGGCGAGCAGGGCGCCAAATCATTGCGCGGCGGCAAGATGGAAGACGTGATCTTCGCCGGTACCACCGGCAGGCCACCGCTCGGCCGCGCCGAAGTGTCGCTGACCATCGACAATTCCGACGGCGCGCTTCCCATCGAGTACGCCGAAGTGACGATCACACGGATCATGTTCCGCAACGGCGGCAGCGAATACCAGATCAATGGCGACACCTGCCGGCTGCTCGATATCCAGGAACTCCTCTCCGACTCCGGTATCGGCCGGGAGATGCACGTCATCGTCGGCCAGGGCCGGCTCGACTCCGTCCTGCACGCCGACCCGACCGGACGCCGCGCCTTCATCGAAGAGGCCGCGGGTGTGCTCAAGCACCGCAGACGCAAGGAGAAGGCGGCCCGGAAGCTGGAGGCGATGGGGGCCAACCTCGCACGCGTCCAGGACCTCAACGACGAGCTGCGCCGCCAGCTCAAGCCGCTCGGACGGCAGGCGGCCGTCGCCCGCAGGGCCGCCGTCATCCAGGCCGACCTCCGCGACGCCAGGCTGCGGCTCCTCGCCGACGACCTGGTGGGACTGCGTGAGGCGCTGCGCGGCGAGATCGCCGACGAGGCGGCGCTCAAACAGCGCAAGGAGAGCGCCGAGGCCGAACTCAAGGCGGCGCTCGCCCGCGAGGCGGACCTGGAGGACGAGGTACGGCGGCTGGCGCCGCGGCTGCAGCGGGCCCAGCAGACCTGGTACGAACTCTCCCAGCTCGCCGAGCGGGTACGGGGCACGATCTCGCTCGCCGACGCCCGGGTGAAGAGCGCCACCGGCGCCCCCGACGAGGAACGGCGCGGCCGCGATCCCGAGGACATGGAGCGCGAGGCCGCGCGGATCCGTGAGCAGGAGGCGGAGCTCGAGGCGGCCCTCGAAGCGGCGGAGCACGCCTTGGAGGACACCACGGCGCACCGGTCGGAGCTGGAGCGGCAGCTCGCCGCCGAGGAGCGACGGCTGCGGGACGCAGCCCGCGCCATCGCCGACCGGCGCGAAGGGCTGGCGCGGCTGACCGGGCAGGTCAACGCCGCCCGTAGCCGGGCGGCTTCGGCGCAGGCCGAGATCGACCGGCTGGCCGCCTCGCGCGACGAGGCGCAGGAGCGGGCGGTCGCCGCGCAGGAGGAGTACGAGCAGCTCAAGGCCGAGGTCGACGGGATGGACGCGGGTGACGCCGAACTGACGGAGCGGCACGGGGAGGCCAAGCGGGAGCTCGCGACGGCCGAGGCGGCGCTGGGCGCCGCGCGCGAGGCGGTCTCCGCTGCCGAGCGCAGCCGCGCGGCCGTCTCCGCCCGGCACGATGCCCTGGCGCTGGGGCTCCGCCGCAAGGACGGCACCGGGGTGCTGCTGGGTGCGGGCGACCGGCTCCCGGGTCTGCTCGGCCCGCTGGCCGAGCTGGTCACCGTGTCTCCGGGGCACGAGGTCGCGGTGGCGGCGGCGCTGGGCGCGGCTGCCGACGCCGTCGCGGTGACGGACCCGGCCACGGCCGCGGAGGCGATCCGTCTGCTGCGCAAGCAGGACGCGGGCCGCGCGGCGCTGGTGGCGGGCGGTGGCGCCCCGGGACTGGTGCCCGCGCAGGGGGCGGAGCATCCTCAGGGGCCGCCGGCCACCGCCGCCACGGGCCAGGTGCCCGGGCAGTCCTCGGGGACGGAGCACGGCCCGGCGGTGTCCGCCGCACAGCCCGCTCCCTCCCCGGCCGGGGTCGCCGTCGCCACCGGGGACGGCCCCGCGCCCCAGGTGGCGGGTCTGCTGCACGGGCCGGCCGAACTGCTCGGCCACGTACGGCGCCTGGTGCGTGACATGGTCGTGGTCGGGACGCTGGAGGACGCCGAGGAACTGGTCGCGGCCCACCCGGGTCTGACCGCGGTCACCGCCGAGGGCGATGTCCTGGGCGCCCACTTCGCGCACGGCGGGTCTGCCGGGGCTCCCAGCCTGCTCGAAGTGCAGGCGTCCGTCGACGAGGCGGCCGCCGAACGGGCGGAGCTGGAGGTGCGGTGCGAGGAACTCGCCTCGGCCCAGCGCGCCGCGGCCGCCCGGCGGGGCGACGCGGCTGCCCTGGTGGAGGAGCTGGGGGAGCGGCGCAGGGCAGCGGACCGCGAGAAGTCGGGGGTCGCGCAGCAGCTGGGACGCCTCGCCGGGCAGGCGCGCGGCGCCGTGGGGGAGGCGGAGCGCACGACGGCCGCCGCGCTCCGGGCGCAGGAGGCGCTGGAGCGGGCCACCGAGGAGGCCGGGGAGCTGGCGGAACGCCTGCTGGTCGCCCAGGAGACGCCCGTCGAGGAGGAGCCGGACACCTCGGTACGGGACCGGCTCGCCGCAGACGGGGCCAACGCGCGCCAGACCGAGATGGAGGCACGCCTCCAGGCCCGCACCCACGAGGAGCGGGTCAAGGCGCTGGCCGGCCGGGCGGACTCCCTGGACCGGGGGGCACGCGCCGAGCGGGAGGCCCGCGCCCGGGCCGAGCGGCGCCGCGCCCGGCTGCGCCACGAGGCGGCCGTCGCCCAGGCCGTGGCGTCGGGAGCCCGGCAGCTGCTCGCCCACATCGACGTGTCGGTCGTACGGGCGGACGAGGAGCGGACCCGGGCCGAGGCGGCGAAGGCGGAGCGGGAGCGGGAGCTCGCCGCGGAGCGCGGCCGGGGGCGCGACCTCAAGAGCGAGCTCGACAAGCTCACCGACTCGGTGCACCGCGGTGAGGTGCTCGGGGCCGAGAAACGGCTGCGGATGGAGCAGGTCGAGGCGAAGGCCCTGGAGGACTTCGGCGTCGAGCCGGCCGCGCTGGCGGCCGAGTACGGGCCGGAACAGCCGGTACCGCCGTCGCCCGCCGCCGAGGGAGAGGAGCTGCCGGCCGATCCCGGGCATCCGCGCAACCTTCCGAAGGCGTTCGTCAGGGCGGAGCAGGAGAAGAGGCTGAAGGCGGCCGAACGGGCGTACCAGCAACTCGGGAAGGTGAATCCGCTCGCCCTGGAGGAGTTCTCGGCGCTGGAGGAACGGCACAAGTTCCTCTCGGAGCAGCTCGAAGACCTGAAGAAGACCCGCGCCGACCTGATGCAGGTCATCAGGGAGGTCGACGAGCGGGTCGAGCAGGTCTTCACCGAGGCGTTCCGCGACACCGCCCGTGAATTCGAGGGCGTCTTCTCGCGGCTCTTCCCCGGGGGCGAGGGGCGGCTCGTCCTCACCGATCCGGACAACATGCTGACGACGGGTCTCGACGTCGAGGCCCGGCCGCCGGGCAAGAAGGTCAAGCGGCTCTCGCTGCTGTCGGGAGGGGAGAGATCCCTTACGGCCGTTGCCCTGCTGGTGTCCATCTTCAAGGCGCGGCCGAGCCCGTTCTACGTCATGGACGAGGTCGAGGCGGCGCTGGACGACACCAACCTCCAGCGTCTGATCCGCATCATGGAGGAGCTGCAGGAGAGCTCCCAGCTCATCGTGATCACGCATCAGAAGCGCACGATGGAGGTCGCCGACGCGCTGTACGGGGTCTCGATGCAGGGCGACGGCGTGTCGAAGGTGATCAGCCAGCGGATTCGCCGGGAGGCACGCCGCCCGGCCTGACGGCTTTTTGCTCGATCTTCAATACTTCACTGTGTGACTGGGCAATTCTCGGGCAGGCGTGAGCCACGCCTTCGCCGGAGGCGCATCTTGACTTCAAGACTTGAACGCACGGCCTCGATGTCCACGCCTTTAACTTCAAGTGGTGGTCGGCGAGGTGTTGTGCGCCACTAAGAGGGCTCACCCCCCACACCTGACGTTGCGGCCAGGTACCAGGAGTTCATGTGACCAGCACACCGCGCGGACCGGAGTCCGGAGCCCGGGATGCCCACCCGGAGCATCTCGGCCATGTCATCTTCATCACGGCGGCCGCGGCGATGGGCGGCTTCCTCTTCGGCTACGACAGTTCCGTCATCAACGGTGCGGTCGAAGCCATCCGTGACCGTTACGACATCGGGTCGGGCACGCTCGCGCAGGTCATCGCCATCGCCCTGATCGGCTGTGCGATCGGCGCGGCCACCGCGGGACGCATCGCCGACCGCATCGGCCGTATCCGCTGCATGCAGATCTCCTCGGTGCTGTTCACCATCAGCGCCATCGGGTCGGCGCTGCCGTTCGCCCTCTGGGACCTCGCCATGTGGCGGATCATCGGCGGCTTCGCGATCGGCATGGCCTCGGTCATCGGCCCGGCCTACATCGCAGAGGTCTCGCCGCCCGCCTACCGCGGCCGCCTCGGCTCCTTCCAGCAGGCAGCCATCGTCATCGGCATCGCCATCTCGCAGCTGGTCAACTACGGCATCCTGCAGATGGCCGACGGCGACCAGCGGGGCGATCTCGCCGGCTTCGAGGCCTGGCAGTGGATGCTCGGTGTGATGGTCCTCCCCGCGATCCTCTACGGGCTGCTGTCCTTCGCCATCCCCGAATCTCCGCGCTTCCTGATCTCCGTCGGCAAGAGGGACCGGGCGCGGAAGATCCTCGAAGAGGTCGAGGGCAAGAACGTCGACCTCGACGCACGGGTGAACGAGATCGAGACGGCCATGCGCCGCGAACACAAGTCCAAGTTCAGCGACCTGCTCGGAAGCCGCTTCGGCTTCCTCCCGATCGTGTGGGTCGGTATCGGCCTCTCGGTCTTCCAGCAGCTCGTCGGCATCAACGTCGCCTTCTACTACTCGGCGACCCTGTGGCAGTCCGTCGGCATCGACCCGACCGACTCCTTCTTCTATTCGTTCACGACGTCGATCGTCAACATCATCGGCACCGTGATCGCCATGGTCCTGGTGGACCGGGTCGGCCGCAGGCCGCTCGCTCTCGTCGGCTCCATGGGAATGGCCGTCGCCCTGGCGTTCGAGGCGTGGGCCTTCTCCGCGGATCTGGTCGACGGCAAACTGCCCACCACCGAGGGCACCGTCGCCCTCGTCGCGGCCCACGTCTTCGTACTCTTCTTCGCGCTCTCCTGGGGTGTCGTGGTCTGGGTCTTCCTCGGGGAGATGTTCCCGAACCGGATCCGGGCCGCTGCCCTCGGCGTCGCCGCGTCCGCGCAGTGGATCGCCAACTGGGCGATCACCGCGAGCTTCCCGAGCCTGGCCGACTGGAACCTCTCGGCCACCTACATCATCTACACCTGCTTCGCCGTTCTCTCGATCCCCTTCGTGCTCCTGTTCGTGAAGGAGACCAAGGGCAAGACGCTGGAGGAGATGGGCTGATCCCCCGCGCCCCGCTCCTCGAATCCGCCGCCCCGGGTCCGGCCCCCGTGCCGCCCGGGGCGGCGTCGCGCGCGGGCGCGGTGCGGCGCGGGGTGGTGTCAGAAGACGGCGGGCCGGACCCCGGTGGTGTCGACGGGGCGCGGCAGGGCCGCGTAGACCCCCGCCGAGACCAGCACCGTCGCCGCCCAGCCCAGACCGCTCCGCCCCACCCAGGTGGAGGCGAGCGGGCCGCTGAACCACTCGACGTCGGTGAACAGCAGCCCCGTCACGAGGGCGAGGGCCCAGGCCCCCACAGCCGGCCGGCTGAACCCCCCGGCGTACCAGTAACCACTGCCGGGCGCGGTGTCCATGAGCGCCGCCGGGTCGTACGTGCGCCCGCGGAGCGCGTCCACGCCGAAGACCCCGATCCAGGCGGAGAACGTCACACCGAGCAGGGCCAGGAACGAGAGGAACGTGTCGAGGAAGTTCCTCGCCACGAGCATCAGCAGCCCGCCGAGCAGCAGGCTGATCCCGGCGTTCACGCCCACGGCCCAGGCCCGGGGAACCGCGAACCCGAGCGTCTGCGCGGTGAAGCCGGCGGAGTACATGGACATCGCGTTGATCAGCACCATGCCGAGCACGGCGACCAGGAGATAGGGCACGGAGACCCACTTCGGCAGCAGCTCGCCGATGAAGGAGACCGGATTCCTCGTGGCCGCCAGGCCGGGGGAGCTCACGGCCATCACCGCGCCCATCGCCACCATCGGCAGCACGGTGACGAGCGCGCCGCCCACGGTCGCGCAGACCATCCCGGGGCCCGACGCGGACCGCGGCAGGTAGCGCGCGAAGTCGGGGGCGGACGGGACCCAGCTGATCCCCCCGGCCGCCAGGGTCCCGATCCCCGCGATCAGCAGGGCCGCCGGGCCCGGCGGCCGGTCGAGGACGGACCGCCAGGGGGCCGAGACGGCGAGGTGGCCCAGGACGAGCAGGCTCGCGCCGCCGAACAGCCAGGCGGAGGCCCGGGAGCAGAGCCGAAGGGCCCGGAAACCGAGGCCGGAGACCAGGAAGCCCGCGCCCACGAAGGCCGTCAGGGTCAGCAGGATCAGCGTGTGGCTCCTGCGCAGACCGAACAGCAGGTCGAGCACGGCCAGCAGCGCGTAGGAGCCCGTGACCGCGTTGACGGTCTCCCACCCCCAGCGGGCCACCCACAGGACGGAGCCCGGGAGGAGGTTGCCGCGCTGCCCGAACACCGCCCGGGACAGCGCCATGCCGGGTGCGCCGCCGCGCTTGCCCGTGATCGACACGAGGCCGACGAGCCCGAAGGACAGCAGGGGTGCGGTGAATCCCACCACAAGCACCTGCCACAGGTTCAGCCCGTTGAAGACGGTGAGCCCGGCGCCGACGATCAGCAGCAGCACCGTCAGGTTCGCCGTCACCCACGTGGGGAACAGGGCGCGGACCCGCCCGGTGCGCTCGGAGTCGGGGACGGGATCCAGGCCGCGGTTCTCCACGGGCAGCAGCGTACCTTTACCCCCAAAAGTGGCATACCGCCCCGGCGGTCTCCGCTGCCGCCGTCCGGAACCGTGCCCGGGCCACAGCCGTGGCCGATACTGGACACGTTATGGACATCGTCATCCTTGCTGTAGTCATCGCCCTGGTCGCGGTCGGCCTGATCAGCGGGCTCGTGGTCAGCAGCCGCAAGAAGAAGCAGCTGCCGCCCTCGGCACCGTCGAGCACGCCGACCATCACTCCTCCCGCCGAGCCCCATGTCGGCGAGGAAGCCGAGACGTCGCGCGACGAAGCGCGGCGCACCATCGAGGAGGTCGGTCTCCCCGGCACCGGGACTCCCGTCGAGGACACCCCGGTGGTCCTCGAGCCGGAGATCCCCGCGCTCGAAGTACCCGAGCCCACCGCGGGCCGCCTGGTCCGTCTGCGCACCCGGCTCGCCCGTTCGCAGAACTCCCTGGGCAAGGGGCTGCTCACGCTCCTGTCCCGCGACAACCTCGACGAGGACACCTGGGAGGAGATCGAGGACACCCTCCTCACCGCCGACGTCGGCGTGGCGCCCACCCACGAACTCGTGGAGCGCCTCCGTGAGCGCGTCCGCGTCCTCGGCACCCGTACGCCCGACGAGCTGCGCGCACTGCTGCGTGAGGAGCTCATCACCCTGCTCGGTCCCGGTCTCGACCGTGAGGTCAAGACGGAGGGCGGCGAGGAGACCCCCGGCGTCGTCATGGTCGTCGGCGTCAACGGCACCGGCAAGACGACCACGACGGGCAAGCTCGCCCGCGTGCTCGTCGCGGACGGCCGCAGCGTCGTCCTCGGCGCCGCGGACACCTTCCGCGCCGCCGCGGCCGACCAGCTCCAGACCTGGGGCGAGCGCGTCGGCGCCCGTACGGTGCGCGGTCCCGAGGGCGGCGACCCCGCGTCGATCGCCTTCGACGCGGTGAAGGAAGGTATCGCCGAGGGCGCCGACGTGGTGCTCATCGACACCGCGGGCAGGCTCCACACCAAGACCGGCCTGATGGACGAGCTCGGCAAGGTCAAGCGCGTCGTGGAGAAGCACGGTCCGCTCGACGAGATCCTGCTCGTCCTGGACGCCACCACCGGACAGAACGGCCTGGTGCAGGCGCGCGTGTTCGCCGAGGTCGTCGACATCTCCGGCATCGTCCTCACCAAGCTGGACGGCACCGCGAAGGGCGGCATCGTCATCGCCGTGCAGCGCGAGCTGGGGGTCCCGGTGAAGCTCATCGGTCTCGGAGAGGGCCCGGACGACCTGGCCCCGTTCGAGCCGGGCGCCTTCGTGGACGCGCTGATCGGCGACTGACCGAGGCGCGACGCGTGTGCGAAGGGCGGTGGACCCGAGGGGTTCACCGCCCTTCGGCGTTCACCACCGGTGGCATATGTAGGCGAGGGTGCCGAGCAGCAGCCTGGCCTGCGGGGGAGCGACGGCCGTCCCGGGCGCCGGCGGCCGCAGCCAGCGGACGGGGCCGAGGCCGCCGAGGTCCGAGGGCGGCGCCGTGATGTACGTGCCCGGCCCGAGCGCCCTCATGTCCAGGTCCGCGTCGTCCCAGCCCATCCGGTAGAGCAGCCCGGGCAGCCCGGCGGCGGCTCCCGGGGCGACGAAGAACTGCGCGCGTCCCGTCGGGGTGACCGTCACCGGTCCCAGGGGGAGTCCCATGCGCTCCATCCGGACCAGCGCGCGCCGGCCGGCGGCCTCGGGGGCGTCGAGCACGTCGAAGGTCCGGCCGACGGGGAGCAGCACCGACGCGCCCGGCACCTCGGACCAGGCGTCCGCGGCCATGCCGAGGGTGGCGCCGGGCGGAACCTCCGGGGCGAAGCCCAGCGGGTGGGCGCCGGGGGCCGCGCACCCGGGGTCGCCGCACGAGCAGACCCCTCCGGCCGCCCGCGCGCCGGGCGTCACGGCCCAGCCCCACAGACCCGTGTACTCGGCCACCGCCGTCGCCCCGCCCGCACGGCCGCGCCGCCGCGCGCCGCCCTGGCGCATCTCCCGGATGCCGCCGATCGTGAAGCCCATGCCCCCTCCAACGGGTCCGACTCACCGGTGGTTACGACCCGGAGTCCCCGAAGGCGTCCACGGCCGCCCGGACCGACGGCGCGCGGGGTGGCGTGCGAGGGGTGCGCGATGCGGCTCCCGCGCCCCAGAACGCTTCACTCCGCCTGCTGCTGATCGCGGTCTGTCAAGTCAATCGCGGACTGCCCGGCACGGGTTCATCCGAAGGGGTGGCGAATGGTGGCGTTTCAGCAATCACCCTCGCGGCGACGGTGATCGTAGGATTACCGTCGGTACTCGAACCTGCAATTGCATGTGCGCCTGGGTATGCCCCAGGCAATCCGATGATCTGTTCGACGGTGCGCAACGCGCGTACAGACGGCACCGAGGCACGGCATTCTGATAGAGGTTCGCGCGACGAGGTTTCAGCGGGATGGGGGCGTTCCAGTGAGTGGCAGCGGCGCAGGCGAGGCGAATGCCGGGAAGCGCTCCAACGGGCAGTTGGGGTCGTGGTTCGTGCGCAGCGGCTGGTCGAAGGGGGAACTCGCACGGCAGGTGAACCGCCGGGCACGCCAGATGGGCGCCCACCACATCAGCACCGACACCTCCCGGGTGCGCCGCTGGCTCGACGGCGAGCAGCCCCGCGAACCGATCCCGCGCATCCTCTCGGAGCTGTTCTCCGAACGCTTCGGCACCGTGGTCGCCGTCGAGGACCTCGGACTGCGCGCCGCCCACCAGGCACCCTCGGTGGCGGGCGTGGACCTGCCCTGGGCCGGACCGCAGACCGTGGCCCTGCTCAGCGAGTTCTCCCGCAGCGACCTCATGCTCGCCCGGCGGGGATTCCTCGGCAGCTCCCTCGCCCTGGCCGCCGGACCCACCCTCATCGAACCCATGCAGCGCTGGCTGGTCCCCGTGGCCCCGGCCGCGCAGGGCGAACCCGAGCGCCAGGCCGCCGCGAGCCGCCCCTCCCGCCTCTCCGGGCCGGAGCTCGACCTGCTGGAGTCCACCACCGCGATGTTCCGCCAGTGGGACGCCCAGTGCGGCGGCGGACTGCGCCGCAAGGCCGTCGTCGGCCAGCTGCACGAGGTCACCGACCTGCTGCAGGAGCCCCAGCCCGAGGCCACCTCGAAGCGGCTGTTCCGCTGCGCCGCCGAACTGGCCGAACTGGCGGGCTGGATGAGCTACGACGTGGGCCTCCAGCCCACCGCGCAGAAGTACTTCGTCCTGGCCCTCCACGCCTCCAAGGAGGCGGGGGACAAGCCGCTCGGCTCGTACATCCTCTCCAGCATGAGCCGGCAGATGATCCACCTCGGCAGACCCGACGACGCCCTGGAACTCATCCACCTCGCCCAGTACGGAAGCCGGGAGTGCGCCACGGCCAGGACCCAGGCCATGCTGTATGCGATGGAGGCCCGCGCCTACGCCAACATGGGCCAGCCGAGCCGGTGCAAGCGGGCCGTCCGGATGGCCGAGGACACCTTCGCCGACGCCCTGCTCGACGACGAGCCCGAGCCCGACTGGATCCGCTTCTTCTCCGACGCGGAGCTGCACGGCGAGAACGCCCACTCCTACCGTGACCTCGCCTACGTGGCGGGCCGCAGCCCCACCTACGCCTCACTCGCGGAGCCCGTCATGGCCCGTGCGGTCGATCTCTTCGGCGACGACCCCGAGCACCAGAGGTCCTACGCCCTCAACCTCATCGGCATGGCCACGGTGCATCTCCTCAAGCGCGAGCCGGAGGAGTCGACCGTGCTGGCCACCCATGCCCTGAAGATCGCCAAGAAGGTCAGATCGGAGCGCGTCAACACCAGGCTCCGCAAGACCGTCGACACCGCCGCCAGGGACTTCGGTGACATCCCCGAGGTCGCCCGGCTCACCGACCTGCTCACCGAGCAGCTCCCGGAGACCGCAGAAGCGGTCTGACCGGCACCCGTACCACCGGCCACGACAGCCGCCCCGTACCACCCGGCTCGGCTCCCCCATTGCCAGGTCAGCGGGTCGCTGCCGTGGCCGGTTCACGTCCCGGCGCGTCGCGCCCGCACCGTATGCGGCGCTGCGGGGATGGTAGGCACCGCACCGGGTCCGGCACCGGTGGTTCATCGGCACGTAACACGTCGGCTCCCTTCGTCACTGCGGCGAAACATCGTGCGGCATTCGTGGAAACCGCGTTGCGCGAATGTCATGGCGCATAACCGGCCCGCACCTTTTCACCGTGGTCCCGCACCCCCGCACGAGGCCGCACCGACGACGAGGAGACGCCGATGCCCCCAGGCATCACGACGCTTGCCGCAGACGCCCCCGAGCTGTCTGCCGCCAACACAGGGTTCATGCTCATCTGCACCGCTCTGGTGATGCTCATGACCCCGGGCCTGGCCTTCTTCTACGGAGGCATGGTCCGCGTCAAGAGCACCCTGAACATGCTGATGATGAGTTTCATCAGCCTCGGGATCGTCACGATCCTGTGGGTCCTCTACGGATTCAGTCTCGCGTTCGGCACCGACGCCGGCTCCGTCATCGGATGGAGCTCGGACTACGTCGGCCTCAGCGGCATCGGGGTCACCGAGCTGTGGGACGGCTACACCATCCCGGTGTACGTCTTCGCGGTCTTCCAGCTGATGTTCGCCGTCCTGACCCCCGCCCTCATCAGCGGCGCCCTCGCGGACCGCGTCAAGTTCACGTCCTGGGCCCTGTTCATCACCCTGTGGGTCACGGTGGTCTACTTCCCGGTCGCCCACTGGGTCTGGGGCGCCGGCGGCTGGCTCTTCGAGCTGGGCGTCATCGACTTCGCCGGTGGTACGGCCGTCCACATCAACGCGGGTGCCGCCGCCCTCGGCGTCATCCTCGTCATCGGCAAGCGGGTCGGCTTCAAGAAGGACCCGATGCGGCCGCACAGCCTGCCGCTCGTCATGCTCGGCGCGGCCCTCCTGTGGTTCGGCTGGTTCGGCTTCAACGCCGGCTCGTGGCTCGGCAACGACGACGGCGTCGGTGCCGTCATGTTCGTCAACACCCAGGTCGCCACCGGTGCGGCGGTGCTCGGCTGGCTCGCCTACGAGAAGGTCCGCCACGGCTCCTTCACCACCCTCGGCGCCGCCTCCGGCGCCGTCGCCGGCCTCGTCGCCATCACCCCCGCGGGCGGCGCGGTCAGCCCGCTCGGCGCCATCGCGATCGGTGTCATCGCCGGTGTCGTGTGCGCCATGGCGGTCGGCCTGAAGTACAGGTTCGGCTACGACGACTCCCTCGACGTCGTCGGCGTCCACCTCGTCGGCGGTGTCCTCGGCTCCCTGCTCATCGGCTTCTTCGCCACCGGCGGAGTGCAGTCCGACGCCAAGGGCCTCTTCTACGGCGGCGGACTCGACCAGCTCGGCAAGCAGGCCGTCGGCGTCTTCGCGGTCCTCGCGTACTCTCTGGTCGTCTCCGCCGTCCTGGCCCTCATCCTCGACAGGACCGTCGGGATGCGCGTCAGCGAGGACGACGAGATCTCCGGCATCGACCAGGTCGAGCACGCCGAGACCGCCTACGACTTCAGCGGGGCCGGCGGCGGCTCCGCCCCGCGCACCGCGGCATCGGCGCCCGGCAACGGTGCAACCCCGACGAACAAGAAGGTGGACGCATGAAGCTCATCACCGCAGTCGTGAAGCCGCACCGGCTGGACGAGATCAAGGAGGCCCTCCAGGCCTTCGGCGTCCAGGGCCTCACGGTCACGGAGGCCAGCGGCTACGGGCGTCAGCGCGGCCACACCGAGGTCTACCGGGGCGCCGAGTACACCGTCGACCTCGTCCCCAAGATCCGCATCGAGGTGCTGGTCGAGGACGAGGACGCCGAACAGCTCATCGACGTCGTCGTCAAGGCCGCAAGGACGGGCAAGATCGGTGACGGAAAGGTCTGGAGCGTCCCGGTCGAGACCGCCATCCGCGTACGGACGGGCGAACGCGGCCCGGACGCACTCTGACCGACGGTTCCCGTGAACGGAAAGGCAGCCGGGTGACGAGCACCGAAGTGACCACCGAATCCGAGGACTCGGGACCCAGCGGCTACGCGGCGGCCCGGCTGCGCCTCCTCCAGGAGCAGGCGCGGTCCGGGCCGCCGCGCCGTGCGGCCCTCGCCCGGCTCACCGACGACTGGCTGACCGGGCTCTTCACCACGGCCGCCCGGCGGGCAGGCATCCGGGGCGCGGCCCTCGTCGCCGTCGGCGGATACGGCCGCGGCGAACTCTCCCCCCGCAGCGACCTCGACCTCCTGCTCCTGCACGACGGCACCGCCGACGCCTCGGCGGTCGCCGCCCTCGCCGACGGGATCTGGTACCCCGTCTGGGACCTCGGCCTCGCCCTCGACCACTCCGTACGCACCCCCGGCGAGGCGCGCGGCACCGCGACGGACGACCTCAAGGTCCAGCTCGGGCTGCTCGACGCGCGCCCCGTCGCCGGTGACATCGGCCTCGTCGCGGGACTGCGGACCGCGATCCTCGCCGACTGGCGGAACCAGGCCCCCAAGCGCCTGCCGGCCCTCGACGAACTCTGCCGCGAGCGCGCCGAACGCATGGGCGAGCTGCAGTTCCTCCTCGAACCCGATCTCAAGGAGGCCCGCGGAGGCCTCCGCGACGCGACCGCCCTGCGCGCCGTCGCGGCGTCCTGGGTCGCCGACGCCCCCCGCGAGGGGCTCGCCGAGGCCCGGCGCACCCTGCTCGACGCCCGCGACGCGCTCCACCTCACGACCGGACGGGCCACCGACCGCCTCGCCCTGCAGGAACAGGACCAGGTCGCCGGGGCCCTCGGCCTCCTCGACGCCGACGCCCTGCTGCGCCAGGTGTACGAGGCCGCGCGGACCGTCTCGTACGCCACCGACGTCACCTGGCGCGAGGTCAACCGCGTCCTGCGCTCCCGCTCGGCGCGCCCCCGGCTGCGGAGCCTCCTCGGCGGTGGCGCCAAGGCCGCCCCCGAGCGCACGCCGCTCGCCGACGGGGTCGTGGAGGCGGACGGCGAGGTCGTCCTCGCCCGCACCGCCCGCCCGGAGCGCGACCCCGTGCTCACCCTCCGCGCGGCGGCGGCCGCCGCCGAGGCCGGACTGCCGCTCTCCCGCCACCTCGTGCGCCACCTGGGCACCGCCGCCCAGCCGCTGCCCGTGCCGTGGCCGTCCCGGGCCCGCGAGGAACTCGTCACCCTGCTCGGCGCCGGCGAGGCGACCGTCGGGGTCTGGGAGGCCCTCGAATCGGAGGGCA
This sequence comes from Streptomyces sp. NBC_00178, assembly GCF_036206005.1. NCBI lineage: Bacteria > Bacillati > Actinomycetota > Actinomycetes > Kitasatosporales > Streptomycetaceae > Streptomyces > Streptomyces sp. NBC_00178. The sequence goes on from NZ_CP108143.1 coordinate 5,317,185, forward strand.
TCATCACCCGGCTGCTGCCCGACTGGGAGCGGGTCCACTGCCGGCCGCAGCGCAACCCCGTCCACACCTGGACCGTCGACCGCCACCTCGTCGAGACGGCCGTCCGGGCGTCCCACCTCACCCGCCGGGTCGGCCGCCCCGACCTGCTCCTCGTCGCGGCCCTGCTGCACGACATCGGCAAGGGCTGGCCGGGGGACCACTCCGTGGCGGGCGAGGTCATCGCCCGCGACATGGCCGCCCGCATCGGCTTCGACAAGCAGGACACCGGCGTCGTGGCCGCACTCGTACGCCATCACCTGCTGCTCATCGACACGGCCACCCGCCGCGACCTGGACGACCCGGCGACCGTGCGCTCCGTCGCCACCGCCGTCGGCAGTGCCTCCACCCTGGAACTCCTGCACGCGCTGACCGAGGCCGACGCACTGGCCACCGGCCCCGCCGCCTGGAGCACCTGGCGCGCCTCGCTCGTCGCCGACCTCGTCGGGCGCGTCGCCGCGCTTCTCGCCGGGGAGGAGCCGCCCGTGCCGGAACCGCTCGCTCCCAGCGCCGAGCAGGAGCGCCTGGCCGTCGAGGCCCTGCGCACCGGCGAACCCGTGCTGTCCCTGCACACCCGGCCGGAAGCGCCCTCCCAGGACGGTGAACCCGAGCCCGTCGGGGTCGAACTGCTCATCGCCCTGCCCGACCGCCCCGGAGTGCTGCCCGCGGCCGCCGGGGTGCTCGCGCTGCACCGACTCACCGTCCGCGCCGCCGACCTGCGGGCCGTCGAGCTCCCCACCGAACTGGGGGACACGGCCGACCTGCTGGTGCTCAGCTGGCGCGTCGCCGCCGAGTACGGGTCGCTCCCGCAGGCCGCCAGGCTCCGCGCCGACCTCGTACGGGCCCTGGACGGCTCCCTCGACATCCGGGCCAGGCTCGCCGAACGCGAGGCCGCCTATCCCCGGCGGCGCGGCGTGAAGGCCCCGCCGCCCCGGGTCACCGTCGCCGCGGCCGGATCGCGGCTGGCCACGGTCATCGAGGTCCGTGCCCAGGACGCCCCGGGGCTGCTGCACCGGATCGGCCGGGCGCTGGAGCGGAGCGCGGTGCGGGTGCGCAGCGCCCACGTCTCCACCCTCGGGGCGAACGCGGTGGACGCCTTCTACGTCACGGACACCGAAGGCGCGCCGCTGCGCCCGGAGCGGGCCGCCGAAGTGGCCGGCGAGGTCGAGAAGGAGCTGGGCTGACCGCCCGCTCCGGGCCCGTACGTCACGAGAAGCGGGCGAGGGCTTCGCCTTCTCCGGGGTCCGGATACCCTTGAGGGCGACCGACCTGCCCCGCCCCCGACCCTGAGGACCGACGAGCGCCGTGTTCGATACTCTCTCCGACCGCCTTAGCGCGACTTTCAAGAACCTCAGGGGCAAGGGCCGCTTGTCCGAGGCTGACATCGACGCCACGGCTCGCGAGATCCGTATCGCCCTGCTCGAGGCCGATGTCGCCCTCCCCGTGGTGCGCGCGTTCATCGCCAACATCAAGGAGCGGGCGCGCGGCGCCGAGGTCTCCCAGTCGCTGAACCCCGCCCAGCAGGTCGTCAAGATCGTCAACGAGGAGCTCGTCGGCATCCTCGGCGGCGAGACCCGTCGGCTGAGGTTCGCGAAGAACCCGCCCACCGTGATCATGCTCGCGGGTCTGCAGGGTGCGGGCAAGACCACCCTCGCCGGAAAGCTGGGTCTCTGGCTCAAGTCCCAGGGCCACTCCCCGCTGCTCGTCGCGTGCGACCTCCAGCGCCCCAACGCGGTCAACCAGCTGAGCGTCGTCGCCGACCGCGCGGGTGTCGCGGTGTACGCGCCGGAGCCGGGCAACGGCGTGGGCGACCCGGTCAAGGTCGCCAAGGACTCCATCGAGTTCGCCAAGGCCAAGGTCCACGACATCGTCATCGTCGACACCGCCGGCCGCCTCGGCATCGACGAGGAACTGATGCGGCAGGCCGCCGACATCCGTGACGCCGTCAGCCCCGACGAGATCCTCTTCGTCGTCGACGCGATGATCGGCCAGGACGCGGTCAACACGGCCGAGGCGTTCCGGGACGGCGTCGGCTTCGACGGCGTGGTGCTCTCCAAGCTCGACGGCGACGCCCGCGGTGGCGCCGCCCTGTCGATCGCCCACGTCACGGGCAAGCAGATCATGTTCGCGTCGAACGGTGAGAAGCTCGAGGACTTCGACGCCTTCCACCCCGACCGCATGGCGTCCCGCATCCTCGACATGGGTGACCTGCTCACCCTGATCGAGCAGGCGGAGAAGACCTTCAGCCAGGAAGAGGCCGCCAAAATGGCCTCCAAGCTGGCGTCGAGCAAGGGCAAGGACTTCACGCTCGACGACTTCCTGGCGCAGATGGAGCAGGTCAGGAAGATGGGCTCCATCTCCAAGCTGCTCGGCATGCTGCCCGGAATGGGGCAGATCAAGGACCAGATCAACAACATCGACGAGCGCGACGTGGACCGCACGGCCGCGATCATCAAGTCGATGACCCCGAAGGAGCGCGCCGAGCCCACGCTCATCAACGGCTCGCGCCGGGCGCGTATCGCCAAGGGTTCCGGTGTCGAGGTCTCCGCGGTGAAGAACCTCGTGGAGCGCTTCTTCGAGGCCCGCAAGATGATGTCGAAGATGGCCCAGGGCGGCGGCATGCCCGGGATGCCCGGCATGCCGGGCATGGGTGGCGGTCCCGGCCGTCAGAAGAAGCAGGTCAAGCAGGCCAAGGGCAAGCGCAAGAGCGGCAACCCGATGAAGCGCAAGGCCGAGGAGCAGGCCGAGGCGGCCCGCCGGGAGCAGGCGGCGCAGGGCGGGGCGTTCAACCTGCCCGCCCAGGAGCAGAAGAACTTCGAACTCCCCGACGAGTTCAAGAAGTTCATGGGCTGACCGGCCCGTCGCACACGGAGGAGGGGCGCCCCGCCCGGCGGGGCGCCCCTTCGCGTTCCCGTCAGGTCACGCACACCAGGTAGCGGAAGACGTTCGGCATCCACACGGTGCCGTCGGCCCGCAGGTGCGGGTGCAGGGCCTCCGCGACCTCCTTCTCGACCTGGGCACGGTCCGTCGCGCGTACGGCGGCGTCGAACAGGCCGGTCGACAGCAGGCCGCGCACGGCGCTGTCCACGTCCGCGTAGCCGAACGGGCAGGACACCCGCCCCGAGCCGTCCGGCTTCAGTCCCGCCCGGGCCGCCACGTCCTCCAGATCGTCCCGCGACGCCGGCCGCCAGCCGGCCTGCGGACGCGGCGCGCGCGCGGACTCGGTGAGCCGGGCCGCGACCCTCAGGACCGGAGCCGTCGCGCACCGCTCCGGCGGGCCCCAGCCGGCCAGCACCACCGTGGTCCCGCGCGCGGCCAGCGGCACCGCCGACGCCAGCGCGGGCGCCAGCCCCTCGGAGTCACCGTCCGCGCAGCCGATCGGCTGGAAGGCGGTCAGCAGGTTGTACGGCGCCGGGAGGTCCTCGGCGGCCGCCGCCACGCTGTCCACGAGCCTGGCCCTCGGGGCACCGCCGCCGGATTCCTGCCCCGTGCCGGCCAGGAGGCGTTCCCGGGCCAGGGCGAGCCGCTCGCGGTCGCCGTCGACGCCGGTGACGCGCGCCCCGCGTGACGCCGCGATCAGCAGCGCGAGCCCGGAGCCGCAGTCGAGGGAGAGCATCCGCGTGCCGGAACCCACCTCCAGGCGCGCGTACACCGCCTCGTAGAGGGGCGCGAGCATGCGCTCCTGGATCTCGGCCCAGTCACGGGCGCGGGTACCGGCGTCCACCGGATCGGACGGGTCCGCGTACCTGTGGTGCCGGACGAGCGTTGGTGTCATGGAATGCGCCCCAATCCGCCGTGAGGTCGGTCGTGCCCGAGTGAGGTCCCCCATGTCTGTGTGCTGTGTATGTGTGCCCACAGCCCCCGTATGTCAGGGAACTCCGCATCGGCGGTCCCGTCCAGGGGTCGGACGGGGTGGGATCACATTGCCCGCGTGCTCCGGTCGTGCGCCCCCGGCGTCACGCGGTGCGCGCGGACGCCGGGGTGCGATGCGCCGGCCGGTCGCTTCCACACAGTCTTACCCGACACACCGGGCGCAGCACGTCGAGCGCTCCGCGCCCGCGCCGCCGGCGGTGTGCCGCCCCCTCCGTGCCGGGTAATGTCCCCTGAGGGTGCCGCGTCCGCGCCGGTGCGTACGCGGTACTACGTCCCGCCTTGGTGCGAGCTGTGCGACTTCTCCGCTGATCTGCGCACCCGCCCTCGTCGCGGCGCATCAAGGGCAACTGACTGGTACGTGCAAATTATTTGGGATGCCCCGGAATAGGAACACCGGAGCACTCAGGCTCGTTGTCACGACGTGAGCACGACACCACCTGTACTTGCCGCAGAGCTGGCACAGGCGTGGGCCGACATTCAGCGGTACCACCCCGAGCTGCCCGATCTTGCCGCGCCAGAGTCCCTGATCGGAGAGTCGTCGTCCGCCTGTGGCGCCGAGCTCTCCTTCGAACGGCTGCTCCACGAGGCAGTCCACGGCATCGCCGCCGCGCGGGGTGTCCGGGACACCTCACGAGCGGGCCGCTACCACAACCGACGCTTCCTCGCGATCGCCGAGGAGCTGGGCCTCGACCACGCCGAGGAGCCCCACCCCAGCAGCGGATTCTCGTTGGTGACGCTGAATCCCGAGGCCAAACGCAGATACCGCCCCACGACGGAGCGGCTGCAGCGTGCGCTCAAGGCGCACACCGTGGCCACCGCCGCGGACACCAAGCGTTCCTTCCGCGGTCCCGCGGCCCGGCACGGCTCGTCCGGGGGAGGGGTGCGGGTCAAGGCGGTCTGCGACTGCGGTCGCAACGTCCGCGTCGTCCCGTCCGTCCTCGCCCAGGCGCCGATCATGTGCGGCGGATGCGGCAAGCCCTTCCGCATCCCGGAAGCGGCGGTCGCGGTGGGGTGACCCCATGCGGTGTGGCACAATGGTCAGCTGTACTCGACAGTCGCACAGGACCCCTCTCTCCTCCGGCTGACGCGTCCATCGGGCACCCGAGTACCGCAACCCCACGTGGCATCTTTTGTGCCCAACCACGTCACAGACCAGGAGAGACCACTTCCGTGGCAGTCAAGATCAAGCTGAAGCGTCTGGGCAAGATCCGTTCGCCTCACTACCGCATCGTCGTCGCCGACTCCCGTACCCGCCGTGACGGCCGGGCCATCGAGGAGATCGGCCTGTACCACCCGGTGCAGAACCCTTCCCGCATCGAGGTCAACGCGGAGCGCGCGCAGTACTGGCTGTCCGTCGGCGCCCAGCCGACCGAGCCCGTCCTCGCGATCCTGAAGCTCACCGGTGACTGGCAGGCCCACAAGGGTCTCCCGGCCCCCGCGCCGCTCCTGCAGCCGGAGCCCAAGGCTGACAAGCGCGCCCTGTTCGAGGCTCTGACCACGGACGGCGACGAGGCCAAGGGTGAGGCCATCACCCAGAAGGCCAAGAAGTCGGACAAGAAGGCGGACGAGGCGGCCGACGCTGCCGCGTCCACCGAGTCGACCGAGGCCTGAGCATGCTCGAGGAGGCTCTTGAGCACCTCGTGAAGGGCATCGTCGACAACCCCGACGATGTGCAGGTCGCCTCGCGCGATCTGCGCCGTGGACGCGTGCTGGAGGTCCGGGTTCACCCCGACGACCTCGGCAAGGTGATCGGCCGCAACGGCCGCACCGCGCGCGCCCTGCGTACCGTCGTGGGTGCCATCGGTGGACGTGGAATCCGGGTCGACCTCGTCGACGTGGACCAGGTTCGCTGAAGAGTTGAACACCGGCAGGGGCCGGGGAGGGCTTTCGAGCCGTCCCCGGCCTTTGTCGTCCGTAAATCACCGCCTCCTCAGCAAGAGAACACCGGGAGAAACAGCGTGCAGTTGGTAGTTGCGCGGATCGGCCGCGCCCATGGCATCAAGGGCGAGGTCACCGTCGAGGTGCGCACCGACGAGCCCGAGCTCCGGCTCGGGCCCGGCGCCGTGCTGGCCACCGAGCCCGCCCACGTGGGGCCGCTGGCCATCGAGACCGGCCGGGTGCACAGCGGGAGGCTGCTGCTGCGGTTCGAGGGCGTGCGCGACCGCACGGCCGCCGAGGCGCTGCGCAACACCCTGCTGATCGCCGAGGTGGACCCCGCGGAACTCCCCGAGGACCCCGAGGAGTTCTACGACCACCAGCTGATGGACCTCGACGTCGTCCTGGCCGACGGCACCGAGATCGGCCGGATCACGGAGATCACGCACCTGCCCTCGCAGGACCTCTTCATCGTGGAACGCCCCGACGGCAGCGAGGTGATGATCCCCTTCGTCGAGGAGATCGTCACCGAGATCGACCTGGAGGAGCAGCGCGCCGTCATCACGCCGCCGCCCGGTCTGATCGACGAGAGCGAGGCGGTCGTCGCGTCCGCGCGTGACGAGGACGGCGCCGACGACGAGGCCGCGGACGACGACGACGCCGCGGACGACGGGAAGAAGGACGGCGCCTGATGCGGCTCGACGTCGTCACGATCTTCCCCGAGTACCTCGAACCCCTGAACGTCTCCCTGGTCGGCAAGGCGCGCGCCCGGGGCAGCCTCGACGTGCACGTCCACGACCTGCGTGAGTGGACCCACGACCGGCACAACACCGTGGACGACACCCCGTACGGCGGCGGCCCCGGCATGGTCATGAAGACCGGCCCCTGGGGTGAGGCCCTGGACGACGCGCTGGCCGACGGATACGAGGCCGGGGCGCACTCCCCGGTGCTCGTGGTGCCCACACCCAGCGGGCGGCCGTTCACCCAGGAGCTCGCCGTGGAACTGTCGGAGCGGCCGTGGCTGATCTTCGCCCCGGCCCGTTACGAGGGCATCGACCGCCGGGTGACGGACGAGTACGCGACCCGGATGCCCGTCGTCGAGGTCTCCATCGGGGACTACGTACTCGCCGGCGGGGAAGCGGCCGTCCTGGTGATCACGGAGGCGGTGGCCCGGCTGCTCCCCGGAGTGCTCGGCAACGCCGAGTCGCACCGGGACGACTCCTTCGCGCCCGGCGCCATGGCCGACCTCCTCGAAGGCCCGGTCTACACGAAGCCCCCCGAGTGGCGTGGCCGCGGCATCCCGGACGTGCTGCTGAGCGGACACCACGGGCGCATCGCCCGCTGGCGGCGGGACGAGGCGTTCCGCCGCACCGCGCTCAACCGGCCGGACCTCATCGAGCGTTGCGAGGCGACCGGCTTCGACAAGAAGGACCGCGAGATCCTCTCCATCCTCGGCTGGTCCCCGGAGCCCGGCGGCCGATTTTGGCGCAGGCCGCAGGCCGTGGAAGAATAGGCGAGCTGTACGTCCGGCGTGCGCCCCTGCCACAGGGGGACAGACGCCCGCCCGACGCGATCAGCATTCCGACTTCACTCTCTCCCGTCGATGACCTGTGGCATCGGCGAAGAAAGCAGACAACATGACTTCCCTGCTCGATGGCGTCAACGCCGCCTCGCTCCGCACCGACCTCCCGGCGTTCCGTCCGGGTGACACCGTCAACGTCCACGTGCGCGTGATCGAGGGCAACCGCTCCCGTATCCAGCAGTTCAAGGGCGTCGTCATCCGCCGCCAGGGCTCGGGCGTCAGCGAGACCTTCACGGTCCGCAAGGTCTCCTTCAGCGTCGGCGTCGAGCGCACCTTCCCGGTGCACAGCCCGATCTTCGAGAAGATCGAGCTCGTCACCCGCGGTGACGTCCGTCGCGCCAAGCTGTACTTCCTCCGTGAGCTCCGCGGCAAGGCCGCGAAGATCAAGGAGAAGCGCGACCGCTGATTCAGCTCCGGCGTCCACAGCGCGGCCGGATAGAATCCGGCCCCGATGGACACGGAAGCACAGCACACGGAGCGCGATCGTTCCTCAGGCCCCGCAGACGGGCCGGAGGAGGGATCGCGCTCCGCGCATGTCCGGGGCCGGCCGCCCGGGCCGGTGTCCTGGGGGCGCACGGCCTTCCTGGGGATGGTCTGCACCGCCGCCCTGCTGCTGTTCAGCGCGTTCGTGCTCCAGCCCTTCCTCATCCCCAGCGGCTCGATGGAGCCGACATTGAGAATCGGGGACCGGGTACTCGTCAACAAACTGGCGTACCGTTTCGGCTCCGAACCCCGGCGCGGCGACGTGGTGGTCTTCGACGGGACCGGTTCCTTCGTGCGCGAGGAGGACACCGGCGGTGACCCCGTGGGTGAACTGCTGCGCGGGGCGGCCGCGTCCCTGGGACTGGCCGAGCCCGCCGGGACGGACTTCGTGAAGCGGGTGGTGGGCGTGGGGGGCGACCGGGTGGTCTGCTGCGACGGACGGGGGAGGCTCGAGGTGAACGGCACCGCGGTGAGCGAGAGCTACATCCACCCCGGGGACAGACCGTCCGAGGTCGCCTTCGACATCGTGGTGCCCGGCGGCACCCTGTGGGTGATGGGCGACCACCGCAGCCGCTCCCGCGACTCACGCGACCACCTCGGGGAGCCGGGCGGCGGGATGGTGCCCGTCGACCGAGTGATCGGGCGGGTCGACTGGCTCGGCTGGCCGCTCGGCAGAATCGGATCGCTGGAGGGCACCGCCGCCTTCGCGGGCATACGGCCGACGGACCCGGACCATGGGTAACCGGGGGCGCGGTCGCGCCGGGACGGACGAGAACCCGCCCCTGCCCACCGGATCGCGGCCGACGACGCCACGCTCCCTGCCCACCCGGGCCGAGCGGCGCAGACTCGCCCGCAAGGTGAAACGCCGCAGACGCAGGTCCGCGATCAAGGAGATCCCGCTCCTCGTCGTGGTGGCCCTGCTGATCGCACTGGTGCTGAAGACCTTCCTCGTCCAGGCCTTCGTGATCCCCTCCGGATCGATGGAGCAGACGATCCGGATCGGTGACCGGGTGCTGGTCGACAAGCTGACCCCGTGGTTCGGCTCCGAACCCGAGCGCGGCGACGTCGTCGTCTTCAAGGACCCCGGCGGCTGGCTGCAGCAGGAGGCCCCGGCCACCGAGGAACCGCCCGCGGGCGTCAAGCAGGTGAAGGAACTGCTGACGTTCATCGGGCTGCTCCCCTCCGAGGACGAGCAGGATCTGATCAAGCGCGTGGTGGCCGTCGGGGGCGACACGGTGAAGTGCTGCGGCACCGACGGCCGGATCACGGTCAACGGCGTGGCACTCGACGAGCCCTACCTGAACCCCGGTGACGTGCCCTCCACTCTCAAATTCGAGGTAAAGGTTCCTCAGGGCCGGATCTTCGTGATGGGCGACCACCGGTCCAACTCCGCGGACTCGCGCTTCCACCTCGACAAGCCCGGAAACGGCACGGTCTCACAGGACGAGGTCGTGGGCAGGGCCGTCGTCATCGCCTGGCCCTTCGGTCACTGGCGCAGGCTGGAGGAGCCCCGGACGTACGCGTCGGTCCCCGACGGGCGCGCCGGGACGGCCGCGGGGCCGAGCCCGTCGAATAGTGTGTCCTCCCAGGATCGCAACGGAATGGTCCTGCTCCCGACCCCTGCGGAACTCCCGCTCGTTATGGGAGTGGTGGGCCTGCGCCGGATCGGGCGCGGGCGGTGGCACGGAGTGAGGAGTGGATGTGGGGGATTTGGCGGTCGGCGCACGATCCGGACACGACGAACCCGAGGACCGGCCTGATGACGAAGGGGTTCCGGTGGGTGCGGACAGTGACGACGATGCCGCGGGCGGTAGCAGCCGGGCGGTGAAGAAGCCGCGTTCCTTCTGGAAGGAACTGCCGCTCCTCATCGGTATCGCGCTGATTCTCGCCCTGCTGATCAAGACCTTCCTGGTGCAGGCGTTCTCGATCCCCTCGGACTCGATGCAGAACACCCTCCAGCGGGGTGACCGGGTGCTGGTCGACAAGCTGACCCCGTGGTTCGGCGCGGAGCCGGAGCGCGGCGAGGTCGTCGTCTTCCACGACCCGGGCGGCTGGCTGGAGGACACCGCGACGCCTGAGCCCAACGCGGTGCAGAAGTTCCTGAGCTTCATCGGTCTGATGCCGTCGGCCGAGGAGAAGGACCTGATCAAGCGGGTCATCGCGGTCGGCGGTGACACGGTGGAGTGCAAGAAGAACGGGCCGGTCACGGTCAACGGCAAGGCGCTCGACGACAAGTCGTTCATCTTCAAGGGCAACAGCGCGTGCGACGACGAGCCGTTCGGGCCGGTCCACGTGCCCGAGGGCCGGATCTGGGTGATGGGCGACCACCGGCAGAACTCGTGGGACTCCCGCTACCACCAGGAGCTTCCCGGCGGCGGCACGGTTCCCAACAGCGAGGTCGTCGGCCGGGCCATCGTGATCGCCTGGCCGATCGACCGCTGGGCGACCCTGCCCGTGCCGAAGACGTTCGACCAGCCCGGGCTGAACGCGGCGGCCTCCGCCGCCGTGCCGGGAGCACTCGGTGTAGCCGGCGCGCTGCCCCTCGTGTTCTGGCGTCGCCGCAGGCTGACCCGCGGGCGTACCGCCGGGTAGGGTGCCGACTCGGATCAGCGATTGTCGATCTCCGATGGGGGAGCGCTGGGATGAGTGGAACAGGACGTACGGATGACGGCCGCGGCCGGCTCGGCACTGTGGTGTCGAACCTGGCCGTGGCCGTCGGCTGTGTGCTCTTCCTCGGCGGATTCGCCTGGGGAGCGGTGGTGTACGCGCCGTACACGGTGCCGACCGACTCGATGACCCCGACGGTGAACGCCGGTGACCGGGTGCTCGCCGAGCGGGTGGACGGCACGGACGTACGGCGCGGTGACGTGGTCGTCTTCACGGACTCGGCCTGGGGCGACGTGCCGATGGTCAAGCGCGTCGTCGGCGTGGGCGGGGACACGATCGCGTGCTGCGGCGACGACGGCCGCCTCACCGTCAACGGCAAGCCGATCGACGAACCGTATCTGCGGGCGGCCGGCGCCTCGTCCTTCGCCGGCGCGGACGGCAAGGCCCCCGCCTCCGCCCAGAAGTTCACGGCCGACGTCCCGGAGGGGCAGCTCTTCCTCCTCGGGGACGAGCGCAGCACCTCCATGGACTCCCGTGTCCACCTGGAGGACCCCGGGCACGGCTCCGTACCGCGCAGTGCCGTCCAGGCGCGGGTGGACGCGGTGGCGTGGCCCCTGGGCGGCATGATCGGCCGGCCGTCGGCCTTCGCGGCCCTGCCGGGAGGGGTGTCGTCCAGCGGGCCCCTGCCCCTGCAGGCCGGCGCCCTGGTGGTGGGCGTGGTCCTCATCCTGGGCGGAGCGGCCTACGGCCCTCTCGCGGCCCGGTCCGCCCGCGGCCCGAAGAGGCAGAAGGCGTCCGCCAGTGCCCGCTGAGGCGCGCAGGGTCGCCAGGGTGATCCTCCTGGACCCGGACGACCGGATCCTCCTGCTGCACGGTTTCGAGCCCGACGACCCGGCCGACACCTGGTGGTTCACCCCGGGCGGCGGGCTGGAGGGCGACGAGACCCGCGAGCAGGCGGCTCTCCGGGAGCTCGCGGAGGAGTCCGGGATCACGGACGTCGTGCTCGGTCCGCTGTTGTGGACGCGGGTCTGCTCCTTCCCGTTCGACGGGCGTCGCTGGGACCAGGACGAGTGGTACTTCCTGGCCCGTACGTCGCAGACCTCGACGGACCGGAAGGGGCACACGGAGCTGGAGCTGCGCAGCGTGGCCGGTCTGAGGTGGTGGACTTCCGCCGAACTTCTGGCCACGCGTGAGACGGTGTACCCGACCAGGCTCGCCGGGCTGCTGCGCACGCTGCTCGACGAGGGTCCCCCGAGTGTTCCGCTGGTCCTCGCACCCGAAATCGTCTAATCGGCCAGGGGTGCGCGGGGCTGACGCACAATAGGGGGACGCACGGCTGAAGGGGAACATGCCATGAGCGCCGAGGACCTCGAGAAGTACGAGACCGAGATGGAGCTGAAGCTCTACCGGGAGTACCGCGACGTCGTCGGTCTGTTCAAATATGTGATCGAGACCGAACGGCGCTTCTACCTCACCAACGACTACGAGATGCAGGTGCACTCGGTCCAGGGCGAGGTATTCTTCGAGGTTTCCATGGCGGACGCGTGGGTCTGGGACATGTACAGGCCCGCTCGGTTCGTCAAGCAGGTCCGCGTCCTGACATTCAAGGACGTGAACATCGAGGAGCTGAACAAGAGCGACCTCGAACTTCCCGGCGGCTGATGCCGACGACGCTCCCCGGTATCCCGGCTCACTCGTACGAGTGGCCGGGATTTCCACATCGAGGGAGTTGTCCACCAAGATCCAATGGATTGCGTCCGAGGCGCCATCGTCGGCACCGGAGGTGGTGCCGAATGAACGCACGGGGGGCACTCGGGCGGTACGGCGAGGACCTGGCGGCGCGGCTGCTGGCGGACGCCGGAATGGCTGTGGTGGAGCGCAACTGGCGGTGCCGGGCCGGAGAGCTCGACATCGTCGCCCTGGACGGCGACGCGGTGGTCGTCTGTGAGGTGAAGACCCGCAGGGCGGGCTCCTTCGAGCATCCGATGGAGGCCGTCACACCGGCCAAGGCCGACCGGCTCCGCAGACTCGCGGAGATCTGGCTCGATCGGCACGGCGGGCCGCCACCCGGCGGGGCCCGGATCGACCTGGTCGGCGTCCTCGTGCCGAGGCGGGGCGCTCCGGTCGTCCAGCACGTGCGGGGCGTGGCCTGATGGGGTTCGCGCGGGCGTGCTCGGTGGCGCTGGTCGGCGTCGAGGGTGTGGTGGTGGAGGTCCAGGCCGACCTGGAACCGGGTGTGGCGGCCTTCACGCTGGTCGGACTACCGGACAAGAGTCTGGTGGAGAGCAGGGACCGGGTCAGGGCCGCGATCGTCAACAGCGGGGCGGAGTGGCCGCAGAAGAAGCTCACGGTGGGGCTCTCGCCCGCCTCCGTGCCCAAAAGCGGTTCGGGCTTCGATCTCGCCGTCGCGTGCGCGGTCCTCGGAGCGGCGGAGCGGATCGACCCGGCGGCCATCGCCGACGTGGTGATGATCGGAGAGCTCGGCCTCGACGGGCGGGTGCGGCCCGTGCGCGGCGTGCTGCCCGCGGTACTCGCGGCGGCGGAGGCCGGGTACCGCCAGGTCGTGGTCCCGGAGCAGACGGCAGGAGAGGCCGCCCTGGTGCCGGGCATCTCGGTCCTCGGCGTGCGGAGCCTGCGCCAGCTCATCGCCGTCCTGGGTGACGAACCGGTGCCCGACGAGGCCGTGGGGGACCTCGGCCGTCCCGACGCGATGCTCGCAGGGCTGATGGTCCCGGGCGCGGGTCTCGGCTCGGGGCTCGTACCGCTCCCGGCCGACGGCGCGGGGCACCGGCCGGACCTGGCCGACGTCGCGGGCCAGGCGCGGGCGCGCACGGCCCTGGAGGTGGCGGCGGCGGGCGGCCACCACCTGCTGCTCTCCGGGCCGCCCGGCGCGGGGAAGACCATGCTGGCCGAGCGGCTCACGGCGATCCTGCCGCCGCTGACCCGGCGGGAGTCCCTGGAGGTGACGGCGGTCCACTCGGTCGCGGGCATCCTCCCGCCGGGGGAGCCGCTGATCGGGAGGGCGCCGTACTGCGCTCCCCACCACTCGGCGACGATGCAGTCGCTCGTCGGAGGGGGCAACGGCCTGCCCAGGCCCGGAGCGGTCTCCCTGGCACACCGGGGCGTGCTGTTCCTGGACGAGGCTCCGGAGTTCTCGGGCAGGGCGCTGGACGCGCTGCGCCAGCCGCTCGAGTCCGGGCACGTCGTGGTCGCGCGGGCGGCCGGGGTCGTGCGGCTGCCCGCGCGCTTCCTGATGGTCCTCGCGGCGAACCCCTGCCCGTGCGGCAGGCACACCCTGGCCGGGTCGGGCTGTGAGTGCCCGCCCTCCGCGGTCCGCCGCTACCAGGCGCGGCTGTCCGGTCCGCTGCTCGACCGGGTCGATCTGCGGGTCGAGGTCGAACCGGTGAGCAGAGCCGATCTGATGGGCGGCGGGGGCCGGGGCGAGTCCTCGGCCGAGGTGGCCGCCCGGGTGCTCCAGGCCAGGGTCAGGGCCGCCGAACGGCTCGCCGGCACGCCGTGGACGACCAACAGCGAGGTGCCCGGCCACGAGCTGCGCACCCGGCTGGTCGCGGCCCCCGGCGCGCTGGCGGCCGCCGAGCGTGACATGGAGCGCGGCGCCCTCACCGCCCGCGGGCTGGACAGGGTCCTGCGGGTGGCCTGGACGGTGGCCGACCTCAGAGCCGCGGACCGGCCGGACGCCACGGACGTCGCCGTCGCCCTGGAACTCCGGACGGGCGTTCAGCGCGGCGTTCCGATGCGGGCGGGTGCCTCGTGAGCGGGCCCGCGGTCCAGAGCCGAGACCCGCGGTCGGACGCTCACCGGGAGCGCCTGGCCCGCGCCGCGCTCACCCGCGTGTTCGAGCCCGGGGACGAGCGCGGTGGGCGCTGGCTCCGGGAGATGGGTCCCGTCGAGCTGATGCGGCGCCTGACCGGCGGTGACGGGCCGGGACGACTGCTCGAAGGGGCGAGCACCACGCGGCTCGCCGGCTGCCGTCTGAGGGCATCGGATGTCGACCCCCGGCGGGATCTGGCGGACGTGACGGCGATCGGCGGCCGGTTCGTCTGCCCCGGAGACCGTGAGTGGCCGACCCAGCTCGACGACCTGGGCGACGCGCGGCCCATCGGGCTGTGGGTCAGGGGCGCCCCCGACCTGCGCCTGTGGGCCCTGCGCTCGGTCGCGGTCGTCGGAGCCCGGGCCTGCACCCCGTACGGCGCCCACATGGCGGCGTCCCTCGGAGCGGGGCTCGCGGAGCGCGGCTGGGTGGTGGTGTCCGGTGCGGCCTTCGGGGTGGACGCCGCGGCCCACCGGGGTGCGCTCGCCGCCGGAGGGGCGACGGTGGCGGTGCTGGCCTGCGGAGTGGACGTCGCCTACCCCAGGGGGCACACCGAGCTCATCGGACGCATCGCGGAACAAGGTCTGATCATCGGGGAGTTGGCGCCCTCGTCGCATCCGACCCGCAGCAGGTTCGTGATGCGGAACCGCGTCATCGCGGCGCTGACACGCGGGACGGTGGTGGTGGAGGCCGAATACCGCAGCGGCTCCCTGGTCACGGCCCGCAACGCGCAGCGTCTCGGCCGCCATGCGATGGGTGTCCCCGGCCCCGCCACCAGCGGATTGTCGTCCGGAGTCCATGAACTCCTCCGAGGCGAGGGCACCCTGGTCACCGACGCCGCGGAGGTGGCCGAACTCGTGGGCAGCATCGGCGACCTGGCTCCGGTCCGACGCGGCCCGGTCCTGCCGAGGGACCGGCTGGACGCGGTCACGGCACGCGTCCTCGACGCGCTTCCCCGGAGCGGGGCCATGACGGTGCCCGATGTGGCACGCGGGGCCGGGGTGGGAGCCGACGAGGCGAGCGGGCGGCTGTACGAGCTGCATTCCATGGGGTTCGCCGAACGAGAAGGCGCGGGATGGAGGTTGGCGGCGCAGCCTCCGGCGGCGGCGGACGACGGGCTCCCGTAGCCGCTGCCCCGCCGCGTCGTCGTCCCGCCGCCTTGTCCGCGGGCCGGTCGTCCGGCGTGCGTGCGCGGGGCGGACGCCTTGGGGCGTACCGGCGAGCCCCACGGCGCGCTGCCGGGTTCTCGGCGGCGGCGGGTGGGGCGGGTACGGCATCGAGGTGCCCCCTGGGATGGCGCCCGCGCCCGCGGTCCTCGCCGCTGCCTCGGGGGCGGACCGGCGCACAACGGTGCGTCGCGCACCGGGTCCGGGCGGCTCCCACCGGTGGTGCGCGTGGACATCGCGCCACGGTGTCCCGCCCGATCCGGTGCCACGCGCGGACATCGCGTTCCCGTCCCCGGCGGCCGGTTCACCCGTGACGGTGAGATCGGGGCGTGGGCGCGCATGACCCGCGCGGCCGGGTGGCTGTGGCGGCCCGGCGGGGTGCGCCCCGTGGTGAGCCCCCGCCCGGCGGGCCGTTCCGCGTGCGGGCCGGGCCTCGGCAGCACGGCCGACGCCCACATCAACGGCAACGGAGCACGGCCCTCGGCCTGTTGTGCGAAACGCACTGACTGGGGTTCGTCGAACGCGAGGGCGACCGACGGTGGTTGACACCGGTACCCACACGCAATGGGGACGTGCGGCGAGGCGGTACTTGACCCGGAGCATTCGGGTGAAAAGGTGTTGCCGATGACCTCAGCAGCACCCGGTCAGGCCTTCGGGGGCCGGTGCGCGCGGCGGCGTCCCCCGCCCCCGGCGGCGTCCGGGGGGTGGGGGAAATGAAACGCAATCGCACCGCACGGTTCCCTTGTCCTGAGCGCACCGCAACACCTCAGTCACGCTACGCTCACAAGGAATCCGCCCCAGAGACACGTCCCAGCACGCCCACAGCAGAACGGCTCAAGGCACCACATGCCCCAGCACACCTCCGGGTCTGACCGCGCGGCAGTCCCACCGGCTGCGCGTGGCACGGTGCGCCCCGCCGCTCCTTCCTCGCTCGACGAGTTGTGGCGTTCGTACAAGACCACCGGTGACGAGCGGCTGCGCGAGCAGCTGATCCTGCACTACTCGCCCCTGGTGAAATACGTGGCCGGGCGGGTCAGCGTCGGGCTGCCGTCCAACGTGGAGCAGGCGGACTTCGTCTCCTCGGGCGTCTTCGGGCTGATCGACGCCATCGAGAAGTTCGACATCGAGCGCGCGATCAAGTTC
Source organism: Streptomyces sp. NBC_00178 (assembly GCF_036206005.1). Lineage (NCBI taxonomy): Bacteria > Bacillati > Actinomycetota > Actinomycetes > Kitasatosporales > Streptomycetaceae > Streptomyces > Streptomyces sp. NBC_00178. Next base: position 5,333,782 of record NZ_CP108143.1, read on the forward strand.
GAGACGTACGCGATCACCAGGATCCGCGGCGCGATGATCGACGAACTGCGCGCGCTGGACTGGATTCCCCGGTCCGTCCGGCAGAAGGCGCGCAACGTGGAGCGCGCCTACGCCACCCTGGAGGCGCAGTTGCGGCGCACCCCCTCGGAGGCCGAGGTCGCGGCGGAGATGGGCGTCGCCCTGGAGGAACTGCACGCGGTTTTCAGTCAGTTGTCGCTCGCCAACGTGGTCGCCCTGGAGGAACTGCTCCACGTCGGCGGAGAGGGCGGCGGCCGGCTGAGCCTCATGGACACACTTGAGGACACCGCCGCCGACAACCCGGTCGAGGTCGCCGAGGACCGTGAGCTCAGACGGCTGCTCGCCCGCGCGATCAACACGCTCCCCGACCGGGAGAAGACCGTGGTGACCCTCTACTACTACGAGGGCCTGACCCTTGCCGAGATCGGCAACGTCCTCGGGGTCACCGAAAGCAGGGTCAGCCAGATCCACACCAAGTCCGTGCTGCAGCTCCGCGCGAAGCTGGCCGACGCCGGGCGCTGACGGAGGCGGACCCCGGCCACCCGGCCGCGTACGCCCGCTCCCTTCCGCCGGGTGCCGCCGTAGAGTGGACGGGTGCCCAGGATTCGAGCGGCCTCCGTGGCCGAGCACCGGACCATGCAGCGCGGCGCCCTCCTGGACGCCGCTCGCTCCCTGCTGTCCGAGGGCGGTACGGAGGCGTTGACCTTCCCCGCCCTCGCCGAGCGCACCGGCCTCGCCAGGTCCTCCGTCTACGAGTACTTCCGCTCCCGCGCGGCCGTCGTCGAGGAGCTCTGCGCCGTCGATTTCCCCGTCTGGGCCGCCGAGGTCGAGAACGCCATGGAACGCGCCGGTACGCCCGAGGCGAAGATCGAGGCCTATGTGCGCCGGCAGCTCGACCTGGTCGGGGACCGCAGGCACCGCGCGGTCGTGGCCATCTCCGCGAGCGAACTGGACGCGGGTGCCAGGGAGAAGATCCGCGCGGCGCACGGCGGCCTGATCGCCATGATCGTCGAGGCGCTCGCCGACCTCGGCCACACCGAGCCGAGACTGGCGGCCATGCTGCTCCAGGGCTCCGTGGACGCGGCCGTCCGCCGGATCGAGCTGGGTGCGGCGGAGGAACCGGGCGTCGTCGCGGACACCGCCGTGTCCATGGTCCTGCGCGGCGTCCGGGGCTGACCTCCGTACGGGCGGCCCTCACGTCCGGGGCCGGCCGACGTGCAGGACGGCCCTCACCACCGGGGCCGGCCGACGTACCGGGCGGCGCCTACGTCCGGGGCCGGCCCGGTGTCCGGACGGGTTCAGGGCCGGGCGCGGCATCGGGCAGCGGTACGCCCAGCACCGGCAGCAGCCGGGACGGCCCCCGCCGCAGCAGCGAGGGCGGCAGCAGCGTCAACGGATCCAGGTAGACGTCGCCGCGTCTGAGGCCCCAGTGGAGACATCCTCCGGTGCAGTGCGAGGGTGCCGGCCCGACGACGCCGACCAGCTGCCCGGCGGACACCTCGTCGCCCGCGGAGACCTCGGCCCGCACCGGCTCGTAGGTGAAGCGGAGCGGCGGCTCCCCGCTGCCGGCCACCGCGACCGAGACCACTCCGCGCCCCGCCACCGGACCCGCGAAGACGACCCGGCCCGGAGCGGCGGCCCGCACCGGGGTGCCCGGCGGGGCCCCGAGGTCGACACCGCGGTGTCCCGGCGCGTACGGGCCGGCGGGCCGCTCCCACCCCCGCACGACCACGGGCCGCCCGGCCAGCGGCCAGGCCCGGTCCCTGCCCGCTCCCGGCGACCCCTCCGAGGCGGACACCGGCGTCACCGCAGCTGCCGACGCCGGTCTCCAGCCGGCGGAGACTCCCGGCAGGACGGCGAGCAGTCCTGCCGCCGACAGGACGAGCAGGACCGCGAGGAACGCGGTCCGAGGGCGGGTCCCCGAAGGGCGGTCGGACGGGGGCCGGACTACGTTCATCACAGGTGTGCGGCGCATGACCGAACCATCTCCCGGCGGCCCGTTCCGCGGGGATCATGGACCTCGCCTGTGGACGGCCGAGCCCTTGTGGACATCGCCGTCACCCGGCACTCGACGGGTCCCGTACACTTCTTCTGGCGATCCGGGTCACCGGGTCGACTTCGCACGCCCCTCCACCTCCCTCTCTGCGGACGGTGGCCGCGCCTCTCGGTCCTTCGTGGCACGGCGCGTCGGGGCGTCAGGCGCGACAGCAATCCTGCGGTCGCGACAACCGAGTACCTCAAGGAGTACGGCCATGGCCGTCGTCACGATGCGGGAGCTGCTGGAAAGCGGCGTCCACTTCGGTCACCAGACCCGTCGCTGGAACCCGAAGATGAAGCGCTTCATCTTCACCGAGCGCAACGGCATCTACATCATCGACCTGCTCCAGTCGCTGTCGTACATCGACCGCGCCTACGAGTTCGTCAAGGAGACCGTCGCCCACGGCGGCTCCATCATGTTCGTGGGTACGAAGAAGCAGGCCCAGGAGGCCATCGCCGAGCAGGCGACGCGCGTCGGCATGCCGTACGTCAACCAGCGTTGGCTCGGTGGCATGCTCACCAACTTCTCCACCGTCTACAAGCGCCTTCAGCGTCTGAAGGAGCTCGAGCTCATCGACTTCGAGGACGTGGCCGCCTCCGGCCTCACCAAGAAGGAGCTCCTGGTCCTCTCCCGTGAGAAGGCCAAGCTGGAGAAGACCCTCGGTGGTATCCGCGAGATGCAGAAGGTGCCCAGCGCCGTCTGGATCGTCGACACCAAGAAGGAGCACATCGCCGTCGGTGAGGCGCGCAAGCTCCACATCCCGGTCGTCGCGATCCTCGACACCAACTGCGACCCCGACGAGGTCGACTACAAGATTCCGGGCAACGACGACGCGATCCGCTCCGTCACCCTGCTCACCCGCGTGATCGCCGACGCCGTGGCCGAGGGCCTCATCGCCCGTTCCGGTGCCGCGACCGGTGACTCGAAGCCGGGCGAGAAGGCCGCCGGCGAGCCCCTCGCCGAGTGGGAGCGCGACCTGCTCGCGGGCGACAAGAAGGCCGACGCCGAGGGCACGGACGAGGTCCAGTCCTCCGCCGAGACCGAGAAGGCCGCCGACGCCGAGCCGGCCGCCGCCGCTGCCGAGCAGGACGAGGCCGCCGCCGAGGCTCCGGCCGCGGACGCCGAGCAGGCCTGACACCCGTCAGTCACGGCTGAATGACGGCGGGGGCAGGTGCACTGGCACCGCCCCCGCCGTTCACCCGTAGATCTTTCAGACTTCGAGAGAGAAACAGACTCATGGCGAACTACACCGCCGCTGACGTCAAGAAGCTCCGCGAGCTCACCGGCGCCGGCATGATGGACTGCAAGAAGGCGCTCGACGAGGCCGACGGCAACGTCGACGGCGCCGTCGAGGCGCTCCGCATCAAGGGCCAGAAGGGCGTCGCCAAGCGCGAGGGCCGTTCTGCCGAGAACGGTGCCGTCGTCTCCCTCGTCTCCGAGGACAAGACGTCCGGCGTCCTGCTCGAGCTGAAGTGCGAGACGGACTTCGTCGCCAAGGGTGACAAGTTCCAGGCCGTCGCCAACACGCTCGCCGCCCACGTCGCCGCGACCTCCCCGGCCGACATCGAGGCGCTCCTCGCCTCGGAGATCGAGTCCGGCAAGACCGTCCAGGCGTACGTGGACGAGGCGAACGCGAACCTCGGCGAGAAGATCGTTTTGGACCGCTTCGCGCAGTTCGACGGTGCGTTCATCTCCGTGTACATGCACCGCACGATGCCCGACCTGCCGCCGCAGATCGGTGTCATGGTCGAGCTGGACAAGGCCGACGCCGATCTGGCCAAGGGCCTCGCCCAGCACATCGCCGCCTTCGCGCCGAAGTACCTCTCCCGCGAGGACGTCCCCGCCGAGATCGTCGAGGCCGAGCGCCGCGTCGCCGAGGAGACCACGCGCGCCGAGGGCAAGCCCGAGGCCGCGCTCCCGAAGATCGTCGAGGGTCGCGTCAACGGCTTCTTCAAGGAGGCCACCCTCCTCGGCCAGCCCTACGCGCTGGACAACAAGAAGTCCGTCCAGAAGGTCCTGGACGAGGCCGGTGTGACCCTGAAGCGCTTCACGCGCATCAAGGTCGGCATCTGAGTCCGTCCGCGAACAACGGTGGACCCGATAGGGTCTGGTGCAGTCGTCGGCCGCACTCAGCCGTACGACCGCAGATCTGACGAGGAGGCCATTGCCGCTGAGGGACGAGAGACCCACCGGCAATGGCCTTCTTCGTATGTGCACGAGGAGAATCTCCATGAACAAGGGCGCGGACGCCACACAGGGTGACCACAAGCGCGACGACGGCACGATTTCCGGGCGCTTCATGCTGAAGCTCTCCGGCGAGGCCTTCGCGGGTGGCGGAGGCCTCGGCGTCGACCCCGACGTCGTGCACACCATCGCCCGCGAGATCGCCGCGGTCGTGCGTGACGGTGCGGAGATCGCGGTCGTCATCGGCGGCGGCAACTTCTTCCGTGGCGCAGAGCTCCAGCAGCGTGGCATGGACCGGGCACGGTCCGACTACATGGGCATGCTCGGCACCGTCATGAACTGCCTGGCGCTGCAGGACTTCCTGGAGAAGGAGGGCATCGACTCGCGCGTCCAGACCGCCATCACCATGGGCCAGGTCGCGGAGCCGTACATCCCGCTCCGTGCCGTGCGGCACCTGGAGAAGGGGCGCGTCGTGATCTTCGGCGCCGGCATGGGCATGCCGTACTTCTCCACCGACACGACCGCGGCCCAGCGCGCCCTGGAGATCGACGCCGAGGCGCTGCTGATGGGGAAGAACGGCGTGGACGGGGTCTACGACTCCGACCCGAAGGCCAACCCCGACGCGGTGAAGTTCGACGCCCTGGAGTACGGCGAGGTCATCGCCCGCGACCTCAAGGTCGCCGACGCCACCGCGATCACGCTGTGCCGTGACAACCAGCTTCCGATCCTCGTCTTCGAGTTGACCGCGGAGGGCAATATCGCCCGCGCGGTCAAGGGTGAGAAGATCGGCACGCTGGTGAGCGACCGGAGCACCCGGGCCTGACGGCCCCGAAGATGGACAACGGCCTGCCGGTCGGACACCGTGCAGGTGAGGACGCGACGCAGGATCCGCAGGGCCCGACGATGCCGGGTCCGCTCAAGACACGCAGGAGCACGTGGTGATCGAAGAAATCCTCCTCGAGGCCGAGGAGAAGATGGAGAAGGCCGTCGTGGTCGCGAAAGAGGACTTCGCGGCGATCCGTACCGGCCGCGCGCACCCGGCGATGTTCAACAAGATCGTCGCCGACTACTACGGCGCTCTGACCCCGATCAACCAGCTCGCCTCGTTCTCGGTGCCCGAGCCGCGGATGGCCGTGGTGACCCCGTTCGACAAGACGGCGCTGCGCAACATCGAGCAGGCGATCCGTGACTCCGACCTCGGCGTCAACCCGAGCAACGACGGCAACATCATCCGCGTGACGTTCCCCGAGCTCACGCAGGACCGCCGCAAGGAGTACATCAAGGTCGCCAAGACCAAGGCCGAGGACTCCAAGATCTCGATCCGCTCCATCCGCCGCAAGGCCAAGGAGTCGCTGGACAAGCTCGTCAAGGACAAGGAGTCCGGCGAGGACGAGGTCCGCCGCGCCGAGAAGGAGCTCGACGACACCACCGCGAAGTACGTCGCGCAGGTGGACGAGCTGCTCAAGCACAAGGAAGCCGAGCTGCTCGAAGTCTGATGAACGACTCCTCCTGGGGCGCCCAGCAGGGAGCCGGCTACTGGGGCACGCCCGAGATGGGGGCGGCCCCGGCGGGTCCCGCGAACGATGTGCACGCCGCCCAGCAGACTCGGCCCATGCCCATCGTGCCGGACGTTCCCGACGAAGGTAGAGACGCTGACGACCGGAACAGGGACGCCGCGCGCGTCAGCGGCCCCCTGTTCCGCGACGAGAGCCCGCAGGAGCCCATGTCCACCACGCTGCCCCCACAGCCGCAGAAGAAGCGTGCGGGGCGTGACCTGCGTGCCGCCATAGGGGTCGGCGTCGGCCTCGGTGCCCTCGTCGTCGGCTCGCTGTTCATCGTGAAGGCCGTCTTCGTCGGCGTGATCGCACTGGCGGTGGTGGTCGGGCTGTGGGAGCTCACCTCCCGCCTCAAGGAACGCAAGGGGATCAACGCGCCGCTCGTTCCGCTGGCCGTCGGCGGGGCCGCGATGGTCGTGGCCGGCTACGTCAGGGGGTCCGAAGGCGCCTGGGTCGCCATGGCGCTCACGGCGCTCGCGGTGCTCGTGTGGAGGATGACGGAGCCGCCCGAGGGCTACCTCAAGGACGTCACGGCCGGTGTGTTCGCCGTCTTCTACGTGCCGTTCCTCGCCACGTTCGTCGCGATGATGCTGACCGCGGACGACGGTCCGTGGCGCGTGCTCACCTTCCTCCTGCTCACCGTGGTCAGCGACACCGGTGCGTACGCCGTCGGCTGGCGCTTCGGTACGCACAAGCTCGCGCCGCGCATCAGCCCCGGCAAGACGCGTGAGGGCCTGTTCGGCGCGGTGGCCTTCGCGATGGTCGCCGGCGCGCTGTGCCTGCAGTTCCTGATCGACGACGGGACCTGGTGGCAGGGGCTCCTGATGGGCCTCGCCGTCGCCGCCAGCGCGACGCTGGGGGATCTCGGCGAGTCCATGATCAAGCGGGACCTGGGGATCAAGGACATGGGCACGCTGCTGCCCGGCCACGGCGGCATCATGGACCGGCTCGACTCGCTGCTGCCGAGCGCTCCGGTCGTGTGGCTGCTGCTGGTGCTGTTCGTCGGATCCGGCTGACACGGCGCAGCAACCGTTCCACGCCAGGGCTGACGGGGCCCGCCGTCCATGGACGGCGGGCCCCGTTTTCCGTGCGTCGGTCAACGGCGCCTGGGAAACCTCCATCCGTTCCCGCGGGCCGTACGAGTACGAACACCTCGCACGGGGCCCGGACCGCGGCCGGGGAGGCGAGCGTCTGCCGGTGCCGTCCGTGCCGCGTGGGCCGGCGCCCCGTCCGGAGGCGGGTTCACAGCACCCCGAGCTCCCTGTCCGGTCGGCAGTACGGGCAGGCCGTGACCCCGTCCTGGGTGAGTGCGCGCAGAGCCTGCTCCCGGGTCATCGCCTCGGTCCGCTTTCCGCCCATGCCGCAGTCGCCGGTGTGTACGGAGTCCGCCTGGTTCCCGCCACCCGCGCGCAGCACGGACAGCTTCCAGCCGGCCACCGGCGGTGGCTTTGCGCGGGCCGCCCGGACGGCCGAGGCCTCCCGCTCCTCCAGCTCGGCGATGGTCCGATCGGTCCGGCCGAGCTGATAGGCCTGCCACTCGCGCACGATGCGGAGGCGATCCAGACGGGAAAGGTTATCGGACACATATTCGATTCTAGGTGCTGGTGTTCTGCCACGCGCACTCCCTCCCCGCTGTCCGGTGCCGCCGGACTTCGACCCTGTTCCGACCAACTGGAACCAATTGACGTGCGGGAGGGGCTGGCACCGACTGATCACCGTGCGTAGGGTTCCGCCATGGGTGACGAGATCACGACCACGATCGGCCGGAAGCTGTACTCGTTCGACGGTCGTGTACTGGAGATCTTCGGTGGTGACGTCTGCCGCTTCCACATACGCCACATGTACCTGCGCGTGACCGGCCCCGACCGGAAGGGCAAGCGGACGGTGGAGATATCGCATGGCCGGCCGGAACTCCCCGGCGGGCGCTAGATATGGCACTACACGGCCGGGGAATGGGAGCAGGCCCACGGACTGGCCTCGCTGCTGGAAGTGGTACAGGCAGCCATCGACTCCCCCTCGGGACACGAGACCGCGTGACCCGGACCGCCTGCCGGAACCCCGGCGACTGCGGCCGGGACGACTTCGACGGTCCAGAGGCGGACCGGTGTGATGCCTCTGGGGGGGGGTGATCAGGGCGTACGCGGTCCGGCCCCGGTTGCGTCGCCCCTGAGCCTACGGCGCGCCTGGTGGCCCCTTCGCTCGGACCACCGGGCGGCAGCCGCATGTGAACCGGTCCAGGCGCAGAGGGCGGCGCAGGACGCTTCCCGCCGTGCGATCGGTCACTGTCCCCGCACCGCGCCGTGCCACCGGCGCCCGTCAGAGGCCCGTCGGCGGCCCCCGCGTGGCCCCTGGTCCGCCGGCGGACCCGGGTACCTCGGCGTGTCTGCGACACTGGAGGAACCATGCCTAAGCCCGGAGAACTCACGTTTGTCGCGCCCCGCGGAGCCAAGCTGCCGCCGCGGCACCTCGCCGACCTCACACCCGACGAGCGCAAGGAAGCAGTCGCCGCGACCGGCGAGAAGGGCTTCCGTGCCAAGCAGCTGTCGCAGCACTACTTCACGCGGTACACGCACGACCCGGCCGAGTGGACCAACATCCCGGCCGGGTCGCGGGACAAGCTCGCCGAGGCGATGTTCCCCGACCTCATGTCGGTGATCCGTCACATCAGCACCGACGACGACACCACCCGCAAGACGCTCTGGAAGCTGCACGACGGGACGCTCGTCGAGTCCGTCCTCATGCGCTATCCGGACCGGGTGACCATGTGCATCTCGTCGCAGGCCGGGTGCGGCATGAACTGCCCGTTCTGCGCGACCGGGCAGGCCGGCCTCGACCGGAACCTGTCGACCGCCGAGATCGTGCACCAGATCGTGGACGGCATGCGCGCGCTGCGCGACGGCGAGGTCCCGGGCGGGCCGGCACGGCTGTCCAACATCGTGTTCATGGGCATGGGCGAGCCGCTGGCCAACTACAAGCGTGTGGTCGGGGCGATCCGGCGGCTGACGGACCCGGAGCCCGACGGCCTCGGGCTCTCGCAGCGCGGGATCACGGTGTCCACGGTCGGCCTCGTCCCCGCCATGCTGCGCTTCGCCGACGAGGGCTTCAAGTGCCGTCTCGCGGTCTCCCTGCACGCCCCGGACGACGAGCTGCGCGACACCCTCGTCCCCGTGAACACCCGCTGGAAGGTGCGCGAAGTCCTGGACGCCGCGTGGGAGTACGCCGAGAAGTCCGGCCGCCGCATCTCCATCGAGTACGCGCTGATCCGCGACATCAACGACCAGGCGTGGCGGGGCGACCGGCTGGGCCGACTGCTCAAGGGCAAGCGGGTCCACGTCAACCTCATCCCGCTGAACCCGACGCCGGGTTCCAAGTGGACCGCCTCGCGGCCCGAGGACGAGAAGGCGTTCGTGGAGGCCATCGCGGCCCACGGCGTGCCGGTCACCGTCCGGGACACCCGCGGCCAGGAGATCGACGGGGCCTGCGGTCAGCTGGCGGCCTCCGAGCGCTGAGGGGACCTCGGCCGGGCCCGGCGATGCCGGCCCGGCCCGCGGCTCCCCGTGCCGCCGCGGCTCCCGGTGATCCCGCCGGTGCCGGGCGGTGCCGCCGGTGTAGCCTGGTCCGAAAATCAACTTCATATTCCGACAGGGGAGCGCCACAGCGCTGAGAGTGCGGCACCGAGGACAGGTCGGCCGCAGACCCTCTGAACCTCGCCCGGGTCATTCCGGGTAGGAAGTTCGGACCTTACTCAAGCTGTTGCGCCCTGCCCGCTCGCCGAGCGGGTGGGGCCGCGTCTCTTCCTGGTCATCTCCAGGAGGATCACATGAACACCACCACGAAGTACGCGGCCACGGCACTCGCCGCCGCGCTCGGCGTGTCCGTGCTCGCGGGCTGCGGAGGTGCCGACGACGGTGCCTCGGGCGGGGGAGCCGGGGGTTCCGAGACCGTCACGCTGGTCAGCCACGACTCGTTCAACGCCTCGGACGCCGTCCTGAAGGCGTTCACGAAGGAGACCGGCTACACGGTCAAGGTGCTCAAGAGCGGTGACGCCGGAGCGGCGCTCAACCAGGAGATCCTGACCAAGGGGTCCCCGCGCGGCGACGTGTTCTTCGGTGCCGACAACACGCTGCTCTCCCGCGCCCTCGACAACGGCCTGTTCACGCCGTACAAGGCCAAGGGCCTCGAACGGGTCGCGGCCGACACGCAGCTCGACGCCGGCAAGCACCGGGTCACGCCCGTCGACACGGGCGACATCTGCGTCAACTACGACAAGAAGTACTTCGCCGACAGGAAGCTCGACCCGCCGCAGTCCTTCGACGACCTGCTGAAGCCCGCGTACAGGAACCTCCTCGTCACCGAGAACGCCGCGACCTCCTCGCCCGGCCTCGGATTCCTCCTCGGTACCGTCGCCGCCCACGGCGAGACCGGTTACCAGGACTACTGGAAGAAGCTGAAGAGCAACGGCGTCAAGGTCGTCGACGGCTGGGAGCAGGCGTACAACGAGGAGTTCTCCGGCTCCGCGGGCGGGAAGAAGGCCAAGGCGGACCGGCCGCTCGTCGTCTCCTACGCCTCCAGCCCGCCCGTCGAGGTGCTGTACGCCGATCCGCAGCCCACCGAGGCCCCCACCGGCGTGGCCACCGGCACGTGCTTCCGCCAGATCGAGTTCGCCGGCCTGCTGGACGGCGCGAAGAACGAGGCGGGCGGCAAGGCGCTGCTGGACTTCCTGATCAGCAAGCGGTTCCAGGAGGACATGCCGTTGAACATGTTCGTGAACCCGGTGGCGAAGGACGCGAAGCTGCCGGAACTCTTCACGAAGTTCGGCGCCACCGTGGACAAGCCCGCGACCGTGGCCCCGGAGAAGATCGCCGAGAACCGTGAGCAGTGGGTCCAGTCATGGTCCTCGCTCGTCGTGAAGTAACCGCGCCTCCCGCGTGGCGGGGGAACGCGGCGCGGTTCGGGCTGATGGCTCTGCCCGTCGCGTTCTTCGCGCTGTTCTTCGCCTACCCGGTCGCCGCGATCGTCGGCCGGGGGCTGAGGGCGGACGGGGTCTGGCGGTTCGGCCGCATCGGCGAGGTGCTGAGCCGGCCCGACATCCTGGACGTCCTGTGGTTCACCACCTGGCAGGCCCTCGCCTCGACGGCGCTGACCCTTCTGATCGCGCTGCCCGGCGCGTACGTCTTCGCCCGCTTCGACTTCCCGGGCAAGCAACTGCTGCGCGCGGTGGTGACGGTGCCGTTCGTGCTGCCGACCGTCGTGGTCGGCACGGCGTTCCTGGCGCTGCTGGGACGCGGAGGGCTCCTCGACGAACTCTGGGGGGTACGGCTCGACACCACGGTGTGGGCGATCCTGCTGGCCCACGTGTTCTTCAACTACGCCGTCGTCGTGCGGACGGTGGGCGGACTCTGGTCCCAGCTCGACCCCCGGCAGGAGGAGGCCGCCCGGGTGCTCGGCGCCGGACGTCTCGCCGCCTGGCGACGGGTGACCCTGCCCGCGCTCGCGCCCGCGGTGGCCGCCGCCGCGCTCATGGTCTTTCTCTTCACCTTCACCTCCTTCGGTGTCGTCCAGATCCTCGGCGGTCCGGCGTACTCCACCCTGGAGGTGGAGATCTACCGGCAGACCGCGCAGCTGCTCGACCTGCCGACGGCCGCCGTGCTCACCCTGGTGCAGTTCGCCGCGGTCGGCGGAATCCTCGCCGTCCACGCCTGGACCGTACGGCGCCGGGAGACGGCCCTGAAACTGGTCGACCCTGCGCAGACCTCCCGGCCTCCCCGTGGCGCCGGGCAGCGGACCCTGCTGGGCGGAGTGCTGCTCAGCGTCCTCCTGCTCGTCCTGCTCCCGCTCGGCGTGCTCGTGGAACGCTCCCTGGACACCTCGGGCGGCTACGGGTTCGCCTTCTACCGCGCGCTGCAATCGGCCGACGCCAACGGCTCGACCTTCCTCGTGCCGCCGCTCGACGCCATCGGCAACTCCCTGCGCTACGCACTGGCCGCGACCGTCATCGCCCTGGTGATCGGCGGCCTCGCCGCCGCCGCGCTGACCAGGCGACGCGCGGGCCGGCTGGTACGGGGCTTCGACGCGCTGCTGATGCTGCCGCTCGGGGTCTCCGCGGTCACCGTCGGCTTCGGCTTCCTCATCACCCTCGACCGGCCGCCGCTGGATCTGCGTACGTCCTGGATCCTGGTCCCGCTCGCCCAGGCGCTGGTGGGCGTCCCCTTCGTCGTACGGACGATGCTGCCCGTCCTGCGCGCGGTGGACGACCGGCTGCGCGAGGCCGCGGCCGTACTCGGTGCCTCGCCGCTGCGGGCGTGGCGGGAGGTCGACCTGCCGCTGGTCCGGCGGGCGGTGCTCGTGGCCTCGGGCTTCGCGTTCGCCGTGTCGCTCGGGGAGTTCGGCGCCACCGTGTTCATCGCCCGGCCCGACAACCCCACCCTGCCGGTTGCCGTGGCCAGGCTGCTGGGACGTTCGGGCGAGCTCAACTACGGCCAGGCGATGGCGCTCAGCACGATCCTCATGCTCGTCTGCGCGGTGTCCCTGCTCGTGCTCGAACGAATCCGCACCGACCGATCCGGGGAGTTCTGATGATGCTGCACGTGGACGCGGCCACGGTCCGGTTCGGTGGGCGGACCGCGCTCGACGCCGTGGACCTGGAGGTCGCCGACCACGAGATCGTCTGCGTGCTGGGGCCGAGCGGCAGCGGGAAGTCGACGCTGCTGCGGGCCGTGGCCGGGCTCCAGCCCCTGGACGCGGGGCGGGTGCTCCTGGACGGCGCCGACCAGGCTCCGCTGCCGGTGCACCGGCGCGGGCTCGGCCTGATGTTCCAGGACCACCAGCTGTTCCCGCACCGGGACGTCGGCGCGAACGTCGAGTTCGGGCTGCGGATGCACGGCGTACCCCGCGCCGAGCGCGAACGCCGGGCCGGGGAACTTCTGGACCTGGTCGGTCTGCCGGGCGCCGGCCGCCGGGCCGTCGCCTCGCTGTCCGGCGGCGAGCAGCAGCGGGTGGCCCTCGCCAGGGCACTGGCGCCCCGCCCCGGACTGCTGATGCTCGACGAGCCGCTGGGCCAGCTGGACCGCAGCCTGCGCGAACGCCTCGTCGTCGAACTGCGCACCCTCTTCGGCCGGCTGGGCACCACGGTGCTCGCCGTCACCCACGACCAGGGCGAGGCGTTCGCCCTCGCCGACCGGGTCGTGGTCATGCGCGACGGAAGGATCGCCCAGGAGGGCACCCCGCTGGAGGTCTGGCAGCGTCCCGCGTCCCCCTTCGTGGCCCGTTTCCTGGGCTTCGACAACCTGGTGGACGCGACGGTCACGGGCACGGTCGCCGATACCGTCTGGGGGAAGGTCCCGGTACCCGACGGATCCCCTCAGGGCACATGCGAACTGCTGGTCCGGCCCGGCGGTGTCCGGCTGGGCGCCCCGCGCGACGGCCTGCGCTGCACGGCGGGCGTACGGACCTTCCGGGGCCACCACGTCAGCGTCGTCCTGCACCCCGACGAGGGGCCCGGCCTGGAGGCCGAGTGCGCCCTCGCGGACACCCCTGAGGAGGGGGCCGTGGTGGGGGTGACCTTCGACCCGGCGGAGACGGTGGTCCTGCCCCGGACCGGATAGCGTGCCGCGCGCGGGGGACCGGCCCCGCGCGCGCCGTCCAGGCACCGCGTGACCGGGTCTCCGAGGCCCGGACCGTCCCCGGGCACCTCGCCGGCCGGCGCGGTGGCGGCGCGGAACCCGGGATCAGCTCCCGGCGGCAGCGTCCGTCAGCCGGGCCAGTGCCCCGGCGGCCTCGTCGACGGAGTCGACGAGCGCGATACGCGACTCCATCGCCCGGCCGGCCGCCAGGGCGCGCAGGAGCGGCCACGCGGGCAGCTTCTCCGTCCAGTGCGCGCGGTTCACCAGCACCATCGGGGTGGGCGCCGACCGTGACTCGTAGTAGTTCGGCGTCGCGTTGTCGAAGATCTCCTGCACCGTCCCCGCGGCGCCGGGCAGGAAGATCACACCGGCGGTCGAGCGGGCCAGCAGGCCGTCCTCGCGCACGGCGTTCGCGAAGTACTTGGCGATGTGGTCCGCGAAGGCGTTCGGCGGCTCGTGGCCGTAGAACCAGGTGGGCAGCGCGACCGAGGAACCGCCGTCGGGCCAGCGCTCGCGCACCGTGAACGCCGCCGAGGCCCAGTCGGTGACCGAAGGACTGAACGACGGGGCCGCGGCGAGGACTTCGCATGCCTTGAGTAGCATCGCGTCGGAGTGCGGGGCGGCGTAGGCGCCGAGGTTGGCCGCCTCCATGGCGCCCGGCCCACCGCCCGTCGCCACGGTCAGACCGCTGCGGGCCAGCTCACGGCCGAGCACGGCGGCGCCCTGGTACTCGGCGGAGCCGCGCGCCATCGCGTGGCCGCCCATGACGCCCACCACCCGTGCGCCCGCGAGGTGTTCGTCCAGCGCGTCGGACACCGCGTCGTCGTGGAGGGCCCGCAGCATCGACGCGAAGACGTCGCCGTTCGACCTGGTCAGCTGGAACCAGCTGTACGCCCGCGCGTCCGGCGTCGAGGCGTAACCGCCTTCGGCCAGGCCCTCGTAGAGCGCTTCCGGGGTGTAGAGCAACCCGCGGTAGGGGTCGAACGGCAGACCCGGGACCGGAGGGAAGACGAAGGCACCGTCCGCCCGTATCTTCGCCTCCGCGCGCGGCGCCACGCGGCAGCCGAGGAACACCGCGCCGCGGGTGTCGGTCCTCAGCAGGGCGTCGCCCCGGTCCGACAGGTCGAGGGACTGGATGCGGTGTCCGGCCAGGGATCCGGCCGCGACCGCCCGGTCGAATGCGGTGAGCGTCTCGATCTCGACGCCGGGTGCGTACGTACTCTCGTCCGAATTCTCCACGTGGCCATGCTACGTACCGCCACGGCGGAGGAGGTCACTCCGTCAGAGGCAGGGCCGCCAGCTCCGCGACCGCCCAGGTCAGCGGGACGAAGATGGCGAGCAGTACCAGCGCGCGCAGGGCGGCGGCGCTGCGGAGCGCGGAGGCGGGCGCGCCGAGGCGCAACAGGGTCCCGGCGGTACGCGCGCGCGCCTGCCTGGCTTCCAGAGCCGAGGTCAGGAGCGTCGCCGTGGTGCAGCCGATGACGAGGACCGCGCCGAGCGCGGTGAGCGGACCGAAGGGCCGGGGACCGCCGGTGTACAGCACGGATGCGGCGACCACCCCGGACACCACCGCGCAGAGGATGCCCAGCGGGCGGCCGACCCGCGTCGCCTCGTCCATCAGGACACGGCCCGCCAGCAGGCGCACGGCCCCGGGGCGCACGGCCTGGAGCAGCCGCCCGCACAGATGGGTGAGACCCGGACCCGCCATGGCCAGGCCGACCGCCGTGAGGACCCAGCCCACGAGCACGGCCGCCGGGGTTGAGTCCAGCCGGCCGGGCAGCGGGAGGGGGCCGGCCGCCGAGCCGCGGCTCGCGTAGGCCTCCACCGCGAGACCGGCCGCGGTCAGCGCCACGCCCCAGGGCAGGCCCGTCGGCGCCGGCGCGGGGGCGAGTTCCGCCTCGGCCTCCTGGGCCTCGGAGGGCGCCACCGGCCGGGAGCGTACGGCGAATCCGCTCGCCGCCGAAGCGGCCAGGGGGACCACGGCCAGCAGCACAACGACCGCGGCGAGCGGCAGGGAGGTGCCCGCGCCCAGGAACTCGGCGGCACCTCCGTCGAACGGCAGCCCGCTGAGGTCCCCGCGCAGGTGCAGGAAGAAGAGGAGGGCCACCATCGAGCCCAGCGTGGTGGACACGGCGGTGGACACGGCGGCGAGCGCCGCCAGCCGCACCGGACCCAGACCCGCGGCGAAGAGCCCGGGGCGCGGGCGGGTGCTCGGATCGGTACGGGCCACGGCGACGGCGAACTGCACGGTCGCGGCCAGCGGTACCGCGCACCACAGCAGCCGCAGGACGGAACTCGACGCGTCCGCCGGGTGCCCGGACGCGTATCCGAGGGTGCACAGCAGCAGGAATCCGACCCCGGCCGACGCGGCGGCGAGGACCAGCCGCCGCATCAGGACCAGGGGGTGCGATCCACGGGTCAGACGGAGAGCGAGCACGCCGAGCGGCCTTCCGGGTCGGACGCGGCGGGCAGGGCGGTGGTGTTGACGCGGCGGCCGTCCAGCAGACCGACGACGCGGTCGGCGAGCGCGGCGATCTCGGCGTCGTGCGTGGCGAGGACGACGGTGATGCCGTGCGACCGGGCCGCCGTGGTGAGGGTGCGCAGCAGCTGTGCGCGTTCGGCGTGGTGCAGCGACGCCGTCGGCTCGTCGGCGAAGATCACGGAGGGCGACGCCGTCAGGGCGCGCGCCACCGAGATGCGCTGGCGCTGCGCCTGAAGCAGCGCGTGAGGACGCTTCTTGGCGAGCGGGCCGATGTCCAGCCGTTCCAGCCACTCGGCGGCTGCCTTCTTCGCGGCGCGGTGCGACACGCCCTGCAGCAGCAGCGGGAGGGCGGCGTTCTCCCAGGTGGTCAGCTCCGGTACGAGCTGGGGCTCGGCGCCGATCCAGCCGAACCGCTCGCGGCGCAGCCGCTCGCGCATCCGGGGGCCCATGGTGTGCACGGGGACGCTGTTGAACCACACCTCGCCCTGCTCGGGCACCAACTGACCCGACAGGCAGTGCAGCAGGGTGGTCTTCCCGCTCCCGCGCGGGCCGGTGACGGCGAGGATCTCGCCGTCCCGGACACCGATGGACACACCGGACAGCCCCGGGGATCCGTTGTGGGAGTGGTGCAGGGAACGTCCCCAGATCACGTCGTTGTCGGGCGGGGCCACCATGGCGTACACCTCGGTTCGGATCGGATTTCCCATTGCCCCGTACGGGGGAACGAATACAACGAGAACGAAGCCGTTCGGTCACTCGGCACGCTAGGCAGCCCGATCGGAGTGTCGGGACAGCACACGGCCCGGATGCGCCCCTTCTCACTCGAAAGGGTGCATCCGGGCCGCGTAGAGCGTATGAGATGACTTCCGGAGGGGTGTTCCCCGTGTCCCGGACGTCGGTCAGAGCTTCGTCCAGGCCTCCGTCAGGACGTTGCGGAGGATGCCCTCGATCTCGTCGAACGTCGACTGGTCGGAGATCAGCGGCGGCGCGAGCTGCACGACCGGGTCGCCCCGGTCGTCGGCCCGGCAGTACAGGCCGTTGTCGTACAGCGCCTTGGAGAGGAAGCCGTACAGGACGCGCTCGGTCTCCTCGTCGGTGAACGTCTCCTTGGTGGCCTTGTCCTTCACCAGCTCGATGCCGTAGAAGAAGCCGTTGCCCCGGACGTCGCCGACGATGGGCAGGTCGTGCAGCTTCTGCAGCGTCGTCAGGAACGCGTTCTCGTTGTCCAGGACGTGCTGGTTGAGGCCCTCGCGCTCGAAGATGTCGAGGTTGGCGAGGCCGACCGCGGCGGAGACCGGGTGGCCGCCGAACGTGTAGCCGTGCAGGAAGGTGTTGCCGCCCCGGTAGAACGGCTCGGCCAGGCGGTCGGAGATGATGCAGGCGCCGATGGGGGAGTAGCCCGACGTCATGCCCTTGGCACAGGTGATCATGTCCGGGACGTAGTCGAACTTGTCGCAGGCGAACATCGTGCCGAGCCGGCCGAAGGCGCAGATGACCTCGTCGGACACGAGCAGCACGTCGTACTGGTCGCAGATCTCCCGCACCCGCTGGAAGTAGCCGGGCGGCGGCGGGAAGCAGCCGCCCGCGTTCTGCACCGGCTCCAGGAAGACCGCGGCGACCGTGTCCGGGCCCTCGAAGAGGATCTGCTGCTCGATCTGGTCGGCGGCCCAGCGGCCGAAGGCCTCCGGGTCGTCGCCGAACAGGGGCGCGCGGTAGATGTTGGTGTTCGCCACCTTGTGCGCGCCGGGCACCAGCGGCTCGAAGGGGGCCTTGAGGGCGGGGAGCCCGGTGATCGACAGGGCGCCCTGCGGAGTGCCGTGGTAGGCGACCGCGCGCGAGATGACCTTGTACTTCGTCGGCTTGCCCTGAAGCTTGAAGTACTGCTTGGCGAGCTTCCAGGCGGTCTCGACCGCCTCGCCGCCGCCGGTGGTGAAGAAGACCTTGTTGAGGTCGCCCGGTGCGTGATGGGCGAGCCGCTCGGCGAGCTCGACGGCCTTGGGGTGGGCGTAGGACCACACCGGGAAGAAGGCCAGCTCCTGGCCCTGCTTGTACGCCGTCTCGGCGAGCTCGTGGCGGCCGTGTCCGGCGTTGACCACGAAGAGGCCCGAGAGACCGTCGAGGTAGCGCTTGCCCTTGTCGTCGTAGATGTAGGTGCCTTCGCCACGCACGATGGTGGGAACGGGCGCGTTCTCGTAGTCCGACATGCGGGTGAAGTGCATCCACAGGTGGTCGTACGCGGTACGGCTGAGGTCCTTGCTCACGGCTATCGGGTTCCCCACATATAGGTCTGCTTCTTGAGCTTGAGGTAGACGAAGCTCTCGGTGGAGCGCACCCCGGGTATGGCCCGGATGCGTTTGTTGATCGTCTCCAGCAGGTGGTCGTCGTCCTCGCAGACGATCTCCACCATCAGGTCGAAGGAGCCCGCGGTCATCACCACGTACTCGCACTCGGCCATGGCCGACAGGGCTTCGGCCACCGGGTCGAGGTCGCCCTCGACGTTGATGCCGACCATCGCCTGGCGCCGGAGCCCCACGGTGAGCGGGTCCGTGACGGCGACGATCTGCATCACGCCCTGGTCGAGCAGCTTCTGGACGCGCTGTCGTACGGCGGCCTCGGAGAGGCCCACGGCCTTGCCGATCGCGGCGTAGGGACGGCGTCCGTCCTCCTGGAGCTGCTCGATGATTGCGAGGGAGACGGCGTCGACCGCTGGTGACGATCCGCTCCCGTTCCTGGAGTCTGCGCTACGGCTGGCCACGTCTCCACTGTGCACCGCTACTCGTCTGTCTGGCAAGCGTGAATCGATGAAATTCGTTGTCTGAGTGCTCGAATCTCACTGAATCCGAAGTTCACGATGGTTGGGTGTGTCGAAAGCGTAGCCACACGGTTTAGGGTGGAAGTCTCACCCATCGGACAGCCGACAGGAGGGGTGGTTGTGACCACCGAGGTGCGCCGTCTGCGCAACTACATCAACGGAGAGTTCCGGGACGCCGCGGACGGGCGGACCATCGACGTGGTCAGCCCGGTGACGGAAGAGGTCTACGCGACCTCCCCCCTCTCGGGACAGGCCGACGTCGATGCCGCCATGGACGCCGCCGCTGCCGCGTTCCCGGCGTGGCGTGACGTCACGCCCGCCGAACGCCAGAAGGCCCTGCTGAAGATCGCGGACGCCTTCGAGGAGCGCGCGGAGGACCTCATCGCGGCCGAGTCGGAGAACACCGGCAAGCCGCTCGAGCTCACCCGCACCGAAGAGATCCCGCCGATGGTGGACCAGATCCGCTTCTTCGCCGGCGCCGCGCGACTGCTCGAAGGCCGCTCGGCCGGCGAGTACATGGAGGGACTCACCTCCATCGTCCGCCGCGAGCCCGTGGGCGTGTGCGCCCAGGTCGCGCCGTGGAACTACCCCATGATGATGGCCGTCTGGAAGTTCGCCCCGGCGCTCGCCGCGGGCAACACCGTCGTGATCAAGCCGTCCGACACCACTCCGGCGTCGACCGTGCTGATCGCCGAGATCATCGGACAGATCCTGCCCAAGGGCGTCTTCAACGTCATCTGCGGCGACCGCGAGACCGGCCGCGCGATGGTCGAGCACCCGACGCCGGCGATGGCCTCCATCACCGGCTCGGTGCGGGCCGGCATGCAGGTCGCGGAGTCCGCGGCCAAGGACGTCAAGCGCGTGCACCTGGAGCTGGGCGGCAAGGCTCCGGTCGTCGTCTTCGAGGACGCCGACATCGCCAAGGCGGTCGAGGGCATCTCCGTCGCGGGCTACTTCAACGCCGGCCAGGACTGCACGGCCGCGACCCGCGTCCTGGTCCACGAGTCCGTCCACGACGAGTTCGTCACCGCCCTCGCCAAGGCGGCGGCCGACACGAAGACCGGCATGCCGGACGACGAGGACGTGCTCTACGGCCCGCTCAACAACGCCAACCAGTTCGCCCAGGTCAGCGGCTTCATCGAGCGGCTCCCCGCGCACGCCAAGGTCGAGGCGGGCGGTCACCGGGTCGGCGAGAAGGGCTACTTCTACGCCCCGACCGTCGTGTCCGGGCTCAAGCAGGACGACGAGATCATCCAGCACGAGGTCTTCGGCCCCGTCATCACCGTCCAGTCCTTCACCGACGAGACACAGGCGCTCGAGTACGCCAACGGCGTCGAGTACGCCCTGGCCTCCTCGGTGTGGACCAAGGACCACTCCCGCGCGATGCGGATGTCCAAGAACCTGGACTTCGGGTGCGTGTGGATCAACACCCACATCCCGCTGGTGGCCGAGATGCCGCACGGCGGATTCAAGAAGTCCGGCTACGGCAAGGACCTCTCGGCATACGGCTTCGAGGACTACACCCGCATCAAGCACGTCATGACCTCGCTCGAAGGCTGAGCGACGACGCTCCTGAGCAGCGACACCACCGGGACGGCGACACCCCCGGGGGCGGCGCCTCACCGACGGCCCCGGGCTCCCGCCCGGGGCCGTTCGCGTGTCCTGCGGGGGACCGGCGGGACACGCGCGCGTCACGGGCGGTGCGGACCGCCGGGCTGGGCAGGGCCGCGCGCATGGACAGGGTGTGCGCAACGGCCCCTGCGCGCTGGACGGTTGGTCCATTGCCCGGCGCGGTGACGGACCGACATGCTGCGCGGGTGCGCTCGATTCCGGACCACCTCATGTCCCGTCGTTCCCTGCTGCGTGCCCTCGGTGCCGCACCGGCCGGTGCGGCCCTGGCAGGCTGCGGTGTGCCCGCCGCCTTCGTCGAGCCGGGGGACCGCTCCGGTCCGGACAGTTCGGACAGCGACCGCTCGCTGCACTTCGCCAACTGGCCGCTGTACATCGACACCGACGACGAGGACGAGTCGAGGCGGCCCACGCTCGACGCGTTCTCGCGCCGCACCGGGATCTCCGTCACCTACACCGAGGAGATCAACGACAACGACGAGTTCTTCGGGAAGATCAGTCCGGCCCTGATGAACCATCAGCCGACCGGCCGGGACCTCGTCGTCGTCAGCGACTGGATGGCGGCCCGGTTCGTGCGCCTCGGCTGGGTGCAGGAGATGGACCGGTCGCGGCAGCCCAACGTCACCCGATACCTCGACCCGCAGCTGCGCTCGCCCGCCTTCGACCGCGGGAGGCGGCACAGCGTCCCCTGGCAGTCCGGGATCACGGGCATCGCGTACAACCGGGCGGAGCTCGGCCGCGAGATCCGGCACACCGGCGATCTCTGGGCGGACGACCTGCGCGGCCGCGTGACGCTGCTGTCCGGCCTCGACGAGGCGTTCGCGCTGCTGATGCAGGGCAACGGCGCCGACATCACCCGGTGGACCGCCGACGATTTCCACACGATGTGCGACCAGGTCGAACGCCGTGTGCGGTCCCGTCACATCCGGCGCTTCACCGGCAACGACTACATCAAGGACCTGGCCGACGGGGACGTGGTCGCCTGCCAGGCCTACTCCGGGGACGTCGTCCAGCTCCAGGCGGACAACCCGGACATCCGGTTCGTGGTGCCCGAGGAGGGGGCCGAACTGTGGTCGGAGTCCCTCATGATCCCCGATCTCGCCCGTCACAAGCGCAACGCGGAGGCGCTCGTCGACCATTACTACGATCCGGAGGTCGCCGCGGAGCTGGCCGCCTGGGTGAACTACGTCTGTCCGGTGCCGGCCGCCCGCGAGATCCTGGCCTCCTCCAAGGACGAGGAGACCGCCGCGCTCGCCGAGGCCCCGCTGATCTTCCCGGACGGCGCGATGCGTGAACGCCTCGCCGTCGCCCGGGACATCACCTCCGGCGAGCGCCCCGCCTTCGCGAAGCGGTGGAACGGCATCGTCGGTCTCTGACGGCAGGCCGGGGTGGCGGGTCCCGTCCCGGCCGGGGGCCTCGCGCCTCTGTCGCCGAACGGCGCCGGGTGCGGCACGTGCGGAGGGCGCACGGGGCCTCCCGGGGTGCTGCTCCGGGTCGGAAAGCCCAGGCCCACCCCTCTTTTTGAACGCGTTCATGGCGTGCGTACTCTTCCTGGCATGAGCGAGCGAGCGCTGTCGCGGCGCATACGCGTGTGGCTGGTCGTCTTCATCGTCTGCCTGGTGCTGAGCGGACTGACCGCCTTTCCCCTGGTGCACGAACTCCGTTGGACCGAGAGCCTTCTGACGTCCTCGGCCTCCCCCTTCCCCGAACACCTGCCGGCCCTCACCGAGTGGATCACCCGGGTCCGGACCGGCCTCGACGAGGCCGACGCGAAGTACCCCTTCGTGCTGTACGGCACCGACTGGCTGGCCTTCGCCCACCTGGTCATCGCCGTCGCCTTCTACGGGCCCTACCGCGATCCGGTCCGCAACATCTGGGTGATCGAGTTCGGCATGATCGCCTGCGCGGGGATCATTCCGCTGGCCCTGATCTGCGGACCGATCCGGGACATCCCTCTCTGGTGGTCGGTCATCGACATGTCCTTCGGTGTCTTCGGCGTCATCCCCCTGCTCGTCGTCCGACGCATGATCAAGCGACTGGAGGCGATGGGGGACACGCCCGCCCGTCCGTCCCCCGTCCCGTCGCCGGCCTGACTCATCCCGCCGACGGGGCCCCGAAGGCCGCCACGACGACGCCCATCGCCGTGCGGTTCACGTCCTGCCCCTTCGCGTCCGTCGAGTTGACGCTGTAGACGAGCGTCCTGGACAGGTCGCGGGTGGCGGCCAGCACCGAGTTGTAGCCCCAGCGGCCGCCGGTCTTGCCCCACACCTGGCGCCCGCCCAGAGTCATCGCGCCGAGTCCCGCGCTGAACTGGGCGGGCCCACCCGTGCCGTACGTCCGCACCGAGGAGTCCGGCAGCGTGAACATCTCCTCCAGCAGCGGACCACGCACCACCTGGCCCCGGAACAGGGCCACGGTGAAGCGCTCCAGGTCGGCGGTCGTCGAGATGACGTCCCCCGCCGCCCAGCCGTCGGTCGCGCCCCACACCGACACGTCCCGCAGCTCCGTGTCCCCCGCCGGTGTCGGGAACGCCTGGTAGCCGTGGTTGTGCGGTCCGTGGATCCGCGGGTCTGCGCCCGGGAACGAGGTGGAGCGCAGGCCCAGCGGCCGCAGGATGCGCAGGCCTACCTGGTGGGCGTACGCATCGCCGGTCACCCGCTCGATGAGCAGCCCCAGCACCGTGTAGTTGATGTTCAGGTAGTGCTGGCTCGTCCCGGGCGCGAACTCCGGCCGCCGCGCCGTGGCGGAGGCGACCATGTCGCGCGGTGCGTGCGGGTCGAAGCGCCCGGCGTACCACTCCTCCAGGGTGTCGCCCGGCATCAGGGCCGCCGGTAGGCCGCTCGTGTGGTTGAGCAACTGCCGGACGGTCACTCCGCCGTAGGCCGCCGGGATCAGGTCCGGGAGGTAGTGCCGCGCCGCGCGGTCCAGGTCCAGCCGGCCCTCGGAGGCCAGTTGCAGCGCGGTGGCGGCGGTGAACACCTTGGTCACCGATCCGGCCCGGAAGCGCCCCCGCGGGTCCGCGGGGCGGTTCGAGACCAGGTCGTGCACGCCGGAGCTCCCGTGCCAGCTGCCGCCGGTGCCGCCGACCCGCACCAGTGCCGCGGTGGCGTCCTCGTCCGGCAGCCCGGAGACCGCTGCCCGCAGGGCCGCGGCGTCCGCCGCCGGGATGCCGTGCGAGGCCGTGCCGGCCGACGGCCCCCGGTGTGCCGGGGCGGGAGCCGCCACCGCCGGTGTGGCCGGACCGGACGCGATGCCGAGGATCAGGGCCGTGGCCAGGAGTGTGCGCGTGCGGGTGTTCATCGATGCCTCCAGGAGGTGGAGCCGGTGACCGGCCGATGACTCCATCCTGTTGACCGGGCGACCGGGGCGGATCACCCGAGCGAGGGGTCCTGCGGGGGAGATCCGCTCCCTCGGCCGGGGGAGGCCCGGGGCAGGACCTCCCCCGGCCGGGGGAGCGGCCCGCGTGCCGCTCAGTCCGGGAAGGGGGAGACCAGTCCCGTCTCGTAGGCGCAGATGACCGCCTGGACGCGGTCACGGAGGCCCAGCTTGGACAGCACGTTGCCCACGTGCGTCTTCACCGTGTGCTCGCTGACCACGAGCGCCGCGGCTATCTCGGCGTTGGAGAGCCCCCGCGCCAGGTGCAGCAGGGTCTCTCTCTCCCGGGCGGTGAGCGCGTCGAGCAGCTCCGCCCGGCGGACCTGCCGGTCCACGGGCGGCCGGGAGGTGTACTCGGCGATCAGCCGGCGGGCCACGGACGGGGCGACCAGTGAGTCCCCGGCCGCCACCACCCGGACCGCGTGGACCAGGTCGTCCCGGCGCACGTCCTTCAGCAGAAAGCCGCTCGCGCCCGCGTGCAGGGCCTCGTAGACGTACTCGTCGGAGTCGAAGGTGGTCAGCATGATCGCGCGGCAGCCGTCCGGTCCGGTGACCGCCCGGCATGCCTCGATGCCGTCCAGCACCGGCATCCTGACGTCCAGCAGGGCGACGTCCGGCCGCAGCGCGCGCACCGCCTCGACGGCCTGCGCACCGTCACCCGCCTCGGCGAGCACCTCGATGTCCGGCTGCGCGCCGAGGATCATCGCGAAACCGCTGCGCACCAGCTCCTGGTCGTCGGCCACCACCACCCGGATCGTCAACTCCCCACCCCCTGGGCGGAGACCGTGAGGGGCAGGACGACGTGCACCTGGTAACCGCGGCCGTCCGGGCCGGCCCCGGCCCGGACCCGCCCGCCGTGGGCGGCGGCGCGTTCCCGGATGCCGATCAGCCCCAGACCGGTGGTGGTGCCCGGCCCCCGGCCGTCGTCCGTCACGGTGACGGTGACCTCGTCGGCGGCGCAGTGCAGCCGCACCGTCACCGCCGTCGCGCGGGCGTGCTTCACGACGTTCGTCAGTGCCTCCTGCACGATCCGGTGGACCGTGGCCCCGGTGTCGTCGGGAACGCTCCCGGGCTCCCCGGCCGACGCGAACTGCACCTGGAGGCCGCCCGAGCGGACGCGTTCCAGCAGGACCGGCAGCCCCGTCAGTCCGGGCTGGGGCGACCTCGGGGACACCCCGTCCTCCCGGCCGCCGTCCCGCAGCACGCCGAGCATCCGGCGCAGCTGCACCATGGCGTCCCTGCCCGTCTCCGAGATGGCGTCGAAGGCGGCCTCCGCGCACTCCGGAGCCGTACGCACGGCCACCGGGCCGGCCTCCGCCTGCACGATCATCAGGCTCACCGCGTGCGAGAGGACGTCGTGCATCTCCCGTGCGATCCGGGCGCGTTCCCGCGCGGCCGCCCGCTCGGCCTCGTTCCGGTGGGTCACCTCCCGTTGCACCGCACGCTCCTCCATCGCGCGGACGTACGCCTTGCGGGTGTGGAGGGAGCGGCCGAACGCGTAGGCCGCGGCGAACACGAACAGCGAGAACAGCAGTTCCCTGGCCTCGCCGGTGTTCAGTGCCACCGACGGGAACACCACCGCGAGCACCAGCAGTCCGACCGACAGCCGCCGTCCCGGGGAGGACAGCTCCGCCACCGTGCAGAACGCCACGAGCCCGGTGTACGGCAGGGGCTGGCCGGGGCCGTCCACGGCGAACCGGTACAGCGCGCCCGCCGCCAGGACCGCCAGCAGCACGGTGACCGGGGCGCGTCTGCGTGCCACCAGCGGCAGCACGGTCAGTGTGGTCAGTCCGTAGGCCGCCCAGGTGGCGGCGGGCAGGCCCGCGGGGCGCGGCACCACGAACGGCATCGTCACCGCCGCCTGCACGAGCAGCGCGATGCCGGCGTCGGTGGCCCACGTCCCGCGCGGGAGCCACCGGGCCCAGGGTCTCGGCATCAGGGCTTCCGGCCGACGGCGCCGAACTGCGCGACCTCGGGATTCCGCGCGGCCGGGCCGGCCCGCCAGCGCGAGCAGGAGACGATGCCCGGCTCCAGGATCTCCAGGCCGTCCAGGAAGGAGGCGACGTCGGACCGGCTGCGCGCGGTGATCGGCGGTGTCGCGTTCTCGTTCCAGAAGCGCATCGCGGCCTCGTTGCCCCCGCCCCCCAGTTCCAGCGTCGGGTGGGTGAGCACCAGATGGCTGCCGGACGGCAGCGCGTCCATCAGCGTGGTCACGATGCGCCGGGCCTCGTCCGTGTCCAGGACGAAGTTGAGGATGCCCAGCATCATCACCGCGACGGGCCGCCCGAGGTCCAGGGTGTGTCCGGCGAGCCGCAGGACCAGCTCCGGATCCCGGGCGTCCGCCTCGACGTACTCGGTGGCGCCCTCGGGGGAGCTGGTGAGCAGCGAGCGGGCGTGGGCCAGCACGATCGGATCGTTGTCGAGATAGACGACGCGGGCGTCGGGCGCCGTGTGCTGGGCGACCTCGTGGGTGTTGTCCGCCGTCGGCAGGCCGGTGCCGATGTCGAGGAACTGGCCGATGCCCGCGTCCCCGGCCAGATGGCGCACCACCCGGCCCAGGAAAGCCCGGTCCGCGCGGGCCACTTCGCCGATGCTCGGATACATGCCCGTCACCTGCTCGCCGACCGCGCGGTCCACGGGGAAGTGGTCCGTGCCGCCCAGCCAGTAGTTCCACACACGGGCGTTGTGGGCGATGTCGGAACGGACACGGGCTGGGACCGCGCGAGGGCTGGACTCGGACACGACTGCTCCTGGGATCACGGACGGTACGGCGCACCGACCATGATGCAGGATCGATCAAGTGCGCGAGGGGGCGGCCGAGTTGGCGATGACGGTGCGCAGCGCACCGATGCGGTTCGTCGTGATCGAGTCGGCGCCGCACGCGATCAGCCGGCGCATCGTGCGGCGGGTGTCCGCCGTCCAGGCGGACACGAGCAGACCGTCGGCGTGGACGCGGTCGGTGATCTCGCGGCTGAGCAGGCCGAACCGGTAGTTCAGCCAGCGCGGCCGCACCGCGTCGAGCAGCACGGGGCGCGGAGGTGCGAGCGTCGTCCAGGTCAGGGCGATCTCCGCGGACGGATCGGCGGCCCGCACGCGCAGCATCGCGTGCGTGTCCGCGCAGTAGTACACCTGCTCCCGGGCCCCGCACTCGCGGACCGCGCCGACGGTCCGCCGCACGGAACCGTCGGTCGAGCCGGGGAGATCGACCATGACGCGGCAGGAGCCGGCGGCGGACAGCGCCTCGTCCAGGCTGGGCACCCCGCCGCGGGTCCGCTCCTGGAGCTCCTTGTGGTCCAGCCGGTCGACGCGCACGTCATGGCCCCACAACCGCTCAAGGGTGGCGTCGTGGAGCAGGACCGGCACGCCGTCGCGGGTGACGCGGACGTCGATCTCGACCGCGTCCGCGCCCCGTTCCGCGGCGGACCGGATCGAGGGCAGGGTGTTCTCGCGGGCACGGTAGGGATCGCCGCGGTGGGCCACGGCGGTGACGGTGGTGGTCATGGGGCCATTGTGACCGCGAGGTTCACCGGCCGGGAGCCTCCAGCCAGTTCGTCGTGTACGTGTCGATCTCGGCGGCCAGCGTCCGCTTGCCCGCCGGGTCCAGGTACGACGCCTCCACGGCGTTCTTCGCCAGCGCCGCCAGCCCGCGCTCGTCCAGGGAGAGCAGCTTGGCCGCGACCGCGTACTCGTTGTTCAGGTCGGTGCCGAACATCGGCGGGTCGTCGCTGTTGACGGTGACCAGGACGCCCGCCTGGACCATCTCCCTGATCGGGTGCTGCTCGATGTCGGCCACCGCGCGCGTCGCGATGTTCGACGTCGGGCACACCTCCAGGGCGATCCGGTGCTCGGCGAGGTGGGCCAGCAGCTTCGGATCCTGCGTGGCGCTCGTGCCGTGGCCGATGCGCTCGGCACGCAGCGCGGTCAGCGCGTCCCAGACGGTCTGCGGGCCCGTCGTCTCCCCGGCGTGCGGCACGGAGTGCAGGCCCGCGGCGATCGCGCGGTCGAAGTACGGCTTGAACTGCGGGCGTTCCACACCGCGCTCGGGCCCGCCCAGACCGAAGGAGACGAGCCCCTCCGGCCGCAGGTCCACGGCCAGCCGGGCCGTCTCCTCGGCGGCCTCCAGGCCGGCCTCGCCCGGGATGTCGAAGCACCAGCGGAGCACGACGCCCAGCTCCGCCTCGGCGGCCTTGCGCGCGTCCTCGATGGCCTCCATGAAGCCCTGCTCCGGAATGCCCCGGCGGGTCGAGCTGAACGGTGTGACGGTCAGCTCCGCGTACCGGATGTTCTGCCGCGCCATGTCACGGGCCACCTCGAACGTCAGCAGCCGCACGTCCTCCGGGGTCCGGATCAGGTCCACCACCGAGAGGTACACGTCGATGAAGTGCCCGAAATCGGTGAAGGTGAAGAAGTCCGACAGCGCCTCCGGGTCCGTGGGGACCTTGGAGTCGGGGTGGTGGGCCGCCAGTTCGGCCACGATGCGGGGCGAGGCGGACCCGACGTGGTGGACGTGGAGCTCTGCCTTGGGCAGCCCCGCGATGAAGGGGCGCAGGTCGTTCATCGGAATCTCCCGGATCTCGTTTTCCCGCCGGGCACACCGGCTGCACCGATCATCGTAGGCGGGGCCCTGCGGTCCGGTGCCGGGTCGTAGCATGGCGGCATCACGATGGGGGAGGCCCATGTCAGACAACACACAGCAGCCCGGTGGCGGGGGTGCGCCGCGCGACCCGTGGGCTCCGCCGGACAGCAGGGTCGATCTGGGGAAGTCCGCGGAGCCACGTCCGCCGGCGGTGCACGACCAGCCCACGGTCACGGCCATGCCGGGCGCGGACGCGGGCTCCGGGCCGATACCGGTGCCACCTGCCGGAGCCTTCGGGCCGCAGCAGCCCGGCGTGCCCGCTCCGCCGATCGCGCCGACGGGGCCGGGGCAGTCCGCCCAGTACGGCTACCCCGCGGCGCCCCCCGCGCCCACGGCGTCGTACGGCTATCCGGGATACCCCGGCTACGGGGCGCAGCCCCAGGGCTGGGGGGCTCCGGCACCCGCGAACGGGCTGGGTACCGCCGCGATGGTGCTCGGCATCATCGCGGTGGCCGGCTTCTGTATGTGGGGGCTCGGCATCATCCTGGGCATCCTCGCCCTGATCTTCGGCATCATCGGCCGCGGCCGTGCCAAGCGCGGCGAGGCGACCAACGGGGGCATGGCCCTCGCGGGGATCATCCTCGGGTCTGTCTCGATGGTCATCAGCGCCGTCTTCCTCGGCTTCCTGGTCTGGGCGATCGCCAACGACGAGTCGGGCAGTGAGTTCGACTACGACGATCCGTACGCCACCTCGCTGGTCGTCGGCGCCGAGCGCTGACCCGGCGGGACGGCCGCCAGGCCGTCCGGCACACGAGTGCCGCCCCGGCCCGGGCGGGGAGGACGTCTCCCCACCCGGGCCGGCGTCCGTCACCCCGCGCGCAGCCGCGAGCGTGCCTCCATGAGCGCGAAGCCCAGCAGGTTGAGCCCCCGCCAGGACGACGGATCCGCGGCGCGCGGATCGTCCCCGGTGAGCCCGATGCCCCATATCCGGTCCAGCGGGCTCGCCTCGACGAGCACGCGGTCCCCGGTGCCCAGCAAGTACGCGCGCAGCGCGGGGTCCTGGCCGAACTTGTGGACGCTGCCCTCCACCACCAGGGCGAACCGCTCGCGGGTCCACACCGTGCCGTCGAAGCCGCTGACCAGCCGGCCCACCTTCTTGGCCGCCCCGGGTGAGGCCGCCGCCACGGCCTGCCGCTCCGACTCCGGGTCGCCGAAGAGCCTCGCCTTGCCGGCCATCATCCAGTGCTCGGCCGAGGCATAGGTCACGGAGCCGACGGTGAACGGCGAGGGCCACCACTGGCTGAGACAGCCCGCCCCGAGCGTGCCGTCCGGGCGTGGCCGATGCCCCCAGAAGTGCAGGTACTTCACGCGTTCACCGCGTGCCGTACGCGCGAGGAGGTCGTCCATGTGTTCCTGTCCCATGGCAGCCGAGTCTGACATCCGCCACTGACAGTCGGTATGGGGATTTCCGTGTTCACGCGACACATCGTCGACAGATTCCGTCGCGTAACCAAAAGGAAACAACGGAATCACTTGTTGGTAGAGGTCCCCTCTGTCAGGATCGGCACTCAATTCGAGAAGAAGCTACGCCGCCCCTGGTCAGGGGGGTGGCGGAGGAGAGCGTCATGGGCAACGGCTTCCAGGTGCAGGACCGCTTCGCCGAGGGTGCGCAGTACATCGGCGGTCGGCTGCGAGCAGGCACGTCGGGACGCCACCAGGAGGTGGTGAACCCGGCCACGGGCGAGACGGTCCACCGGTACGAACTGGCAGGCCCCGACGACGTGGACGCCGCCATCGCCGCCGCCCGCGCGGCGTTCCCCGGCTGGTCGGGCGCCACCCCCGCCGAGCGCTCGGACGCCCTCCACCGCTTCGCCGCCGTACTCGCCGCGCAGGCCGGCGACTTCGCGTACGCCGAGTCCCTGCAGTGCGGCAAGCCGGCCAAGCTGTCCGCCGAGTTCGACGTACCCGGCACGGTGGACAACGCCGCGTTCTTCGCGGGCGCCGCCCGCCACCTGGAGGGCCGGTCCGCGGCCGAGTACAGCGGCGACCACACCTCGTACGTGCGCCGGGAGGCCATCGGGGTGATCGGCTCCATCGCCCCGTGGAACTACCCCCTCCAGATGGCCGCCTGGAAGATCCTCCCGGCCGTCGCGGCCGGCAACACGATCGTCCTCAAACCCGCCGAGATCACCCCGCTCACCTCCCTGATGTTCGCGCAGGCGGCGACGGAGGCGGGCATCCCCGACGGCGTGATCAACATCGTGTCCGGTGCGGGCCGCGACGCCGGGGAACACCTCGTCGGCCACCCCGACGTCGTGATGACCTCCTTCACCGGTTCCACCGCGGTCGGCAGGCGGGTGGCGGAGATCGCCACGGCCACCGTCAAACGGCTGCACCTCGAACTGGGCGGCAAGGCGCCCTTCGTCGTCTTCGACGACGCCGACCTCGACGCCGCCGTCAACGGCGCGGTCGCCGCCTCGCTCATCAACACCGGCCAGGACTGCACGGCCGCCACCCGCGCCTACGTCCAGCGCCCGCTGTACGACGCGTTCGTGGCCGGCGTCGCGGCGCTGATGGAGACCGTACGGCTGGGCGACCCCTTCGACCCGTCCACCGACCTCGGCCCGCTCATCAGCCACCAGCACCGCGACCGCGTGGCGGGCTTCGTCGAGCGCGCCCGCGGCTACGCCACCGTCGTCACCGGCGGAGAGGCCCCGGGCGGCCCTCTCGCGGCGGGCGCCTACTACCGGCCCACCCTGATCACCGGTGCGGCGCAGGACAGCGAGGTGGTCCGCTCGGAGATCTTCGGCCCGGTCCTCGTGGTGCTGCCCTTCGACACCGACGACGAGGCGGTCCGCCTCGCCAACGACACCCCGTACGGCCTCGCCGCGTCCGCGTGGACCCGGGACCTGTACCGGGCGAACCGCGCGACCCGCGAGATCGCGGCGGGCTGCGTGTGGGTCAACGACCACATCCCGATCATCAGCGAGATGCCGCACGGCGGATACAAGGCCAGTGGCTTCGGCAAGGACATGTCGGCGTACTCCTTCGAGGAGTACACGCAGGTCAAGCACGTCATGTACGACAACACCGCGGTGGGCAGGAAGGACTGGCACCGCACCGTCTTCGGGGACCGATAGCAAGCGGCCGCCGCCAGGCGGCCCCACCCACCCGGAAGGGCAACGCGTATGGAGCAGTACGAGCCCGAGCGCCTCTCCGCGCCCCAGCTTGCCGCCATGAGGCGCAGCCTCCGAAACGGCAGGGGAGCCCTCACCCGCCGTTCGCTCCTGCGGGCGTCCGGCATGGGCGCCGTCGCGTTCGGCGGCCTCGGCACGCTGAGCGCGTGCGGCATCCCGCCGGCGGAACGGCAGGGCGAGGCCGCCGCGTCCGACGACCACTCGGCAGCGGAGAAGCAGATCAACTTCTCCAACTGGACCGAGTACATGGACGTCGGCGAGGACGAGAAGAGCCGCCCGACCCTCGACGCGTTCACGAAACGCACCGGGATCAAGGTCAGGTACACCGAGGACATCAACGACAACGTCGAGTTCTTCGGGAAGATCAAGCCGCAGCTCGCGGCCGGCCAGGACACCGGCCGCGACCTCGTCATCGTCACGGACTGGCTCGCCGCCCGCATCATCCGCCTCGGCTGGGCGCAGAAGCTCGACCCCTCCAACCTCCCGCACGCGTTCGCGAACCTCTCGCCCCAGTTCCGCACCCCCGACTGGGACCCCGGACGGGCCTACTCCTACCCCTGGACCGGCATCCCGACGGTCATCGCCTACAACCGGAAGGCGACCGGCGGCCGCAGGGTCGACTCCGTCAGCCAGCTGCTCGACGATCCCGGGCTCAAGGGGAAGGTCTCCTTCCTGTCGGAGATGCGCGACACGGTCGGCATGACGCTCCTCGACATGGGCAAGGACCCGGGGTCCTTCGCCGACGCCGACTACGACGCCGCCATCGGCCGCCTGCAGAAGGGCGTCGACAGGAAGCAGATACGCCGCTTCACCGGCAACGACTACACCGCCGACCTCAGCAAGGGCGACATCGCGGCCTGTGTGGCCTGGGCGGGCGACATCATCCAGCTCCAGGCCGACAACCCGGACATCGAGTTCGCGATACCGGCGGCCGGCTACATCACGTCGAGCGACAACATGCTGGTCCCGGCGAAGGCGCGGCACAAGACCAACGCCGAGAAGCTGATGGACTACTACTACGAACCCCCGGTGGCCGCCCGGCTCGCCGCGTACATCAACTACGTCTGCCCGGTCGACGGGGTCGCCGCGGAGCTCGCGAAGATCGACGAGGCGATGGCCTCCAACACGCTGATCCTGCCCGACAGGGCGATGGCCGCGAAGTCGCGGGCCTTCCGCTCCCTCAGCTCGGAAGAAGAGACGGCGTACGAGGAGAAGTTCGCCACGCTCATCGGCGCCTGACAGGCCCGCCCCTCCCGATCTCCCCCGACACCACTGGGACCGCGACCCATGACACAGCAGCAGACGGCGGGCGGCGACGTCCGCCTCACCGGGATCAGCAAGACGTACGGCTCCTTCACCGCCGTGCATCCCCTCGACCTGACCGTCCCGCAGGGCTCCTTCTTCGCGCTCCTCGGCGCGTCCGGCTGCGGGAAGACCACCACTCTGCGGATGATCGCGGGGCTGGAGGAGGCCACCACCGGCACCGTGACGCTGGGCGGCCGCGACATCACGGACCTGCCCCCGTACAAGAGGCCCGTCAACACCGTCTTCCAGAGCTACGCGCTCTTCCCGCACCTCGACGTCACCGAGAACGTGGCCTTCGGCCTGCGCCGGCGGGGCATCAGGTCGGTGAAGAAGCAGGTCGGCGAGATGCTGGACCTCGTGCAGCTGGGCGACTTCGCCCACCGGCGCCCGCACCAGCTCTCCGGCGGCCAGCAGCAACGCGTCGCCGTGGCGCGCGCCCTCATCAACCACCCGCAGGTGCTCCTCCTCGACGAGCCGCTCGGCGCCCTCGACCTCAAGCTGCGCCGCCAGATGCAGCTCGAACTCAAGCGGATCCAGACCGAGGTGGGCATCACCTTCGTCCACGTCACGCACGACCAGGAGGAGGCCATGACGATGGCCGACACCGTCGCGGTGATGAACGGCGGCCGGGTCGAACAGCTCGGCGCCCCCGCCGACCTGTACGAGAACCCCTCGACCACGTTCGTGGCGAACTTCCTCGGGACCTCCAACCTCATCGAGGGCGAGATCGTCTCCACCGGCACCGAGGTCGTCGTCTCCGCGGGCGGCGGCAAGCTCCGGCTGCCCGGTGCGCGATGTCAGGCTCCGGCCACGAGCGGCGGCCGGCTGCTCCTCGGCATCCGCCCCGAGAAGATCTCCCTCGCGCGCGCCGAGGACGGCGCAGCCATAGCCGAGGGCCGCAACCGCGTCACCGGGCGCATAGTCGACTCCAGCTTCATCGGGGTCAGCACCCAGTACGTCGTCCGGAGCCCGGCGGGCGAGGCGCTGCAGGTCTACGAGCAGAACGCCGGGCACCGTGCCGGCCTCGCCCCGGGCACCGAGGTCGTCCTGCACTGGAACCCCGACCACACCTTCGGTCTGGACGCCGCCCAGGACATAGCCGCCGGAGTGGAGAGCGTGGAGGACGCGGCGTGAGCGTCACCGAGGCGCCACCGGCGCGGACCACCGAGCCGAAGATCCGCAAGCCGTCGGCCCGCAGGCGGCTCGTCCCCTACTGGCTGCTGCTCCCCGGCATCCTGTGGCTGCTCGTGTTCTTCGCCCTGCCGATGGTCTACCAGGCGTCGACGTCGGTGCAGACCGGCTCCCTGGAGAAGGGCTTCCAGGTCACCTGGCACTTCCGGACGTACTGGGACGCCCTCACCGACTACTACCCGCAGTTCATCAGGTCCCTGCTGTACGCCGGCACCGCCACGCTCCTGTGCCTGCTGCTCGGCTACCCGCTCGCCTACCTGATCGCCTTCAAGGCGGGGCGCTGGCGCAACCTCGTCCTCGTGCTGGTCATCGCGCCGTTCTTCACCAGCTTCCTGATCCGCACGCTCGCCTGGAAGACGATCCTGGCCGACGGCGGCACGGTCGTGGACGTCCTCGGCACGCTGCACGTCCTCGACGTCACCAGCTGGCTCGGCTGGACGGAGGACAACCGCGTCCTCGCCACCCCCATGGCCGTCGTCTGCGGTCTGACGTACAACTTCCTGCCGTTCATGATCCTGCCGCTCTACACCTCGCTCGACCGGATCGACGGCCGGCTCCACGAGGCCGCGGGCGACCTCTACGCCGCTCCGGCCACCACCTTCCGCAAGGTGACGCTCCCGCTGTCGATGCCCGGGGTCGTCTCCGGCACGCTGCTGACCTTCATCCCGGCCAGCGGCGACTACGTCAACGCGGAACTCCTCGGCTCCACCGACACCAAGATGGTGGGCAGCGTCATCCAGAGCCAGTTCCTGCGGGTCCTGGACTATCCGACGGCGGCGGCCCTCTCCTTCATCCTCATGGCGGTCGTGCTCCTCGTGGTCACCGTCTACATCCGCCGCTCCGGTACGGAGGACCTGGTCTGATGCCCGTACTCCGATGGATCCGCCGGAACCTGGTCGTGCTCGCCGGTCTGCTGACCCTCGCGTACATGATCCTGCCGAACGCCGTCGTCATGGTGTTCTCCTTCAACAAGCCGAACGGGCGCTTCAACTACGCCTGGCAGCGCTTCTCCCTGGACGCCTGGAAGGACCCCTGCGGCGTCGCCGACCTCTGCGGTTCGCTGTCGCTCTCCCTGCGGATCGCCTTCTGGGCGACGGCCGGTGCGACGCTGCTCGGCACGATGATCGCCTTCGCCCTGGTCCGGTACCGCTTCCGGGCCCGCGGGGCGGTCAACTCGCTGATCTTCCTCCCGATGGCCATGCCCGAGGTCGTCATGGCCGCCTCGCTCCTCACGCTCTTCCTCAACATGGGGGCGCGGCTCGGCTTCTGGACCGTGCTGATCGCCCACATCATGTTCT
Source organism: Streptomyces sp. NBC_00178 (assembly GCF_036206005.1). Lineage (NCBI taxonomy): Bacteria > Bacillati > Actinomycetota > Actinomycetes > Kitasatosporales > Streptomycetaceae > Streptomyces > Streptomyces sp. NBC_00178. Next base: position 5,369,065 of record NZ_CP108143.1, read on the forward strand.
GCCTCAGCTTCGTCGTCACGGCGGTCAAGGCGCGCGTCATGTCGATGGACCCGAGGCTGGAGGAGGCCGCCCGCGACCTGTACGCGGGCCCCGTCCAGACCTTCGTCCGGGTGACCCTGCCGATCGCCGCACCGGGGATCGCGGCGGGAGCGCTGCTGGCCTTCGCGCTCTCCTTCGACGACTTCATCATCACCAACTTCAACGCCGGCTCCACGGTGACCTTCCCCATGTTCGTGTGGGGATCGGCCCAGCGTGGGACACCTGTGCAGATCAACGTCATCGGTACGGCCATGTTCGTCATCGCCGTGGTGGTGGTCCTCGCCGGGCAGTTCGTCTCGAACCGGCGGAAGAGCAATGCGGGAAAACGGTAGAACCCGAAGGAGTTGGAAACCATGGCCCCGGATGCCATGCGTACTGCCGCGCGGTCACTCGCCGACGCGCGCCCCCTGTCCTACTGGCTCGACGACCCGGGACGGCCCCAGGCGCTGCCGGCCCTCACGGGGGACGAGCACTGCGACCTCCTCGTCGTGGGCGGCGGGTACAGCGGCCTGTGGACCGCCCTGCTCGCCAAGGAACGGGACCCCGGCCGCGACGTCGTCCTGATCGAGGGCGACGAGGTCGGCTGGGCCGCCTCGGGCCGCAACGGCGGGTTCTGCGCGGCGTCCCTGACCCACGGCCTCGCCAACGGACTGGAGCGGTGGCCGGACGAGATCGGAACGCTGGAGGAGCTGGGCGCGCGGAACCTCGACGCCATCGAGGCGGCCGTCGCCCGCTACGCCATCGACTGCGACTTCGAGCGCACCGGTGAGATCGACGTGGCCACCCAGCCGCATCAGCTCGAAGAACTGCGTGCGTGGCACCGCACCACACGGGAGCTCGGCTTCGACGGACCGGAACTCCTCGACCGCGACCAGGTGCGCGCAGAAGTCGACTCACCGACATTCCTGGGCGGCCTGCTGGACCGGCACGGCGTCGCCATGCTGCATCCGGCGAAGCTCGCCTGGGGACTGAAGGACGCCTGCCTCGGCCTCGGCGTACGGATCTTCGAGCACACCCGGGGCCTGGACCTCGCGGCGTCGGGGCCCGGAGCCGCGGTGCGCACCCCGTACGGCCGGGTGTTCGCCCGCCGGGTCGCCCTGGCCACGAACATCTTCCCGTCCCTGGTCAAGAGGGTGCGCGCGTACACGGTGCCGGTGTACGACTACGCGCTGATGACGGAGCCGCTCGACGCGGACCGGCTCGCCTCGGTCGGCTGGGCGAACCGCCAGGGCCTCGGCGACAGCGCGAACCAGTTCCACTACTTCCGGCTCTCGGCGGACAACCGCATCCTGTGGGGCGGTTACGACGCGATCTACCCCTACGGCGGCCGGCTGGACTCCCGTCTGGACCAGCGGCCCGAGACGTTCCTGAAGCTCGCCGCGCAGTTCTTCGAATGCTTCCCCCAGCTCGCCGGAGTGGGCTTCAGCCATGCCTGGGGCGGTGCGATCGACACCTGCTCGCGCTTCTCCGCGTTCTTCGGCACGGCCCACGGCGGACGCGTCGCCTACGCCGCCGGATACACCGGGCTGGGGGTCGGGGCGACCCGCTTCGGGGCCGACGTGATGCTCGACCTCCTCGCGGGCGAGCGGACGGAGCGCACCCGGCTCGCCATGGTCCGCTCCAAGCCGATGCCCTTCCCGCCCGAGCCCTTCGCCTGGGCCGGGATCGAGCTCACCCGGAGGTCCCTCGCCCGGGCCGACAGCCATGGAGGCCACCGCAACCTGTGGCTGCGGACCATGGACCGGATGGGGCTCGGCTTCGACAGCTGACCCGGGGTGACCCGGATCACCGAGGACGGACGCCCGAACCCGCGTCATGATCCGGTCCCGTCCCCCTCTCTCCCGTGAACGCACCGCCGGAACACCGCCGGTGCCCGTGGGAGAGGGAGGCAGTCCATGACCGGTACGGGGACGAAGGCCGCGGTCGCATGGCTCGCATCGGTGGCACCGGACCCGGCGGCGTGCCGGGAGGAGTGGGAGCGCGATCCGCGGGGGATCGCGCTCCTGCCCGCCGGGAAGCGCTGGGACGTGCTGATCGTCCCCGGCGAACTGGGCTATCCGACGCTGGACGTGATCACCCGCCTCGTCGACCGGCCGGGGCCGGTGCTGGCGGACTTCGGCGACGCGCGGATGGGCTTCTTCGTGCCCCCGGGGACGGCCGCCCGCTGGGTCGGGACGGGCATCCGCGGGGTCGGCCGGGGCGCCTGGATCGTCGTGCCGCGCCCGGGGAGCACGGTCGGCGGTGTGCGGTGGCTCATCCCGCCCGACGGATCGGGGGTGCTCACCGACGCCACCCTCCTCGAACTCGCCCTGCACGAGGCCGCCGCCGCCCGCGGCGGCCGTGACGGGGGATGATGCGGCGCCAGAGGTCTTGACAACTCGATTGGTCTGGACCATGTTGTGCGCGAACCGCTCAATCCCTGCGCGCACGGAGGCTGTTGTGGAACGCACCGGATCCCGTACCGGACCATCCGTCAGACCGTCCGGCGTGCTCGCCGGACTGTCGGCGGTGCTGCTCGCCGCCGGCGCCCTGGTCGCCACGGCGCCCGCCGCCGGCGCAGCGGACGCCGATCTGGCACGCAACGGCGGCTTCGAGGCGGGCCTGGACGGCTGGACCTGCTCGTCCGGCAGCGGAGCGGTCGTCAGCAGCCCCGTACACGGCGGCACGTCGGCGCTGAAGGCGACACCGGCCGGCAGTGACAACGCCCGGTGCTCCCAGACGGTGACGGTGAAGCCCGACTCCGCCTACACGCTGGGCGCGTGGGTGCGCGGCGACTACGTCTACCTCGGGGCGTCCGGCACCGGCACCACCGACGTGTCCACCTGGACCCAGTCCGCCGGTGCCTACAAGCAGCTCACCACGACCTTCAGGACCGGCCCGTCGACCACCTCGGTGACCGTCTACACCCACGGCTGGTACGGCACCCCCGCCTACTACGCCGACGACCTCAGCCTGGTCGGCCCGGGCGGCGCCCCCGTCACCGTCCCCTCGACGCCCACCGGGCTGAAGGCCGGGACGGCCACCGCCACCTCCGTGCCGCTGTCCTGGACGGCGTCCGCCGGAGCCACCGACTACCGCGTCTACCGGGGCGGCACCAAGGTCCTCGACACCACCGCGACCTCGGCGACCGTCACGGGCCTCACGGCCTCGACGGCGTACGGCTTCCAGGTCAGCGCGGTCAACGCCGCCGGTGAGTCCGCGAAGTCCGCCGCCGTGAACGTCACCACGGGTACGGGCGGCGGCGGGGGCGACAGCGGCGGGCTCCCGGCCCACGCCCTCGTCGGCTACCTCCACTCCAGCTTCGCCAACGGCTCCGGCTACACCCGCATGGCCGACGTGCCGGACTCGTGGGACGTCATCAACCTCGCGTTCGGCGAGCCGACGTCCGTCACCTCGGGCGACATCCGCTTCTCGCTCTGCCCCGCCACGGAGTGCCCGAACGTGGAGAGCGAAGCCGAGTTCAAGGCCGCCATCAAGGCCAAGCAGGCCGCCGGCAAGAAGGTGCTGATCTCGATCGGCGGCCAGAACGGCCAGGTGCAACTCGCCTCGACCGCGGCCCGCGACGCCTTCGTCACCTCCGTCAGCAGGATCATCGACACCTACGGACTCGACGGCCTGGACATCGACTTCGAGGGCCACTCGCTGTCGCTCGCCACGGGCGACACCGACTTCCGCAGCCCGACGACCCCCGTCATCGTCAACCTCATCTCCGCGGTGAAGTCCCTCAAGGCGAAGTACGGCGAGGGCTTCGTCCTCACCATGGCGCCCGAGACCTTCTTCGTGCAGCTCGGCTACCAGTACTACGGCTCCGGCCCCTGGGGTGGCCAGGACCCGCGCGCCGGCGCCTACCTGCCGGTCATCCACGCCCTGCGCGACGACCTCACCCTGCTCCACGTCCAGGACTACAACTCGGGCTCGATCATGGGCCTGGACAACCAGTACCACTCGATGGGCGGCGCCGACTTCCACATCGCGATGACCGACATGCTGCTCACCGGCTTCCCCGTCGCGGGCGACCAGTCCAGGGTCTTCCCCGCACTGCGCCCCGAGCAGGTGGCCTTCGGCCTCCCGGCGTCCACCCAGGCGGGCAACGGCCACACCTCGCCCGCCGAGGTCACCAAGGCCCTGAACTGCCTGACCAGGAAGACCGACTGCGGCTCGTACCAGACGCACGGCACCTGGCCGGGGCTGCGCGGGCTGATGACCTGGTCCATCAACTGGGACCGGTTCAACAACTGGGAGTTCAGCAGGAACTTCGACGCCTACTTCGGTGGCTGACCACTCCTCGTGAGGGCCCGCAGCGTGAGCAGCAGCACCGCGCTCAGGCACCAGCCGGCCACCACGTCCAGCGGCCAGTGGTAGCCGCGCAGCACCAGACCGACGCTCGTCGCCGCCGTCAGCAGGACGGCGGCGACGAGCGTCATCCATGACCGCCTCACGTACGGGGCGAGCAGCAGGGCCGCGGCGCCGTACGCCACCGCCGCCGTCGTCGTGTGACCCGAGGGGTAGTAGCCCGTGGCCTCCGTCAGCGGCCCCTGACGGTCCGTCCACATCTTCAGCGGGACGACCAGGGCCGGTACGGCCGCCAAGGCCAGGACGGCGAACAGGGCCGCACGCCGGGCCCGGCGGAACCAGGCCACCAGGACCGCGCACACCAGCACGGACCCGGCGACCTGAGGGTTGCCGAGGTCGGAGAAGAGATCCGCGAGGCCGGCCGGGCCGCGACCCGCCAGATCCAGGCCGAGCCGCTCGTCGGGCCCGAGCAGGGGACCGCCGGTCAGTACCTGCCAGGTGATCAGCGCGAAGAGGACCGCCGCCACCGCGGCCGTGGAGACGAGAAGGACCGGCCACCGGGGAACAGGGGGGATTGTTCCGGGGTGGCCGGTCGGATCGGGTTGCCGCGCGCCCCGGGGGGTGTGGGGCGAGCGGCCATCCGATCGGTGAGGAGTCCCGGAGCCCGAAGCTCCGGTGGTGTGCGCGAAGGCACGGCCGGAACGGAGCTGGGGGAGACCCGGCCCGGCTTCGCCCGCAGTCCCCTGCGGGCGGGGTGTTTCTCTCATCTGGGAAAACCGTACGTCAGAGGGAGTGGGCACCGGAAGCGACAACGGTATCCCGCCATCGCCCCCGCACACCTTCTTCACACGCCCTCACCCCGGCCCGGTCCGATGCCGTCGAAAACGGCCCCCGGCGGCCGGACGGGTCGCACGGATCAGAGCCGTGCGAACGCCTGCTCGAGGATGTCGAGGCCCTCGTTCAGCAGGTCCTCGCCGATGACGAGAGGCGGCAGGAAGCGGAGCACGTTGCCGTAGGTGCCGCAGGTCAGCACCAGGACCCCCTCGGCGTGGCACGCCTTGGCCAGGGAGGCGGCGGCCGCGGCGTCCGGGTCCTTCGTGCCGGACTTCACCAGCTCGATCGCGATCATGGCGCCACGGCCGCGGATGTCACCGATGACGTCGCCGTTGGGCAGCTTGGCCCGCATCTCGGCGAGGCGGCCCTTCATGACCTCCTCGATGCGCCTGGCCTTCCCGTTCAGGTCCAGCTCGCGCATCGTCTCGATGGCGCCGAGCGCACCCGCGCAGGCCACCGGGTTCCCGCCGTACGTGCCGCCGAGTCCGCCCGCGTGGGCGGCGTCCATGATCTCGGCGCGGCCGGTCACCGCGGAGAGCGGGAGGCCGCCGGCGATGCCCTTGGCGGTGGTGATGAGGTCGGGCACGATGCCCTCGTCCTCGCAGGCGAACCACTGGCCCGTGCGGCAGAAGCCGGACTGGATCTCGTCCGCGACGAAGACGATGCCGTTGTCCTTCGCGAACTGCGCGATCGCCGGGAGGAAGCCCTTGGCCGGCTCGATGAAACCGCCCTCGCCGAGCACCGGCTCGATGATGATCGCGGCGACGTTGTCGGCGCCGATCTGCTTGGTGATCTCGTCGATGGCCTGGGCGGACGCCTCGGCACCGGCGTTCTCGGCCCCCGTCGGCCAGCGGTAGCCGTACGCCACGGGCACGCGGTAGACCTCGGGCGCGAACGGGCCGAAGCCCTGCTTGTACGGCATGTTCTTCGACGTCAGGGCCATCGTGAGGTTGGTCCGGCCGTGGTAGCCGTGGTCGAAGACGACGACGGCGGTGCGCTTGGTGTAGGCACGCGCGATCTTCACGGCGTTCTCGACGGCCTCGGCGCCCGAGTTGAACAGCGCGGACTTCTTGGCGTGGTCGCCCGGCGTCAGCTCGGCGAGCTGCTCGCAGACCTCGACGTACCCCTCGTAGGGCGTGACCATGAAGCAGGTGTGGGTGAAGTCGGCGAGCTGCGCCGACGCCCGGCGTACGACGGCCTCGGCGGAGGCGCCGACGGACGTCACGGCGATGCCGGAACCGAAGTCGATCAGCCGGTTGCCGTCCACGTCCTCGATGATCCCGCCACCGGCCCGGGCGGTGAAGACCGGCAGCGTGGACCCCACACCCGCGGCGACGGCCGCCACGCGGCGAGCCTGCAGCTCGACCGACTTCGGGCCGGGGATGGCAGTGACGACGCGGCGCTCCTGCGGGATGTCGGACATGCGGGGCTCCTGGGGGTGTTTCGGACGCTTCTGTTTCTGCAGGCTAGGGGTGGGTGCGGGCAGCGGTCATGCTCCGATCGGGAGTGGTGTCGGCGTGTCCTTGTCCGCGGCGGACAGGTGGGCGGGCGGCGCGGCACCGGGACACCCCGCGGGGTCATCGGGCCGCATGGCTGAACTCCCGGTACCCGGGCACTAGATTGGCCGGTGCAGAGGCGGGACCTGGCTGGTCAGGGGGCAGCGGTTCATGGACACCGAAGGCATGTACGACGCACGGGGCACGGGCGCGGGCCGGGTGCCCCGTCCGGCGGGGCCACCGCCCGCCGCGCCGCCGCCGCCCACGCACGCCCCTCACCCGGGGCCCCCGCCGGCCGGCGGGGGCCTGGAGGCATGGCTGCGCGCACCCCGCCCCGAGGCCGGCCCCGGCGTCTGGCGCTTCGGACACACCCCGCGCCCGCCGGAGAAGCCCGAAGGCGTGTCGGACCGCTCGCTGGTGGTAGGACTGCTCATCTCCGCGCTCTCCGGCCTGCTCGTGTGGTCCCTGTGGCGCAACGGCTACATCCCCTACCGCCTCGTCCCCCTGAAGCTGTTCACCCCCCAGGACTGGTGGTACGCCGGGACGTTCGGCGGGCCCAGGACGATCGAGGGCGCCGACGCCCTCACGGTCTACGAGGCGGTCCTCTTCGGACTCCTCGTCTACGGCTGCGGGAGGCTCGGCAACTGGTCCGAGATCTTCCGGCGCCATGTCGCCGGGCGCGGACAGCCCTTCCTCGCGCTGGCCACGGCCGCCGGAGGCGCCGTCGCCGAAATCCTCGTGTGGAAGGACGCGGTCCCGCTCGTCAGGCCGGTGCTGATCCTGGTCGCCGCCGTCGCCGGCGGTGAGATCTACCAGAGCCAGACCGTGGTCGACGTGATCTACGCCGTGATCGGCCTCGGAGTGCTCTGGCCCTTCGCCCGCATCGGCCGCTGGCGCGAGCTGATCGGCTCCGCCCGCACGGGCAAGGGCGCCGCCGGGGCGCCCGCCGCCCCCTCCGCACCCCCGGACGCGCCCGCCCCCGAGCAGTGGCCCGAGCTGCGTGCGGCGGGGCTGACCGATGCCGCCGACACCCTCACCGCCGAGGTGCGGACCGGCCGGATGAACGACGTGGACGTCGCGCGGCTGCACCACGCCTGGACCGTCGGCCGGGCGCGCCCGGAGCGCATCGCCGCGCTCACCGAGGCCGTCCTGCGCACCGGAGGCGCCGCCGCGCTGCACCCCTCGGGCGCCCGCGACCTCCCGCGCCGCGCCGCGCGGCACGACCTGCTCACCGGACAGGTCAGGATCGGCGCCTACGCCGACGATCCGCACAACCCGTACGCCCGGCGCGGCTCGGGCACCGCCCTGGAACCCGCGCTGCTGGGCACCTCCCTGCTCGCGGTCGGGCCGCCCGGGGCGGGCAAGTCCGCCCGGCTCGTGCGCCCCGTCGTGGAATCGCTCGCCCTGCAGGCGCTCGCCGGCCGGGCCGCCGTGCTCGCCGTCGGCGGTGGCGCGGGCGAGCTCGGCCCGGACGACGCGTTCGACGTCGTGGTCCGGATCGGCGACCCCTCGTCCGTCCACGACTTCGACCTGTACGGCGGCACGACGGACCCCGACGAGGCCGCGAGCGTGCTCGCGGAGGGTCTGGTCGGCGACGTGCCCCAGCTGGACAGCAGGCGTGCCGCGACCGTGCTCGCCCAGCTGCTGGGCCCCTACCGGGCGGCGCACGGGCACTTCCCCGGGGTGCCCGAGCTCCGGCAGCTGCTGGACGGCGACGTCGCGCCGACCGACGCGCTGCGGGAGGCGCTGGCGGCCGGCGGCCACCGGTCGATGCTGCGCGAGCTGGAGGCCCGCACCCGGCAGAAGGGCGGCGCCGGAGACCCCGGGCCCGTCCTCGCCGACCGGATCGCCCTCCTCGACCGCCCCGCCTTCGCACCCTTCTTCACCACCGGCGAGCAGGCCCGGCCCTTCTCCCTGCGCTCCCTGGAGCACCTGCCGCTCCGGGTCAGGATCGACCTTCCGGAGCGGGCGCACGCGGAGGCGTCACGGCTGCTGGCCCGGCTCGTGCTCGCCCAGTTCACGGCCGTCACCGCCGCCCGGACCGACCGGTCGCTGTTCGTCTGCCTGGTGCTCGACGACGCCACGCACACGGTCACCGCGGAGACCGTCCGCGGGATCCGGCGGCTGCGCTCGGTCAACGCGGGCGCCGTCCTCGCCCTGCGTACGGTCGACGACGTCCCCGGAGACCTGCACACCGCGCTGCTGGGCGCGGTGGGCTGCTGCATGGTGTTCAACGGCGTCACGACCTGGGACGGCACACGCTTCTCGGAGGCCTGGGGCAAGGAGTGGATCGAGACCCGCGAGGTCGCCGAGCACGCCGTCTTCGCCGACCAGCCCTTCACCCGCGCCCTGCACGCCCTGCGCAAGCTCGTCACCGGCAAGGCCGTGACCAGGGAGGCCGTCACCGTCCGGCGGGTCGAGCGGGAGCGCTGGTCGGCCTCGGAACTGGCGTACTCCCTGCCCGCCGGCCACGCCGTCCTGTCGCTGACGACGGTGGACGGTGAGCACGCGCCCCCGCTCCTGGTCGACCTGAGTGGCTGACCGGCGGCTGACCGGACGGTGACGGGGACCCTGCCGCCCTGGCAGAATCGACGGCGACCGTCTGTACGGGGCGGCGTAATCGAGCCGTCCCGTCGGGGGCGGCGCAACCAGGCCGTCCCCCGAGGCCGGTCCCCTCGACTCCCGGAGGTCAGCCGGTCCGATGCCGCCCACTCTCGCCTCCCTCGTCCAGCACTCGGCGCTCCGGCTGACCGTCCGGGCGGGGGCCGACCGGCTCGGCACCCCGGTCCGGTGGGCGCACGCCAGCGAGCTGGCCGACCCCGTGCCGTACATGGAGGGCGGCGAACTGCTGCTCGTCACGGCGACCAACCTCGACGCCCGGGACCCGGCGACCATGCGCCGGTACGTACGACGGCTGGCCGGCGCCGGAGTCGCCGGACTGGGCTTCGGCGTCGGCGTCACCTACGACGACATCCCGGCGGCTCTCGTGGACGCCGCCGAGGAGGCGGGACTGCCGCTCCTCGAAGTGCCCAGACGCACGCCGTTCCTCGCCATCAGCAAGGCCGTGTCGGCGGCCATCGCCGCCGACCAGTACCGCTCGGTCACGGCGGGCTTCGAGGCCCAGCGCGAGCTGACCAGGGCCGCCGTCGCCGGGGACGGCCCCGCGGCGCTCCTCACCCGGCTCGCCGCGCACATCGACGGCTGGGCCGCCCTGTACGACTCCTCCGGGGCCGTCCTCGCCGCCGCGCCGGAGTGGGCCGCCCGCCGCGCGGCCCGGCTCACACCCGAGGTGGAGCGCCTGCGTGACCGTCCCGCCCCGGCCAGCGCCGTCGTGGGCGACACCGAGGGCGACGACCGCGTCGAACTCCAGTCCCTGGGCACCGGCCGCCGGGCCCGCGGCGCGCTGGCCGTCGGCACGGGCGCCGCGCTCGGCACGGCCGAGAGGTACGCCGTGAACTCGGCGGTCGCGCTGCTGACCCTGACCACCGCGCGCTCCCGCGCGCTCCAGGGCGCGGAACAGCGTCTCGGGGCGGCGGTCCTGCGGATGCTGCTCGCGGGCCAGCCGGACCACGCCCGTGCCGTCGCGGGGGATCTGTACGGCGGTCTCCTCGACGCGCCCTTCCGGCTCCTCATCGCGGAGGCGGCCCTCCCCGCGGGGACCGAGCCGCTCGCCGAGGCGCTCGACGCGGCGGCCGGCCGGTCCGGCGAGACCCTGCTGATGGTGCCCGAGGGGGAGCGCCTCCTGGTCCTGGCCGTGGACGGCGGCGCCGTGGCCGCCGCCTGCGTGGCCTACGCACGCGCGGAGGAGGACCGGCCGCCGCGCGAGTCGGGGGCCGAGGAGCCCGACGTCGTCGTCGGGCTTTCGGCGCCCGCCGGACCGATCGCCGTCTCCGCCGCGTACAAGCAGGCCGAACAGGCCCTGTCGGTCGCACGCCGCCGCGGCAGGGTCCTCGTGGAGCACGAGGAGCTCGCCGCGGGGTCCGTCCTGCCGCTCCTCGCCGACGACGCCGTACGCGCCTTCGCCGACGGGATGCTGCGGCCGCTCCAGGAGCACGACGCCAAGGGCCGCGGAGACCTCGTCGCGTCCCTGCGCGCCTGGCTCTCCCGGCACGGTCAGTGGGACGCCGCGGCGGCCGACCTGGGCGTCCACCGCCACACCCTGCGCTACCGGATGCGCCGGGTCGAGGAGATCCTCGGCCGCTCGCTGGACGACCCCGACGTCCGCATGGAGCTGTGGCTGGCCCTGAAGGCGACGGCGGCCTCGTCGGCGACCCCGTAGGGCCCCGTCCGGAGCCGCCTGTCCGCGGCTTGGTCGTCGCAGGCCGGAGGCGGTCGTGGCCGCCTCCTACAAAGCGGCGCACCGCCCGCCCGCTCCACTCCACGGTGGACAAGCCCCATCCGTCGCGGGCAGCCCTACGGTGGGGCCGACGGGTGCCCGCGCGGTGCCCGGCCATCCTCGTTCACCACCCCTGAAGGGCCGGAACCGCCATGACTTCCACCCACGCCTTCTGGCTGGCCGGCCGCCGGGCCACCGGCGAGGACAGCTTCGACGTCACCAACTCCTGGGACGGGCGCCTCGTCGGCACGGTCTCCGTGCCGACCGACGCCCAGGTCGAGGAAGCCGTCGCGGCGGCATGGGCCGTGCGCGAGGAGTTCGCGGCGACCCCCGCGCACGTCCGGGCAGCCGCCCTGGACCACGTCGTACGCCGCCTCACCGAGCGCACCGAGGAGATCGCGCAGCTGATCTCGGCGGAGAACGGCAAGCCCGTCAAGTGGGCCCGCGGAGAGGTCGGCCGCGCCGTCTCCGTGTTCCGCTTCGCCGCGGAGGAGGCCCGCCGCTTCAACGGAGGCGAGGCCCAGCGCCTCGACACCGACGCCGGCGGCACGGGGCGCCTGGGGCTGACCCGCCGCTTCCCGCGCGGCCCCGTGCTCGGCATCTCGCCGTTCAACTTCCCGCTCAACCTGAGCGCCCACAAGGTCGCCCCGGCCATCGCCGTCGGCGCGCCGATCATCCTCAAGCCGGCACCCGCCACCCCGATCTCCTCGCTGATCCTGGGTGAGCTGCTGGCCGAGACCGACCTCCCCGCCGGGTCCTGGTCCGTGCTGACCGTGCCCAACGACAGGATGCCGGCCCTGGTCCAGGACGAGCGGCTGCCCGTGATCTCCTTCACCGGGTCCGGCCCGGTCGGCTACTCGATCATGGAGTCGGTGCCCCGCAAGCACTGCACGCTCGAACTCGGCGGCAACGGTGCCGCGGTCGTGCTCGCCGACTGGTCCTCCGAGGAGGACCTGGACCGGGCGGCCGACCGCATCGCGACCTTCTCCAACTACCAGGGCGGCCAGTCCTGCATCTCGGTGCAGCGGGTCATCGCCGACGCCACGGTGTACGACCGGCTCGTCCCGAAGATCGTCGCCGCCGTCGAGGCCCTCGTGACCGGGGACCCCTCCGACGCGGCCACCGACGTCGGCCCGCTGGTCAGCGAGGACGCCGCGAGCCGTGTCGAGTCCTGGGTCGACGAGGCCGTCAGCGCCGGCGCCGCCCTGCTCACCGGCGGCAAGCGCGACGGGGCCACCTACGCCCCGACGGTCCTCACCGACCTCCCGGACACCACGACGATCGCCGGCGAGGAGGTCTTCGGGCCGGTCCTGTCCATCAGCCGGACGCACGGGGAGGCCGAGGCGTTCGCCGCCGTCAACGACTCCAAGTACGGCCTGCAGGCGGGTGTCTTCACCCACGACCTGCAGACCGCCTTCCGCGCCCACCGCGCCCTGGAGGTCGGCGGCGTGATCATCGGCGACGTGCCCTCCTACCGGGCCGACCAGATGCCGTACGGCGGCGCCAAGCAGTCCGGAACGGGCCGCGAAGGCGTGCGCTACGCCATGGACGACTACACCTACGAGCGGGTCCTGGTCCTCACCGGCCTGGCCCTGTAGCTCCGGGACGTTCACGGGCCCGCCCCTGCCGCCCCGGCGCCGGGGGCAGGCCCGTCGTCCTTACACCTGCTGGTCCTTACACCTGCTCCCATTCCGACTCGGAGTCGGACGGAAGGTGCTGGTCGGACGTCATGCGGGACTGCCCGGACGCCGACTCCGCCTCCGCGGCCTCCTTCGTCTGTTCCAGGATGCGTTCGCGGAATTTGTAGCCGCGGGGCTCGGCGGCTTCCGCCACCAGCTGGAGCGCGGCCCCGGTCAGCCAGTCCGGTGCCCGCCACCGGAACATCTCGCCGTGCGACCCGGACGCGACCACCCGGTAGCCGTACGTCGCCCCGATCGTGGCGTTGGCCGCCTCGAAAGCCATCTGGCAGGCGCCGCACGCCTTCTTCACGCCGCCCATGGCCACCTCCTGGATCCGGCCCTCACCCTGCGGCCACGGATTCTCCCGCCAGTTCGCGATCTGCTCGCCGAGCAGAGTCATCTCGCCGTGGACGGAGGCGTCCTTCTTCGGGTGCTCGGGGTTGCGGCTCCAGGTGCCCGCCGACGACCGCAGCTCTCGCGTGGTGGCCGCGAGACGGGAGTCGTCCCCGTGCGCCTTCTCGTAGTCCCCGGAAAGCGCCGCCCGCAGCTTGAGCTGGTCCTTGCGACGGCGCGGAACGGCCGACAGCTCCGCGGCATGGTCCATCGCGGCCCCCACCGAGTCGAGCCCCGATCGCTGCTTCGCCTCGGACAGCTTCTTCGCACCGGAGTTGGACGCGTACCGCAGCCCTTGGCCCGGCACATCCGTGACCGCCACGTGCGGTGTCTTCCCCGCGTTCGGTGCGTGCGCCTCCCGGGCGATCCTGTCCTTCATGCGCAGATCCGCCGGACGGGTGCCCGGCCCGCTCGGCTTCACCTGCCTGTAGCGCGGGTTGCCGGACTGTTCCACCTCCTTGTCCTCGTCGCCGCCCGCCCGTTGCACCTGCGGCGCCTGTTGCACATGCGGCGCCTGTTGCACGTGCGATTCCGTCGCCCCGGTTCCGGACCGCGACCCGGGCGCCGCCTCCGCCGACGGCGGGGCCTGCGCCAGCACGCGGGTCGCATTGGCCTCGGCCTCCCGCTCGAAACGGTCGCCGGGATCCGACAACCGCAGTCCTGCGCCGTCGGCTGTACCCGACACCGGGCCCTGCCGCTGCTGGATCACATGGGTCAGCTCGTGCGCCAGAGTGTGCTTGTCGCCACCACCCTCACCGAGAACCACATGACTGCCCGAGGTGTACGCGCGCGCCCCGATCTCCGCGGCCGAACGCCGCGCGGCAGCGCCTTCGTGCACCCGTACGTCGGAGAAGTCGTGTCCAAGGCGGGCCTCCATCTCCTGCCGCACAGGTTCCGCCAGCGGGCTGCCCGCCCCCCGCAGCACGTCGTGGACGGCCGACCGCGGCACCGGTGCTCCGGGACCCTCCCCGTGGCCGGGCCCGTGCGCGTGGCTCTCCTGCTCCATCGCCCGGAGTACGGCGGCATTCCCCGCCGCGCGCTGCAAGGCCAGGAGCGCCTCGGCCCTGGATGTGGTGACCGAGCCGCGGAGCGGCGGGCCGGCCGTTCGCACCCGCCCTGCCGGCAGCGGCTGCCTGCCGTCTCCCGATGTCCGCCGCGACTCGTGTGCGTGCATATGAGGTTCCCCGGTTCCGTAGGACTCGCCGTTTCGGCGAGCCACGTTCCCACGCCTCAGGTCCACCGGAAAGGGACGGGAGGGCAGCGTCCGGGGCACGATCCGCCATCGGCCCGGCCCCGGCGTGCGCGCGGCCAGGCGGAGAGTGCGGGGTAGCCCGAGCGGCGGAGTTCCCGGGCGGCCCGGAAACTCCCGGGCCGGTGGTGACCCGCCCGGTGGAGCGGGCTCCCGGCGGCCTGCGCGGGCCGCCGGGAGCCCGCCGCAGAGGTGGTGGGGGTGACGCGGATCGGGTAGATACGGACGAGTGGTACTGATCGGCACGCGTACGGCCCGACCCATACCCCGACTCGCGGCGAGGTGAGCTCCTCATGTCCGCCCCATCCGACATCCCCCAGGCCCCCAAAGTCACCGAGCGCGAAGCACGGCAGGTGGCCGAGGCCGCCCGCGAACAGGACTGGCGCAAGCCCAGCTTCGCCAAGGAACTCTTCCTCGGACGCTTCCGGCTCGACCTGATCCACCCCCACCCCCAGCCCGCCCCCGACGACGTGCGGCGCGGCGAGGCCTTCCTCGCCCGGATGCGCGAATTCTGCGAGACCCGGGTCGACGGCGCCCTCATCGAGCGCGAGGCGAAGATCCCCGACGAGGTGATCAACGGGCTCAGGGAGCTCGGCGCCCTCGGCATGAAGATCGAGACGAAGTACGGCGGCCTGGGGCTGACCCAGGTCTACTACAACAAGGCGCTCGCGCTCGCCGGTTCGGCGAGCCCCGCCATCGGCGCGCTCCTCTCGGCGCACCAGTCCATCGGCGTACCCCAGCCGCTGAAGATGTTCGGCACCCAGGAGCAGAAGGACACCTTCCTGCCCCGCCTGGCGCGCACGGACATCTCGGCGTTCCTCCTCACGGAACCCGACGTCGGCTCCGACCCGGCCCGGCTCGCGACGACCGCGGTGCCCGACGGCGACGAGTACGTCCTGGACGGCGTGAAGCTCTGGACGACCAACGGCGTGGTCGCCGACCTGCTCGTGGTGATGGCCCGCGTGCCCGAGTCCGACGGCCACAAGGGCGGCATCACCGCCTTCGTCGTCGAGGCCGACTCCCCGGGCATCACCGTGGAGCACCGCAACGCCTTCATGGGCCTGCGCGGCATCGAGAACGGCCTGACGCGCTTCCACGGCGTACGGGTCCCCGCGGCCAACCGGATCGGCCCCGAGGGCGCCGGTCTCAAGATCGCCCTCACCACGCTCAACACCGGCCGCCTCTCGCTGCCCGCCATGTGCGTCGGCGTCGGGAAGTGGTCCCTGAAGATCGCCCGCGAATGGTCGGCGGTCCGCGAGCAGTGGGGCAGGCCGGTCGCCCGCCACGAAGCGGTCGGCGCGAAGATCTCCTTCATCGCCGCCACCACCTTCGCCCTCGAAGCGGTCGTGGACCTCTCCTCGCAGATGGCCGACGAGAGCCGCAACGACATCCGCATCGAGGCCGCGCTCGCCAAACTGTACGGCTCGGAGATGGGCTGGCTCATCTCCGACGAACTGGTCCAGATCCGCGGCGGACGCGGCTTCGAGACCGCCGACTCGCTGGCCGCCCGCGGCGAACGGGCCGTCCCCGCCGAGCAGATGCTCCGCGACATGCGGATCAACCGCATCTTCGAGGGCTCCACGGAGATCATGCACCTGCTGATCGCCCGCGAGGCCGTCGACGCCCACCTCAAGGTCGCCGGTGACATCATCGACCCCGACAAGGCCCTCGCCGACAAGGCGAGGGCGGGTGCCAACGCCGCGCAGTTCTACGCGCGCTGGCTGCCCAAACTGGTCAGCGGCCCCGGCCGGGTGCCCAACGCCTACGGTGAGTTCCGCGTCCCGGGCCACCCCGACCTCTCGACCCACCTGCGGTACGTCGAACGCTCCTCCCGCAAGCTGGCCCGCTCGACCTTCTACGCGATGTCCCGCTGGCAGGGGCGCATGGAGACCAAGCAGGGCTTCCTCGGCCGGATCGTCGACATCGGCGCCGAGCTCTTCGCGATGAGCGCCGCCTGCGTCCGTGCCGAGCACCTGCGGGTCAACGACGACCACGGGCGCGAGGCCTACCAGCTCGCCGACGTGTTCTGCCGGCAGTCCCGGCTCCGCGTCGAGGAGCTCTTCGGCCGGCTGTGGTCCAACACCGACGACATCGACCGCCGCGTGGTCGACGGCGTCCTCTCCGGGACCTACACCTGGCTGGAGGAGGGCGTCATCGACCCGAGCGGTGAGGGCGCCTGGATCGCCGACGCCACCCCCGGGCCCGCCGAGGGGGACAACGTCCACCGCCCCATCCGCTGACCCACCGCAGCCGCGGGGCGCGTCCACTGCCTGGACGCGCCCCGCCGCCGTGTCCCGGGCGGGGCAGTATGGGCGCCCGTGACCGTCATCGACATCCCCGGCTCCAAGTCCGTCACCGCCCGCGCCCTCTTCCTGGCCGCCGCTGCGAACGGCACCACCACCCTCGTCCGGCCGCTCGCCTCGGACGACACCGAGGGGTTCGCCGAGGGCCTGACCCGTCTCGGGTACGGGGTGCGCAAGGAGCCGGACCGGTGGCACATCGAGGGGCGCCCCGCCGGACCCGCCGTCGCGGAGGCGGACGTCCACTGCCGCGACGGGGCCACCACCGCCCGCTTCCTGCCGACGCTCGCCGCCGCGGCCGCCCGCGGCACCTACCGCTTCGACGCCTCGGCGCAGATGCGCCGCCGCCCCCTGGCCCCGCTCACCCGGGCCCTGCGCACCCTGGGCGTCGACCTGCGCCACGAGGGCGCCGAGGGCCACCACCCGCTGACCGTCGAGGCCTCGGGCGTCAAGGGCGGCGAACTCACCCTCGACGCGGGGGAGTCCTCGCAGTACCTCACCGCTCTGCTCATGCTCGGCCCGCTCACCGCCGAGGGACTGCGGATCGACGTCACCGAACTCGTCTCGGCCCCGTACATCGAGATCACCCTCGCGATGATGCGCGGCTTCGGCGTCGAAGTGGTCCGGGAGGGCGACATGTTCACCGTCCCGCCGGGCGGCTACCGCGCCACCACCTACGCCGTCGAGCCGGACGCCTCCACCGCGAGCTACTTCTTCGCCGCCGCGGCCCTCACGGGTCGCGAGGTCACCGTCCCGGGCCTGGGCACGGGCGCGCTCCAGGGCGACGTGCGCTTCACCGACGTCCTGCGGCGCATGGGCGCAGAGGTCCGCACGACCGCCGGGCGGACCACCGTCACGGCGGTCCGCCCCCTCTCCGGGCTCACCGTGAACATGCGTGACATCTCCGACACGATGCCCACGCTCGCCGCGATCGCGCCGTTCGCGACGTCGCCGGTGCGCATCGAGGACGTCGCCAACACACGGGTCAAGGAGTGCGACCGGCTGGAGGCCTGCGCGCAGAACCTGCGGAACATGGGCATCACCGTGCACACCGGGCCCGACTGGATCGAGATCCACCCCGGCACTCCCCGGCCCGCCGAGATCGTCACCCACGGCGACCACCGGATCGTCATGTCCTTCGCGGTCACCGGGCTCCGCACGCCCGGGATCCGCTTCGACGACCCCGGGTGCGTGCGGAAGACGTTCCCCCGATTCCACGAGGAGTTCGCGGCCTTCGTCGCGGGGGGCGCCGACGGGAAATGACGGTGCGCCCCGGTAGGCGGCGGGCTACGGTCACCCGCATGATGGCGCCCGGGGATGTCCTGGCCGTCCTCGCGCTGCTGCGCGGGGCCGGCGCCGACGTGGTGCTCGCCGGGGGCTGGGGCATCGACGCCCTGCTGGGCGAACAGACGCGTGAGCACCGCGATCTCGACCTGCTGCACGACCGGGCGCAGGAGGCCGCGGTCGTGGCCGCGCTGGAGTCCGCCGGCTACACCGAGACGCTGGACCAGCGGCCCGTCCGCTTCGTCCTCAGCCACCCCTCCGGGCCCGAGATCGACCTGCACCCACTGGAGTTCGCCGCCGACGGCTCGGCCGTGCAGGCATCGCCCGACCCCGCGGCGCCCTTCCGCTATCCGGCGGCCTGTTTCGTCACCGGCACCATCGGTCCGGTCACCGTGCGCTGCATCTCCGCCGAGCGGCAGGCGGACTTCCACCAGGGCTACGAACCCGCCGGCCGGGACGTGGCGGACATGGCGCACCTGCGGAGGAAGTTCGGTATCGAGACCGCATTCTGATCACCGCATGCCGCACAATCGAGCCTCGGCCGCGACCGGACACCGGTCCCGGCCCGTCAACGGGAGGCAGGGGCAGGCATGTTCGGGGTGCGCGGAGCGGATGTCCGGCGACGGGGCGGCGGCCGGCGGAGCGCCGCGGCGGCGGGATGCGCGGTGATCGCGCTCGCGGGTGTCACCGGATGCGGCGGCGGCGGTGACGACGGCAAGCCGAAGGCCTCGACGCGTCCCGCGCCCTCCCGCCCGGCGGCCACCGCCCGCGGCCTCACCGAGGCGCAGCTCACCGCCCTCGCCCTCGCCGAGGGGGAGAAGGCCGGCGGCCTCACCGTGTCCGAGTACTCCCAGGGCGGGCCGCTCGGCGACGCCTACACGGCCTCGCCAGCCGTGTGCCGGCCGCTGGTCAGCCTGGCCGGGGACGTGTCCGGCCACACCCCCACCGCACAGGTGCAGCGGAGGGCCGGCACACCCGGCGGGATACTCGGCGTCACCGTCGACGTGACCCTGCGCTCCTACGCCGACGAGGACGCGGCCCAGGTCATGCGGGCGCTCGGCCGGGCGGGACGGGCGTGCGCCGGGGGTTTCACCGAGGAGCGGGCCGTCGCCCGCGCCGCGTACGAGAAGGCCGAACCCGCCGCGCTGCCCTCCTTCGCCGGTGAGGCCGACGAGGCGAAGGCCTTCCGCTTCACCGTCCTCGACGTGAAGGGGAAGCTGAAGCTGTACGAGTACCTCACCGTCCTGCGGTCCGGGTCCACCACGCTCGCCTTCCGGGGCGAGACCCTCGGCACGAAGGACATCGGCCGGATTCCCGAGGACGTCATGGCCGCCCAGTGGAGGAAATTCCGTGCCGGCCGGGCCTGAGGCACACGCCGACGGGGATGCCCTGTCGGTGCGCCCCGCGGATGCGGCAACAATGGGGGCCATGAGCGACAGCCCCGCACCCCTCGCCGACCCGCATCTCGTCTTCGACGCCGTGGACGGCCGCCGGGATCTCGTGATCCTCGGCTCCACCGGGTCCATCGGCACCCAGGCCATCGACCTGGTGCTCCGCAACCCCGGCCGTTTCCGTGTCACCGCGCTCTCCGCGGCGGGCGGCAGGGTCCAGCTCCTCGCCGAGCAGGCCGCACAGCTGCGGGTGCGTACCGTCGCCGTCGCCGACGCGGACAAGGTGCCGGCCCTCCGGGACGCCCTGCGCGAGGCGTACGGGGCGGGGGAGCCGCTGCCCGCGATCCTGGCCGGACCCGACGCCGCGACGGAGCTGGCCGCGAGCACGTGCCACACCGTGCTGAACGGGATCACCGGCTCGATCGGCCTCGCGCCCACGCTCGCCGCCCTGAAGGCCGGCCGCACCCTCGCCCTGGCCAACAAGGAGTCGCTGATCGTCGGCGGTCCCCTGGTGAAGGCGCTCGCGGCCCCGGGCCAGATCATCCCGGTCGACTCCGAGCACGCGGCCCTCTTCCAGGCGATCGCCGCGGGCAAGCGCGCCGACGTGCGCAAGCTCGTCGTGACCGCATCGGGCGGGCCGTTCCGGGGCCGTACGCGCGCCGAGCTGGCCGACGTCACCAGGGAGCAGGCGCTCGCCCACCCGACCTGGGCCATGGGGCCGGTCATCACCGTCAACTCCGCGACCCTGGTCAACAAGGGCCTGGAGGTCATCGAGGCGCACCTCCTCTACGACATCCCGTTCGACCGGATCGAGGTCGTGGTCCACCCCCAGTCGTACGTTCACTCGATGGTGGAGTTCACCGACGGCTCCACGCTCGCCCAGGCCACCCCGCCCGACATGGGGGGTCCCATCGCCATCGGCCTCGGCTGGCCCGAGCGGGTCCCGGACGCCGCTCCCGCCTTCGACTGGACGAAGGCGTCCAGCTGGGAGTTCTTCCCGCTGGACACCGAGGCGTTCCCGTCCGTCGGCCTCGCCCGGCACGTCGGCACCCTCGGCGGCACCGCCCCCGCCGTGTTCAACGCGGCCAACGAGGAGTGCGTGGACGCGTTCCTGGCGGGACGGCTGCCCTTCAACGGCATCATGGATACGGTCACAGCGGTGGTGGCCGAACACGGCACACCCGCCACGGGAACTTCGCTGACGGTCGCGGACGTCCTCGAAGCGGAGACCTGGGCCCGTGCCCGGGCCCGCGAACTCTCGGCGGCAGCGACAGCGGAGGCGCACGTATGAGTACGACGACGATCCTGATGACGGTCCTGGGGATCGCCATCTTCGCCGTGGGGCTGCTGTTCTCGATCGCCTGGCACGAACTCGGCCACCTCTCGACGGCCAAGCTCTTCGGCATCAGGGTCCCGCAGTACATGGTCGGCTTCGGCCCGACGGTCTGGTCGCGGAAGAAGGGCGACACCGAGTACGGCATCAAGGCGATCCCCGCGGGCGGCTACATCCGCATGATCGGCATGTTCCCGCCGGGCGCCGACGGACGGCTGGAGGCGCGCTCCACCTCCCCGTGGCGCGGGATGATCGAGGACGCCAGGTCCGCCGCCTTCGAGGAGCTCCAGCCGGGCGACGAGTCCCGCCTCTTCTACACGCGCAAGCCGTGGAAGCGCGTGATCGTGATGTTCGCCGGGCCCTTCATGAACCTGGTCCTGGCCGTCGTGATCTTCATGGGCGTCGCGATGACCTTCGGATTCCAGACGCAGACCACCGAGGTCGCCGGCGTCCAGCAGTGCGTGATCGCGCAGAGCGAGAACCGCGACACCTGCAAGGCCTCCGACCCGGTCTCGCCGGCCAAGGCCGCGGGCCTGAAGGAGGGCGACAAGATCGTCGCCTTCGACGGGCAGAGGATCGACGACTGGGCCACGCTCTCGGACCGGATCCGCGAGACCACCGGCCCCGCCACCATCACCGTGCAGCGTGACGGCCGCGAACAGACCCTGAACGCGGTGCTGCGGAAGAACGCCGTCGCCAAGAAGGACGCCGACGGCGAGGTGGTCCCCGACCAGTACGTCACCGCCGGCTACCTCGGCTTCGCCGCGAACACGGAGATCCTGCCGCTCTCCTTCGGCGACTCGGTCGTCCGCATGGGCGACATGATCGAGAACGGCGTCGATTCGATCATCGCGCTGCCCACGAAGATCCCCGACCTGTGGAACGCGGCCTTCAGCGACGGCGAGCGCGCCGACGACTCGCCGGTCGGCGTGGTCGGCGCGGCCAGGATCGGCGGCGAGGTGATGAACCTCGACGTCCCGGCGCAGAACCAGATCGCGATGATGCTGTTCCTGCTGGCCGGCTTCAACCTCTCGCTGTTCCTGTTCAACATGCTGCCGCTGCTCCCGCTGGACGGCGGGCACATCGCGGGCGCGCTCTGGGAGGCCCTGCGGCGCAACGTGGCCAAGGTCTTCAAGCGCCCCGACCCCGGCCCGTTCGACGTGGCGAAGCTCATGCCGGTCGCCTACGTGGTCGCGGGCATCTTCATCTGCTTCACGCTGCTGGTGCTGGTCGCCGACATCGTGAACCCGGTGAAGATCACCTGACGCCTCACACGCCCCACAGGTGGCGGCCGGTCGCACAGGTGGTGTCCGGCCGCACACCGAAGGGCGGGCTTGACGACGGGATGCACCCCGTTCCCCTCCGGTGCCGTAACCTCGAAGCCCGGAGCCCGCTGTTCTCGGGACCTCGATCCACACTGATCCACACCTTGGGGATGCTCAGCGCATGACTGCGATTTCTCTCGGAATGCCGGCCGTTCCGACCAAGCTCGCCGACCGACGGGTCAGCCGACAGATCCAGGTCGGGTCGGTGGCGGTCGGTGGGGACGCACCTGTGTCGGTGCAGTCGATGACGACGACGCGGACGTCGGACATCGGTGCGACGTTGCAGCAGATCGCGGAGCTGACGGCTTCGGGGTGTCAGATCGTGCGGGTGGCGTGTCCGACGCAGGATGACGCGGACGCGTTGGCGACGATCGCGAGGAAGTCGCAGATCCCGGTGATCGCGGACATTCATTTCCAGCCGAAGTACGTGTTCGCGGCGATCGACGCGGGGTGTGCGGCGGTGCGGGTGAATCCGGGGAACATCAAGCAGTTCGACGACAAGGTGAAGGAGATCGCGAAGGCCGCGGGCGATGCGGGCACCCCGATCCGGATCGGTGTGAACGCCGGCTCGCTGGACGCGCGACTCCTGAAGAAGTACGGGAAGGCGACGCCGGAGGCTCTGGTGGAGTCGGCCCTCTGGGAGGCGTCGCTGTTCGAGGAGCACGGGTTCCGGGACATCAAGATCTCGGTGAAGCACAACGACCCGGTCGTGATGGTGAACGCCTACCGTCAGCTGGCCGCGCAGTCGGACTATCCCCTCCACCTGGGCGTGACCGAGGCGGGTCCCGCGTTCCAGGGGACGATCAAGTCGGCGGTGGCGTTCGGTGCGCTGCTCTCCGAGGGGATCGGGGACACGATCCGTGTGTCGCTGTCGGCTCCTCCGGCGGAGGAGGTCAAGGTCGGTCTGCAGATCCTGGAGGCGCTGAACCTGAAGCAGCGGCGCCTGGAGATCGTGTCCTGCCCGTCGTGCGGGCGGGCGCAGGTGGACGTGTACAAGCTGGCGGACCAGGTGAGTGCGGGCCTTGAGGGTATGGAGGTCCCGCTGCGGGTCGCGGTGATGGGCTGTGTGGTGAACGGTCCGGGTGAGGCGCGTGAGGCCGATCTGGGTGTGGCGTCCGGGAACGGCAAGGGTCAGATCTTCGTGAAGGGCGAGGTCATCAAGACCGTCCCGGAGTCGAAGATCGTGGAGACCCTGATCGAGGAGGCCATGAAGATCGCGGAGCAGATGGAGAAGGACGGCATCGCCTCGGGCGAGCCCCAGGTCTCCATCGCCGGCTGACCCCCCCCGAACGCGTTCCGCCGTGCCCCGCAGGCCGTGTCCTGCGGGGCACGGCCGTGTCCCCGTGCTATCGGTTCCCGAACCCGCGGGGGGCACCGCACAGCCTTCTTGGGTACAGTGCGGACATCAGCAGACCGTTTGGTGAGGCCCCAGTGTTGACGCAGACCACTACCCGGGTCCTCGACCCCGGCGAGCTTCCCGCCGCGCTCGCCATCCTCGAGAGCGAACCCGTGGACAACGCGTTCGTGGCCGCCCGCGTCCAGATCGCCGGCCTCGACCCCTGGCGCCTCGGCGGCGAGATGTGGGGCTGGTACGCCGACGGACGCCTCCGCTCGCTCTGCTACTCCGGCGCCAACCTCGTGCCCATCTGCGCCACCCCCGAGGCCATCAGGGCCTTCGCGGACCGCGCCCGCAGAGCCGGCCGCCGCTGCTCCTCCATCGTCGGCCCCGCGGGCCCCACCACCCAGCTGTGGCGTCTGCTCGAACCGAGCTGGGGTCCCGCCCGCGAGGTCCGGCCCCACCAGCCGCTCATGGTCACCGAGAGCCCCTCCGCACAGATCGCCCCCGACCCCCTCGTACGCAGGGTCCGCAGGGACGAGATCGACATCCTCATGCCGGCCTGCGTGGCCATGTTCACCGAGGAGGTCGGTGTCTCCCCGCTCGCGGGCGACGGCGGACTCCTCTACCAGGCGCGCGTCGCGGAGCTGATCACCACCGGCCGGTCCTTCGCGCGCATAGAGGACGGCCGGGTCCTGTTCAAGGCGGAGATCGGCGCCGCCACCTCGCGCGCCTGCCAGATCCAGGGCGTCTGGGTGGCCCCCGAGGCCCGGGGCCAAGGGCTCTCCGAGACCGGCATGGCCGCCGTCCTGCGCCACGCGCTCAGCGACGTGGCACCGATCGTGAGCCTGTACGTGAACGACTACAACACCCCCGCCCGCAGGGCCTACAGCCGCGTCGGCTTCCGCGAGACGGGCGCGTTCATGAGCGTGCTGTTCTGACCCGGCCACCCGGACAGTAGGGTTCCCGCATGGCAGCAGCAACACCCGCGTCCCCCGGGGACATCGGGAGCCCCGACATCATGGTCGGACCGCTCGACCTCGCCGCCCGCGTCGACGAGGCGCTCGCCGTGCAGGCGCTCGCCTTCGGCCTCGGCCAGGACGAGATCGACGTACGCCGCCACATCGTGCTCCGGCACCTCGAACATCCGCAGGCGCGCGCACTCGGCGCCACCACCGCGGACGGACGGCTCGTCGGGTTCGTCTACGGGCTGCCGAACCACCGGACGCACTGGTGGTCCACCGTCGTCGAGCCGTACCTGCGCGCCACCGGAACCGACGACTGGCTCGACGACTCGTTCGTGATCACCGAACTGCACGTCCACCCGGGTTTCCAGCAGCGCGGCATCGGACGTGAGCTCATCACCACCATCACCGACGCCGTCGGCCTGCCGCGCTCCATCCTCTCGGCGATCGACACCGAGAGCCCCGCCCGGGGCCTCTACCGGGCCCTGGGATACCAGGACCTGGCCCGGCAGGTGCTCTTCCCGAGCGCACCCAAGCCCTACGCGGTGATGGGCGCGCCCCTGCCGCTGCGCCGCGGCTGAGGAATCGATTTCCGCCCGCGCGGGCCGCCCGGCTAACCTCGGGCTCACCACCCTTGCGAGCAGGAGTTCATCATGGCCCAGGTCCAGCGCATGTCCCGATTGATGATCAAGACACTGCGCGACGACCCGGCGGACGCCGAGACGCTCAACCACAAGCTCCTCGTCCGCGCCGGATACGTGCGCCGCACCGCGGCCGGCATCTGGTCCTGGCTGCCCCTCGGCAAGAAGGTCCTGGAGAACATCACCCGCGTCGTGCGCGAGGAGATGGACGCCATCGGCGGCCAGGAGGTGCTGCTCCCCGCCCTGCTGCCCAAGGAGGCGTACGAGGCGAGCGGCCGCTACGACGAGTACGGCGACCTGCTCTTCCGGCTCCAGGACCGCAAGGGCGCCGACTACCTCCTCGGCCCGACCCACGAGGAGGTCTTCACCCAGATCGTGAAGGACATGTGCTCGTCCTACAAGGACCTGCCCGTGATCCTCTACCAGATCCAGACCAAGTACCGCGACGAGGCCCGCCCCCGCGCCGGTGTGCTGCGCGGCCGCGAGTTCCAGATGAAGGACTCGTACTCCTTCGACACCACCGACGAGGGACTCGCCGAGGCGTACCAGCTCCACCGCGCCGCCTACATCCGCATCTTCGAGCGCCTGGGCCTCGACCACCGCGTCGTGTCCGCGGTCTCCGGTGCCATGGGCGGCTCGGCGTCCGAGGAGTTCCTGGCGCCCGCGCCGGCCGGCGAGGACACCTTCGTCGACTGCCCCCACTGCGACTATGCCGCCAACACCGAGGCCGTGACGTACAAGGTCACGACCGTCGCCGACGCCTCGGCGACCGGCGCCGTCGAGGAGCTGGACACCCCCGACACCCCGACCATCGAGACCCTCGCTGCCCACCTCGGGGTGGATGCCTCCGCCACCCTGAAGAACCTGCTGGTCAAGGTCGACGGCGAGATCGTGGCCGTGGGCGTGCCCGGCGACCGCGAGGTCGACCTGGGCAAGCTCGGCGAGCACCTCGCCCCCGCCGTCGTCGAGCTCGTCACCGCCGAGGACTTCGTGGGCCGCCCCGACCTCGTGCGCGGCTACGTCGGCCCGCAGGGCCTGGAGAAGGTCCGCTACATCGCCGACCCCCGCGTCGCCGCCGGCACCGCCTGGATCACGGGCGCCAACAAGGAGGGCGTGCACGCGAAGAACGTCGTCGCGGGCCGCGACTTCGAGGTCGACGACTACCTCGACGTCGTCGTCGTCGAGGCGGGCGACCCCTGCCCCAAGTGCGGCACCGGCCTCCAGGTGGACCGCGCCATCGAGATCGGCCACATCTTCCAGCTCGGCCGCAAGTACGCCGACATCTTCTCCCTCGACGTGCTCGGCCAGCAGGGCAAGCCGGTCCGCGTCACGATGGGCTCGTACGGCATCGGGGTCTCCCGCGCCGTGGCCGCCCTCGCCGAGCAGACCGCCGACGACAAGGGCCTGTGCTGGCCCCGTGAGGTCGCCCCGGCCGACGTGCACGTCGTCGCCGCCGGCAAGGCGCTCCAGACCGAGCTGGCCCTGGAGGTCTCCGAGAAGCTGAGCGCCGCGGGCCTGCGGGTCCTGGTCGACGACCGCGCGGGTGTCTCGCCCGGCGTGAAGTTCACCGACTCCGAGCTGATCGGTGTCCCGAAGATCCTCGTCGCGGGCCGCCGTTCGGCGGAGGGCGTCCTGGAGCTGAAGGACCGCCGCACCGGGGAGCGCGAGGAGCTCACCGTCGACGAGGCGATCGCCCGGCTGACCGACCAGGGCTGAACCGGGCCGGCAGGACGGCAAGGAAGGGCCCCGCGCACCGCGCGGGGCCCTTCCCGCACGCCTACAGCCAGCCGGCGAACTCCAGCGCCAGCTCGCCGTCCTGCCGCCGGCCCACCGTCAGCGACCGGGTGCCGGACTCGACCGCCCGGAACAGCGTCCAGCCGCGCAGCCGGTCCTGGTCCACCTCCAGCGAGTCGGCGAGCCGCTTGACCCGTCGTCGGGCCGTGACCGCGCCGCCCGGGGACGCGATCAAATCCTCGACCCGGTCGCGCGCCAGCCGCGCCAGGTCGTAGGCGCGCTCGCCGGTCAGCGGTTCCGGGCCGACCGCCAGCCAGGGCGCGCGCTCGGCGGAGAGGACCTTGCTCTGCCGGAAGTTGCCGTGCAGCAGGAGGAGTTCGGGCGGCTCCGCGACCAGCTCGTCACGCGCGGCGAGCGCGGCCGAGACGAGCGGGCCGAGCTCCGGCTCCCGTTCGGCGGCGGCCCTCATCTGCGCCGTCTGCCGGGCGGTGCGCCCGGTGACCGACTCGAAGGCGTGGCCGGCCGGGGGGTCGACCCACAGCCGCCGTACCGTGCCCGCCGCCTCCAGCAGGGCCTTCGCCTCGGGGAGCGAACGCAGCGACACCTCGTGGTGGAGCCGCTCCAGCAGCAGGGCGTCCTCCGGGACCCCGGCGTCCGCGCCGGTCAGGAGCTCGACGGCGCCCCAGCCGTTCCAGTGCGCGAGAGCGGCCCGCTCGAGTGCGGGCGCGGCACCTGGGGGCGCCACCTTCAAGGCGGCGGGCGTTCCGTCCTCCCGGTTCACCAGGAGGACGAGACTGCTGCGCCCCCCCGGTGCGACGACCCGGTCCGGGGTGACCCGGTGCCCCGCTGCGGACATCGCTTCGCCGGCGAGTGCGGGGAGCCGGCCGAGCCACTCGGCGGCGGCCGTGTCCCCGTACGTCTCGCCGAGCGCTCGCACCAGACGCGGCGGCGGTTCGAAACCCATACGTGCCTTGTTCCCTTTCAGAGCCTGCTCAGTGCGTGACACCCGTGGAGCCCGCCTCCGCCGTGGTGTCCGGGGAGTCGGCCTTCTCCGCGAGCCCAGGAAAGGCTACGCCGGACCCGCGCCAGCGCACCGCGCGCACCGCGGCCTCCCGGAGCGCGCCCGCCGCGTCCTGCCGCAGGGGCCCCCGGGCGGCCCGTACGAGGTCGGAGTACACGCCCGCGACCCGCTCCTCCAGCACGGCCGCGAGCCGCATCGCGGAGGCCGGGTCCCGGACCGCGAACGGCAGGGCGTACGCGGCGTCCGCCGCCACCGGTGTGCCGCCGAGGTCACGCACGGTCCGGGCGAGGGTGTCACGCCGGGCGCGGTGGGCGTCGACGGCCGCCGTCGCGTCGTCGCGGCGGGCACCGTCCAGCCTGCCGCCCAGCGCCCCGTACCCGTACACCGCGGCGTGCTCGGCGGCGAGTGCCGCCTGCGCGGCGGTCAGCGGTTCATCGCCGCCGGTGCCGGCGGCCTCCTGTGTCATGCCGGGGTCTCCTTGGCCAGCTCGGTCAGCAGATACGCGTGGGCGGCGCCGGCCGCGGCGATCGAGGCCAGCAGCCTGGCCAGTTCGGAATCGGCCTCCAGGAGGGCCGCGGCGCGTTCGTCGGCCACCCGCCGCTCCTGGGCGGCCAGCTCTCGCAGCGCCGCCTTCGCGTCGGTGGGGGGAGCGGGCGGGGCGGCGGCCGGCGGATCGCCCTCCGGCGGCCCGCCGAGTGCGGCCAGGTGCGCTCCCACCGCGGCCCTCAGGGGTGCGAGTCCGGCCTCCGTCAGGGGGTGCGCGGCGGAGACCCGGTCATAGCGGGCGAGCAGCGAGACCCCGGCGCGGGCGGCCGTGCTCCGCAGCGTGCCCCGTGCCCGGAGCGAGGCCGCCTCGGCCCGCGCGCGGGCGTTCCGCGGCTCGTCGGGCCCGCTCCCGCACCCTGTCAGCACCGCCCCCAGGGCGAAGGCCCCCGTAGCGGTGAGCGCCCCCCTGCGCGTCGTCCCCGTCCGGTGCACTTGTCTCCTTCGGCCTGGTTTCTGACAGTTTCTGACCTGAAGTGATCACCGGGGGTGAGCGTACCCGCGGCGGGGCGGGAGGCGGACGGCAACACCCCTGCGGACCGGATACCCTTTGATCCGACACGCGACGATCCACACAACAGCACACGCGGCCGAGGAGTCACCCGGATGAGCACCACCCAGAGCGACAGGCTGCGCGAACTGCTGGAGCCCCTCGTGGAAGCCCAGGAACTGGACCTCGAGGAGATCGAGCTGTCCCGGGCGGGCCGCCGCCAGGTGCTGCGGGTGATCGTGGACTCCGAGGACGGCGTGGAGCTCGACACCTGTGCGGAGCTCAGCCGGACCATCTCCACGACGCTGGACGAGACCGACGTGATGGGAGAGGGCGAGTACGTCCTCGAGGTGAGCTCTCCGGGCGCCGACCGCCCGTTGACCGAGCACCGCCACTACGTCCGCGCCACCGGCCGGCTCGCGAGACTCACCCTGGGCGACGGCGGCGAGCTGGTGGCCCGCATCCTCGGGGTGGACGACGAGGGACTCGATCTCGAAGTGCCGGGCGTCAAGGGCCGCAAGCCCACGGCGCGCCGTGTCGCCTTCGACGAGATCGCCAGGGCGCGCGTGGAGATCGAATTCAACCGCAAGGACAAGAAGGAAGAGGAGGCGTAGCCGTGGACATCGATGTGAAGCTTCTGAAGGGCTTGGCGCAGGACAAGGAGATCCCCTTCGACGTGCTCGTCGGGGCGATCGAGTCGGCCCTCCTCATCGCGTACCACCGCACCGAGGGCAGTCACCGCCGCGCGCGCGTCGAGCTGGACGCCAACGGCCACGTCACGGTGTGGGCGAAGGACGACCCGGCCGAGCTCGAGGAGGGCCAGGAGCCCAAGGAGTTCGACGACACCCCGTCCGGCTTCGGCCGCATCGCCGCGACGACGGCCAAGCAGGTCATCCTGCAGCGGCTGCGCGACGCCGAGGACGACCGCACCTTCGGCGAGTACGCCGGCCACGAGGGCGACGTCGTGACGGGCCTGGTCCAGCAGGGCAAGGACCCGAAGAACGTCCTGGTCGACATCGGCAAGCTGGAGGCGATCCTGCCGGTCCAGGAGCAGGTGCCCGGCGAGGAGTACACCCACGGCCTGCGGCTGCGCACCTACGTCGTCCGGGTCGCCAAGGGCGTGCGCGGTCCCTCCGTCACCCTCTCGCGCACCCACCCGAACCTCGTGAAGAAGCTCTTCGCGCTGGAGGTCCCGGAGATCGCGGACGGCTCCGTGGTCATCGAGGCCATCGCCCGCGAGGCGGGACACCGCACCAAGATCGCGGTCCGTTCGACGCGTGCCGGTCTCAACCCCAAGGGTGCCTGCATCGGCCCGATGGGCAGCCGCGTGCGCAACGTCATGGCCGAGCTGCACGGCGAGAAGATCGACATCGTCGACTGGTCGGACGACCCGGCGGAGATGGTCGCCAACGCGCTGTCACCCGCGCGGGTGAGCATGGTCGAGGTCGTGGACCTCGGGGCGCGCTCCGCCCGGGTGACCGTGCCGGACTACCAGCTGTCGCTCGCGATCGGCAAGGAGGGCCAGAACGCCCGCCTGGCCGCCCGGCTCACGGGCTGGCGCATCGACATCCGCCCGGACACCGAGACGGACGCCGAGCGCGACGTCGCCGACCGCGAGCGGGCCGAGCGTGCCCGGGAGCGGTCCGAGCGAGGCTGATCACCGGGCGCCCCGCGAGCCGCCCCGGTGGCGGCCGGGCAGGCGCCCGAAGGAACAGATCCCGGCGGTGCGCCGCCGAGATCACGACAACATCCGTTCGATTCTTGCCCCGAAGGGGTGAGGTCGGTGCGGGGAGGTAGACTTAGCCGTGTCTGGCCGGACGCATGCCCGCGCTTGCCCCGAGCGAACCTGTGTGGGATGCCGGGAGCGGGCGGCCAAGAGCGAGCTGCTGCGCATCGTGGTGGGCGAGGGAGAAGTGGTCCCTGATCCACGCGGTACGCTGCCCGGCCGGGGTGCGTATGTACACCCCGTCCCCGTCTGTCTCGACCTGGCGGTCCGCCGCCGGGCATTCCCCCGGGCCTTCAAGGCCGAGGGGCCGTTCGACACCGCGGCACTGCGGCGGTTCGTCGAGCGGGTGACACCGTAGGAAAGTGAACGGCACGGGTCCCCGTGCGGTCAGGTACCTCGCGAGTTGGAAGTAGGTCGAGATTGCGATGAGCACTCGATGAGTACGCGATGAGTACGCCCATGAAGTAGCGACGGTCCGGCGGTAACCCGGACCTAAAAGGAGCGAAGTGGCTAAGGTCCGGGTATACGAACTCGCCAAGGAGTTCGGCGTGGAGAGCAAGGTCGTCATGGCCAAGCTCCAAGAACTCGGTGAATTCGTCCGTTCGGCGTCCTCGACGATCGAGGCGCCGGTTGTACGCAAATTGACTGACGCACTGCAGGGTCCCGGCGGCAACGCCGGCAAGTCCGCTGCAAAGCCTGGCGCGCCTCGCAAGGCCGCCCCCGTGAAGCCCGCGGCGCCGTCTCCGGCCGCCTCGGCACGTCCTGCCGCCCCCAAGCCCGGCGTCCCGGCCCCCAAGCCGGCCGCAGCCGAGGCTCCGGCGGAGAGCAGCACCCCCTCGGCGCCTTCCGCGCCGTCGGCGGGTCCCCGTCCGGGCCCCCGGCCCGCGCCGAAGCCCGCCCCGGTCACCCCGGTGCCCGCAGCCGAGTTCTCGGCCCCGGCACCGGCCCAGCCGAGCACCCCCCAGCAGGCCCCGCGTCCCGCGGGTGCCACCCCGGGACCTCGCCCCGCCCGTCCGGCCCCGGCCGGCGGTCAGCGTGACGGTGGCCGTGGTGGCGAGCGTGACGGCGGCCGTGGTGGCGAGCGTGGCGGAGACCGCCCCGCACGTCCCGCGGGCCAGGGCGCACCGCGACCGGGCGGCGCCCGTCCGGCCGGTCCCCGTCCGGGCAACAACCCCTTCACCTCCGGCGGTTCCACCGGTATGGCGCGCCCCCAGGCGCCCCGTCCCGGCGGTGCCCCGCGCCCCGGCGGCGGTCAGGAGCGCCCCGGCGCCCCGCGCCCGCAGGGTGGTCCCGGTGGCGCCCCGCGTCCCCAGGGCCAGGGTGGCGCACGTCCGTCCCCCGGCGGCATGCCCCGTCCGCAGGCTCCCCGTCCGGGCGGTGCCCCCTCGGGTAACCGTCCGAACCCCGGCATGATGCCGCAGCGTCCCGCTGCGGGCCCCCGCCCCGGCGGCGGCCCCGGCGGCGGCGGCCGCGGTCCCGGTGGCGGCGGTGGCCGTCCCGGTGGTGGCGGCGGTCGTCCCGGTGGCGGCGGCGGCTTCGCCGGCCGTCCGGCCGGTCCCGGTGGTGGCGGTGGCGGCTTCGCCGGCCGTCCCGGTGGTCCCGGTGGCGGTGGCGGCGCGGGCCGTCCCGGTGGTGGCGGCGGCTTCGGCGGTCGTCCCGGCTTCGGTGGACGTCCCGGCGGCCCGGGTGCCCGTGGTGGCACACAGGGTGCGTTCGGCCGTCCCGGTGGTCCCGCGCGTCGTGGCCGCAAGTCGAAGCGTCAGAGGCGCCAGGAGTACGAGGCCATGCAGGCCCCGTCGGTGGGCGGCGTCATGCTGCCTCGCGGCAACGGGCAGGCCGTCCGGCTGTCGCGCGGTGCGTCCCTGACCGACTTCGCGGAGAAGATCAACGCCAACCCGGCGTCGCTCGTCGGCGTGATGATGAACCTCGGCGAGATGGTCACCGCCACGCAGTCCGTCTCCGACGAGACGCTGAAGCTGCTCGCGGACGAGATGAACTTCGTCCTGGAGATCGTCAGCCCCGAGGAGGAGGACCGCGAGCTGCTCGAGTCCTTCGACATCGAGTTCGGCGAGGACGAGGGCGGCGAAGAGGCCCTGGTCTCCCGCCCGCCGGTCGTCACCGTCATGGGTCACGTCGACCACGGTAAGACCCGACTGCTGGACGCGATCCGCAAGACGAACGTCGTCGCGGGCGAGGCCGGCGGCATCACGCAGCACATCGGTGCGTACCAGGTCTCCTCCGAGGTCAACGGCGAGGACCGCCGCATCACCTTCATCGACACCCCGGGTCACGAGGCGTTCACCGCCATGCGTGCACGTGGTGCGAAGTCCACCGACATCGCGATCCTCGTGGTGGCGGCGAACGACGGTGTGATGCCCCAGACGATCGAGGCGCTGAACCACGCCAAGGCGGCCGACGTGCCGATCGTGGTCGCGGTCAACAAGATCGACGTCGAGGGTGCCGACCCGACCAAGGTGCGCGGTCAGCTCACCGAGTTCGGTCTGGTGGCCGAGGAGTACGGCGGCGACACGATGTTCGTCGACATCTCCGCGAAGCAGGGCCTCAACATCGAGGCGCTGCTGGAGGCCGTCGTCCTCACCGCCGACGCCTCGCTCGACCTGCGGGCCAACCCGGAGCAGGACGCGCAGGGTATTGCGATCGAGTCCCACCTCGACCGCGGCCGCGGTGCCGTCTCGACCGTCCTCGTCCAGCGCGGAACGCTGCGCATCGGCGACACGATGGTCGTCGGCGACGCGTACGGCCGTGTCCGGGCGATGCTCGACGACAACGGCAACAACGTCCAGGAAGCGGGTCCCTCGACCCCCGTCCTGGTCCTGGGTCTCACCAACGTCCCGGGTGCAGGCGACAACTTCCTGGTGGTCGACGAGGACCGTACGGCCCGTCAGATCGCCGAGAAGCGTGCCGCCCGTGAGCGCAACGCCAACTTCGCCCGCAAGGGTGTCCGGTTCTCCCTGGAGAACCTGGACGAGGCGCTCAAGGCCGGTCTGGTCCAGGAACTCAACCTCATCATCAAGGGCGACGCGTCCGGTTCGGTGGAGGCTCTCGAGTCCTCGCTGCTCCAGCTCGACGTCGGCGAAGAGGTCGACATCCGGGTCCTGCACCGCGGTGTGGGTGCGGTCACCGAGTCGGACATCAACCTGGCGACCGGCTCCGACGCCATCGTGATCGGCTTCAACGTGCGCGCCGCGGGGCGTGCCGAGCAGATGGCCGAGCGCGAGGGCGTGGACGTCCGGTACTACTCGGTCATCTACCAGGCGATCGAGGAGATCGAGGCGGCCCTCAAGGGCATGCTCAAGCCGGAGTACGAAGAGGTCGAGCTCGGCACGGCGGAGATCCGCGAGATCTTCCGCTCGTCCAAGCTGGGCAACATCGCCGGTGTCCTGGTCCGCTCCGGCGAGGTCAAGCGCAACACCAAGGCGCGCCTGCTGCGCGATGGCAAGGTCATCGCGGAGAACCTCAACATCTCCGGTCTGCGCCGCTTCAAGGACGACGTCACCGAGATCCGCGAAGGCTACGAGGGCGGTATCAACCTCGGAAACTTCAACGACATCAAGATCGACGACGTCATCGCGACGTACGAGATGCGCGAGAAGCCGCGAGGCTGATCGACGGGGATTCCCGGGGGGTGACCCCCGGGCTCTCTTCCACAGTCGGGGCCGGTCGACGGGTCGTATTTCCGTCGATCGGCCCCGGCCGTTCCGTGTACGGTTCTGGTGTCCCCGCCAAGCGATGGCGGGGCACCGACCCCGAACCGGCGGGACATCCGGACACACATGTACGTGGGGACTCTGTCCTTCGATCTGCTCCTCGGCGACGTACGGTCGTTGAAGGAGAAACGCTCGGTCGTCCGCCCGATGGTCGCCGAGCTCCACCGCAGATTCGCGGTGAGTGTCGCGGAGACGGGCGACCAGGACCTCTACCGCAGGGCCGAGATCGGTCTTGCCGTGGTCTCCGGGGACACCGGACACCTCACAGACGTACTCGACCGGTGCGAACGCATGATCGCGGGCCGGCCGGAAGTGGAGCTGCTGTCCGTACGGCGGCGGCTGCACAGCGACGAAGACGATTGAGCAAGGCTTAAGAAGGAGACGGACCAGTGGCCGACAACGCGCGGGCAAAGAAGCTGGCGGACCTCATCCAGGTGGTGGTCGCCGAGAAACTGCAGCGCGGTATCAAGGACCCGCGTCTGGGTACGCACGTGACCATCACGGACACCCGTGTCACCGGCGACCTGCGGGAGGCCACGGTCTTCTACACGGTCTACGGCGACGACGAGGAGCGGGCCAGCGCGGCCGCGGGTCTGGAGAGCGCCAAGGGCATCCTGCGGTCGGCGGTCGGTGCCGCGGCGGGGACGAAGTTCACCCCGACCCTGGCCTTCGTGGCCGACGCCCTCCCGGACAACGCCAAGGCGATCGAGGACCTGCTCGACCGGGCACGCGCCTCGGACGCCAAGGTGCGCGAGGCGTCCTCCGGCGCCGCGTACGCCGGTGAGGCCGACCCGTACCGCAAGCCGGAGGACGAGTCCGCCGGAAACGACGAGGACTCGCCTTCCGCATGACGCAGAACAAGCAGGAAAAGACGCCGGACGGACTTGTCATCGTCGACAAGCCGTCCGGCTTCACCTCGCACGACGTCGTGGCGAAGATGCGCGGCATCGCCCGCACCCGGCGGGTCGGTCACGCCGGCACGCTGGACCCGATGGCGACCGGTGTCCTCGTGCTCGGTGTGGAGCGGGCGACCAAGCTGCTCGGCCACCTCGCGCTGACGGAGAAGGAGTACCTGGGTACGATCCGCCTCGGCCAGGACACCGTCACCGACGACGCGGAGGGCGAGATCACCTCGTCCACCGACGCCTCCGGAGTCACCCGTGAGGGCATCGACGCCGGAGTCGCCGCGCTGAGCGGCGCGATCATGCAGGTGCCGTCCAAGGTCAGCGCCATCAAGATCGACGGGAAGCGTTCCTACGCGCGGGTGCGCGGCGGCGAGGAGTTCGAGATCCCGGCCCGCCCGGTGACCATCTCGTCGTTCCGCGTCTACGACGTGCGGCACGAGGTCGCCGAGGACGGCACCCCCGTCGTCGACCTGGTGGTCTCGGTCGTCTGCTCCTCGGGTACCTACATCAGGGCCCTGGCGCGCGACCTCGGTGCCGGGCTCGGCGTCGGCGGCCACCTGACCGCGCTGCGCCGCACCCGCGTCGGGCCGTACGGTCTGGACGCGGCCCGGACGCTCGACCAGCACCAGGAGGAGCTGACCGTGATGCCGGTGGCCGAGGCCGCCGCATCCGCCTTCCACCGCTGGGACGTGGACGAGAAGCGCGCCCGGCTGCTGCTCAACGGGGTACGGCTGGACATGCCGGCGTACCCGCCGGGGCCGGTCGGGGTCTACGGGCCCGACGGGACGTTCCTCGTGCTCGTCGAGGAGGAGAAGGGCAAGGCCAGGAGCCTCGCCGTCTTCGCCTGAGCCCTACCGCCCGAACGAGCCGCGACGGGCCGCGTGGCCCGGCGGCCGGAACGCACCGCGGGTCCGTGGTGGGGCGGGCAGGCCCCCCGGATGCTGCCCGCCCCACGATCCCCCTCCCCGGACCATCCCTGTCCAGGCGAACCCGTCGATTCACCCCGATGGACGGGCGCTCGGAGCGTCAGGGGGGTGTGAGGGGGGCGCTTTCGCCCCTCGCGTTTCTCGTGCGGATCACCCGCCATCTACCGTCTGACCCATGGGCAGCGGGGACCGGTCGAAACTGGTGAGAATCTGCGATCAGGCCGGTCGGCCCCGGGGGACCGGGTTCGTCGCCGACGACCGGGGGACCGTCGTCACCAGCCATCAGGCCGTCGCACGGCCTGCGCCGCTGACCCTGCACGCCCCCGACGGCCGCAGCTGCGAGGTCGGCCCCGACGACATCACCGCCCTGCCGGACCTGGGCCTCGCCCTGCTCCGTACCGGCGGATCCGGGGCACTGGGGGTGGAGCCGCTCCCCATCGCCGTACGCGAACGGATCGGCACCGGCACCTATGTGCGGATCGCCGCCCACGGGTGGCGCGAGGCCCGGGTGCTCGGGGCGACCCCCGCGACGTACACCGAGGGCGGACGCGAACACCCCGTGGGCGATGCGCTCGAACTGGCCCTGGGCACCGACGGCCGCGACGCCCTGCGCTCCGGCGGCGCGGCCATCGGCGGGCCCGTCACCGACCCCGGCACGGGCGCCGTCCTGGGCGTGCTCTCGACCGCGCTGAGCGCGGGGCGGGAGACGGCCGGACTCGCGGTGCCGCTGACCGGCGGGGGTGCGCTGGCCGAGGTGCTCCGGCGCAACGCGAGCGCCGTCCCGGGTTACGGCTGCGACCTCAACCTCGCGGGGGCGCTCCAGCTCACCGCCACCTCGCTCGGTCACGCCGACGACCGTCCCTGCGGTGTCGAGGCCGTCGAGCGCCCCAGGATCAGCGCGGAGTTCGCCGCCTTCGAGGCCGGGACGGGACCCGTCCTCGGGCTGGTCGGCGCACCGGGGACCGGCCGCACCACCGAGCTGGCCGCACTGGCCGGCCGCAGGGCCCGCGGGCCCGTCCCCGCCCTCACCCTCTGGTTGCGCGGCGCCGACCTGCTGGCCGACGACACCTCGGTCACCGACGCCATGACCCGGGCCCTGCAGCGCTCCGGGAGGATCATCACGGCCGCCGGCGCCCGGGGCGACATGACCGACGCCACGCCGGAGCGGGTGGCCCGCCTCGCGGCCGACTCGGGGAATGCGCTGCTCGTCGTCGTGGACGGCCCGGAGGAGATGCCGCCGCTGCTGGCCCACCGGCTCGGCGGATGGACCGCGGCCACGGCCGAGTGGCTCCTCTCGCACGGCGTCCGGATGGTCGTCGCCTGCCGACCCGAGCACTGGGAGACCGCCGGAGCGCTGTACCCGCGCGACGCCCTGCACCGGCCCGAACGGCCCGCCGGAGGGCTGCCGCCCGCCGTCCGGCTCGGCGACCTCACGACCGGCCAGGCCGAACTGGCCAGGGAGCGCTACGGCATTCCGCCCGGCGCCATCGCGCCCGGCCACGACAGGCACCCCCTCACCCTGCGGCTGCTCGCCGAGGTGCGGAAGGCCCTGCCCCCGGACGTGCCCGGCACGCCCGACACCGAGAAGGTCTTCGCCGCGCACCTGGACCTCGCCTGCGTCCGCATCGCCGTCCGGATCGGTGCCCAGTCCGAGCCCCGGCTCCGGGGCACGGCGGTGCGCAGGCTGGCCGCCAAGGTCGCCGGGCAGGTCCACGAGGCGGCCAGGCGCTGCCTCGGCCCGGGACAGGGCGAACTGGACCGGGCGGCGTTCGAGGAGATCTTCCCCTGGCGTACGGGATGGGCCTCGGCGGTGCTCACCGAAGGGCTGCTGGTCCCCGCCGGCCCCGGATACCGCTTCGCCCACGAGGAACTCGGCGACTGGGTGCAGGGCGCCCACCTCGACCTGGACGCCGCTCTGCGCTCCCTCGTGCACCGGTGGCACGCCGAGGAACAGGACGGGGACGGCCAGGACCCCGGGCCCCGGCCCGCGGCCGGGGCCGACGGTTCGTACGAGCCCCGCAACCTCCCCGTGCCCCGCCACCGCTCCGGCCCCGTGATCCAGGCCATGCTCCTGCTGGAGCGGCGCCAGGGCCCGGCGGCGCTGGCCCACCGCATGGCGGACCTGATCGAGGCGATGGACCGCCTCGGCGCGGGACCCGGCCCGGGGGCCCGGCACCCCGACGCCGCCTGGTGGGCGGCCCATCTGCTGCGGGAAAGCCTGCTCAGGGTGCCCGACGCGCGCCCCTACCTCGGGGTGCTGCGGGTCCTCACCGGAAGGATCACCCGGCGCTCCCTGTCCGGGGGAGGGCACGACGCCCTCGGACCCTACGCGGAGTTCGGGCCGTGGTTCTGGTGCCGGACCCGGCTGCCCGAGTACGACCGGATCGACCTTCTGCGCAGGCTGCTGCCCGCAGACGGCGCACCGCGCCCGGACGGCGGCCGGCGCTATCTGGACGCGGTGGCCCTGCGTCTGGCCGCCGACCCGAGGACCGTGCAGGCACTGCTCTGCCGCTGGCTGACGGACGAGAGCCCGCTGCCCGCCGAACAGGACGCACCCGTACGCCTGACCGTGGCCGCCGCCGCCCAGGCGCTCCTGTACGCCCGCCGGGACCTCGCCGTCGACGACCTGACCGAGGCGCTCGTCGACACCTCGCACCCCCGCGCCGCCGAACTGCTCTCCGCGCTCGCGGAGGACGAGCCGTCCGCCCTGTGCAGGGCCGTCAGCCGCTGGGCGCGCGACGAGGAGCGGCCCGGACGGCGCGCCGCCGCGGCCGTCCACGGCACGCTCGCCGCCGCACGCACCCTCACCGGCGCCGACCGCACTTTGCTGCGCGGCGCGGCCCTCACCCTCCTGGCCCGCCCGGACGACACCGCCCTGCACGCCCGCGCCCTCACCGTCCTGGTGCG
Source organism: Streptomyces sp. NBC_00178 (assembly GCF_036206005.1). Taxonomy (NCBI): domain Bacteria; kingdom Bacillati; phylum Actinomycetota; class Actinomycetes; order Kitasatosporales; family Streptomycetaceae; genus Streptomyces; species Streptomyces sp. NBC_00178. Next base: position 5,407,939 of record NZ_CP108143.1, read on the forward strand.
CGACCCGGGAACCGGTGGGCGCTACCTGCCGCAGGCCCTGCGGATCTTCGCGACCGGCGACCCGCGGCTGCCGGTGTCCCTGCTGACCGAGGTGTTCCCCCGGCACCCCGAACCCGTGCTCGCGGCGCTGCGCGCCCGGCTGTCGCTGCCCGGTGAGGCCGCCGACGCCGTGCTGGGGGAGCTGGCGGGTCTGGACACCCCGGCGCTGGCGTTGCACGCGCCGGGACTCGTACGCCGGTACATCGACAGCCGCCCGGACGGCGAGGGCGGGGCGCAGACCGCCGCGTACGTGGAGCTGCGACTGGAGCACAGCCCGGCCGCCCGCGCGCTCCTGCTGCCCCTGGTGACCGGCCTGCTGCGGGACCGCCCCGCACCGCCCTCGGTGCGCGCGGCCCTGGCCAGGGTGCTCGCCGCACCAGGGAGCGCCGCGTCCAGGCCGCTGCGCGCCGAGCTGCTGGAGGTCCTGCTGGAGTTCGAACAGAACACCGGGAGGGACCCGGAAGTCCTCGAAGCGCTGCTGCGCGCCGCGGCGGCCGGGTCCGGGCGCCGTCCCGAGGCGCGCACACGGGCCCTCGTGCACCGCACGGGCCTGCTCCTCGTCCGGACGCCCGAGGGGGCGGCCCGCTTCGACCGCGGGATCGTCGAACTCGCCCGGGAGGTTCCCGGATTCGCGGCCCTCGTCAGCGGATGGCTTGCGGACGCTCCGCAGGAATGGGCCGCCGTGGTGGGCCCCTCCGCCCGCCGGACGGCCCCGGTGCCGGACGCTCCGAGGCCCGGGATCCAGATGCCGATGCAGGCCGCGGGGTGTGAGCATGGCAGTCTTAGACCTGCGTAATGACATACACACGTACACAGGTTCGGGCGAGGAGCGGTCACAGTGCAGTGCTGGCGTGGCTTGGAGGACATCCCCGAGGGCTGGGGACGCAGCGTCGTCACCATCGGCTCCTACGACGGGGTGCACCGTGGGCACCAGCTGATCATCGGCCGGGCCGTGGAGCGGGCTCGGGAGCTCGGCGTGCCCTCCGTCGTGGTCACCTTCGACCCGCATCCGAGCGAGGTCGTCCGCCCCGGCACGCACCCGCCGCTGCTCGCCCCGCACACGCGGCGTGCCGAGCTGATGACGGCGCTGGGCGTGGACGCGGTGCTGATCCTGCCGTTCACCGCAGAGTTCTCGCAGCTCGCGCCCACCGAGTTCATCGCGAAGGTGCTCGTCGACAAGCTCCACGCGCGGCTGGTCATCGAGGGCCCGAACTTCCGGTTCGGCCACAAGGCGGCGGGCAACGTCACGCTCCTGGCCGAGCTCGGCCCGACGTACGACTACGACGTCGAGGTCGTCGACCTCTTCGTCAGCGGTGAGGCGGGCGGCGGCGAGCCGTTCTCGTCCACGCTGACCCGCCGCCTCGTCGCCGAGGGCGATGTCGGGGGCGCGGCCGAGATCCTCGGCCGCCCGCACCGGGTGGAGGGCGTCGTGGTGCGCGGCGCGCAGCGCGGCCGTGACCTGGGCTACCCCACGGCGAACGTGGAGACCCTGCCCCACACCGCGATCCCGGCCGACGGCGTCTACGCCGGCTGGCTGACCGCGAACGGCGAAGTGATGCCCGCCGCGATCTCCGTCGGCACGAACCCGCAGTTCGACGGCACCGAGCGGACCGTCGAGGCGTACGCGATCGACCGCGTCGGCCTCGACCTGTACGGGATGCACGTGGCGGTGGACTTCCTCGCCTATGTGCGGGGCATGCTGAAGTTCGACTCGATCGACGACCTGCTGATCGCCATGGCGGCCGACGTGAAGCGGTGCGGCGAGCTGATCGCGGCGTACGAGCGGGCCTGACGCCCGCCGCCGTCGCGCGCCCGTCGCGTAGAGCGGCGCGGTCCGACGGAACGGCTCCGGGCCCGGCACCTGGTGTGCCGGGCCCGGAGCCGTGTCAGGACGAAGGTCAGGGCGCCGCGGGCGCCTCGACCGCTGCGGCCGCCGCCCAGTGGCAGGCGACGCCCGTCCGGCCGTCGCCCTCCAGGACCGGCAGGTCCTTCGTGCGGCACGCGTCGGCGACCCCCGCCCGCTCCGCCTCGCCCGAGGCGAGGACGTGGCAGCGGGCGTGGAAGCGGCAGCCCGACGGGACCTTCGAGGGGTCCGGCGGTTCGCCCGTCAGGATGACCGGCTCGCCGTCCGCCTCCGGGAGCACGGACAGCAGCGCCTGGGTGTACGGATGCCGGGGGGCCGTGAGGATCTGCTCCACGTCACCCGTCTCCACGATCCGGCCGAGGTACATCACCGCGACCCGGTCCGCGATGTTCCAGGCCAGCCCCAGGTCGTGCGTCACCACCAGCGCCGACAGCCCCAGCTCGTCGCGCAGCCGCAGCAGCAGCGCCAGGATCTCCCCCCGTACGGAGGCGTCCAGCGACGCGACCGGCTCGTCCGCGACGATGAGCTCCGGCTCCAGCACCAGGGCGCCCGCGATCACGACGCGCTGGCGCTGGCCGCCCGACAGCTCGTGCGGGAAGCGCAGGAAGAACCGCTCCGGGGGCCGCAGCCCGGCCCGGGACAGCGCGCCGGCCACGGCGTCCCGCTCGTCACCCGCGTACCCGTGGATGCGCAGGCCCTCCGCCACCGCGTCGTAGACGGTGTGGCGCGGGTTGAGCGAGCCGCTCGGGTCCTGGAGCACCAGCTGCACGCGCTTGCGGTACGCCTTGAGTGCCCGGCCCCGGTAGTCGAGCGGTTCGCCCCCGAACGTCACCCGGCCGGAGGTGGGCGGGACGAGGCCCAGGAGGGAGCGGGCCAGCGTCGTCTTGCCGCAGCCCGACTCGCCGACCAGGGCGACGATCTCGCCGGGCCGGATGTCGAGGTCGACGCCGTCCACCGCACGCGCGGTCGCCGCCCCGCGCCGGCCGGGGAACGCCACCTTCAGCGACTCGGCGCTGAGCAGCGGGGCCGGGGGAGTGGTGGTCATGAGGTGCTCCTTGCTTCCTCGGTGCCGGCGTTCGGAGCCGGCGCCGGGGTGACGTCCGTCTCCACCAGCACGCACGCGGCCCGGCGCGCGGGCCCGGCGGGCCGCAGTTCCTGGTCCTGGGTGGCGCAGGAGTCCAGGGCCGCCGTGCAGCGCGGATGGAACGTGCAGCCCGAGGGCAGGGCGGAGGGATCCGGCGGGTCGCCCGGCAGGCCGCGCGGCGCGTGCCGGGACGCGAGGTCGCCGATGCGCGGGAAGGCGGCCGACAGGGCGCTTCCGTACGGGTGCCGCGCGCTCTCGTAGACCTGTTTGGCAGGGCCTTCCTCGACGACCCGTCCGGCGTACATCACCGAGAGCCGGTCGCAGGTGTCGGAGAGCACCGCCAGGTCGTGGCTGATCATGATCAGCCCCAGGTCCTGCTCGCTGACGAGCTGCTCGATCAGCCGCAGGATCTGGGCCTGGATCATCACGTCCAGTGCCGTGGTGGGCTCGTCCGCGATCACGAGCCGCGGGTCGCAGGCGAGCGCCATCGCGATCATCACGCGCTGGCGCTGACCCCCGGACAGCTCGTGCGGATACGCGTCCGCGCGGGCGGCCGGGAGGCCCACCTGCTCCAGCAGCTCACCGGCGCGCCGGCGCGCGGCGGCGGGTGTGGCCTTGCGGTGCAGCAGGATCGGTTCGGCGATCTGGTCCCCGATGCGGTGGACGGCGTTCAGCGAGTGCATCGCGCCCTGGAAGACGATCGACGCCCCCGCCCAGCGAACGGCACGCAGCCGTCCCCACTTCATCGTCAGGACGTCCTCGCCGTCGAGCAGGATCTCCCCGCTCAGGGTCGCCGAAGCCGGCAGCAGCCGGAGCAGCGCCAGCGCCAGCGTCGACTTGCCGCAGCCGGACTCCCCGGCGATGCCGAGCTTCTGGCCCGCCTCGACGCGCAGGTCGACGCCCCGGACGGCGGGGACCGCGGAGGCCCCGGAGCCGTACGTGACGTGCAGGTTGCGGACGTCGAGCAACGGCTGCCCGGTCTCCGGCCTCTCGACGCTCTCTGTCTTCACAGCGGTCAACGGGACACCCCCAGCTTGGGGTTGAGCACGGACTCGATGGTGCGGCCGCACAGCGTGAACGCGAGGGCGACGACCGCGATGGCGAGTCCGGGCGGAGCGAGGTACCACCAGTTCCCGGAGCTGACCGCTCCGGCCTCACGGGCGTCCTGGAGCAGCCCGCCCCAGGAGACGATCGTCGGATCGCCGAGCCCGAGGAAGGCGAGGGTCGCCTCCGTGAGGATGGCGGTGGAGATCACGAGCGTGGTCTGCGCGAGCACGAGGGGCATCACGTTCGGCAGTACGTGCCGGGACATGATGTGGCCGTGCCCGCCGCCGAGCGCCTTGGACCGCTCGATGTACGGACGGGACTCCACGGACAGGGTCTGCGCCCGCACGAGCCGTGCCGTCGTCGGCCAGGTCGTGACGCCGATCGCGAGGATCGTCGTCCAGAGCGACCGCGAGAGGACGGTGGCCAGTGCGATGGCGAGCACCAGCGTCGGCATCACGAGGAACCAGTCGGTGATCCGCATGACGACGTTGCCGTACCACCCCTTGAAGTGGCCCGCGGTGATGCCCACCAGGGTCCCGATGGCGACCGAGAGGAAGGCGGCGAGCAGACCCACCGTCAGGGAGACCCGCGTTCCCCATACGAGCAGGGCGAGCAGGCTGCGGCCGAACTGGTCCGTGCCGAGGGGGAACTCGGCGCTCGGTGACTCCAGGGGGCCGCCGGGGGCGTCGGTGACGCTCTGCGAGTCCGCGCCGACCAGCAGCGGGGCCGCCAGGGCGATCAGGGCGATCAGGGCGAGCACGGTGAGGCCGGCCAGCCCCGCCCGGTGCGTGCGGTACTGCTGCCAGAAGCGGGCCGCCGCCTGCCGCCTGCGGGCCCACGTCAGGGCGCGGGGGCCGATGGCCGGAGCGGCGTCGGTCGTGGTCGTCATCGGCCCACCCGGGGATCGAGGAGCGGATAGAGCACATCGGCGAGCGTGTTCATCAGGATCACCGAGGCGGCGAAGACGAAGAACAGCGCCTGCACGAGTGGCAGGTCGGGCACGCTGAGCGCCTGGTAGAAGAGGCCTCCCAGGCCCGGCCAGGAGAACACCGTCTCCACCAGGATGGCGCCCGCCACCGTGTTGCCCAGGTTGACGAAGAGCAGCGTCACCGTCGGCAGCATGGCGTTCGGCACGGCGTGGCGGCGGCGTACGAGGTCGTCGCGCAGCCCCTTCGCCCTCGCCGTCGTCAGGTAGTCGCTGCCCATCTCGTCGAGCAGCGAGGAGCGCATCACCAGGAGGGTGCGCGCGTACTCGACGGCCACGAGGGTGAGGACCGGCAGCACCAGGTGGTGGGCGACGTCGACGACGTACGCGAAGCCGGTCTCGCTGCCGGACTCCATGCCACCGGTCGGGAACATGCCGGGGATCGGCCCGATGCCCACCGACAGGGTGATGATCAGGAGCAGACCGAGCCAGAACGAGGGCACCGAGTACAGCGTCAGGGCGAAGGCGGTGTGGAAGCGGTCGCCCGCCGAGCCGTTGCGCCAGGCGGACCTGGCACCCAGCCAGATGCCGATCGCGGTGTAGATCACGAAGGCGGTGCCGGTGAGCAGCAGCGTCGCGGGCAGTGCCTCGCTGATCTTGTCCATGACCGGGGCGTGGAACTGGTACGAGGTACCGAAGTCCCCGGTCAGGGCCTTGCCGCAGTACTCGGTGAACTGCTGCCAGAGCGGCAGGTCCAGGCCGAATTCCTTGCGCATCGCGGCGATCTGCTCGGTCGACACCTGCCGGCCGCCGGTCATCTGCTTGACCGGGTCGCCGGGGATCAGACGGAACAGGAAGAAGCTGGTGACGAGCACGGCGAACAGCGAGACGGCCGCACCGGCCAGCTTGCCCGCCGCGTAGCGGAGATAAGCGGTCGTGCTGCGGGCGCGGGGACTGCGGGCCGACGGCCCGGCCGGAGCCGGACCGTCGGTCTGTGCAGCATCCAAGCCCGCCGCGCCCTTCAGGAGCGCGGGAGTGCTTTCTGTGCTCATGGACTATTCACGGTCTTCCGCGGTGGAACGACGACGCATGGCGAACAGGAGCCCGCCACCGGCGAGGACGACTGCGGCGACACCGACACCGATGAGGACTCCGGTGGAGCTGCCGCTGCCGCCGGACGAGTCGCCCGAGGCACCGGTGGCCGGGACCGCCGACCACCAGCTCCAGTAGCCGTCCTGACCGAAGATGTTGCCCGCGTCCGACGGCATCGTCGTGATGGACTTGATCTGGTCGGTCCGGTAGGCCTCGACGGCATTCGGGTACGCCATGACGTTCATGTACCCCGTGTCGTACAGCCGCGACTCCATCTGCTTGACGAGGTCGGCCCGTTTGGCGGGGTCGTATTCGGCCAGCTGCTTCGCGTAGAGGTCGTCGTACTGCTTGTCGCAGATGAAGTTGTCGGTCGCGGCGGATTCCTTCGCCTTGGCCGGCAGCGCCGCGCAGGTGTGGATCGACATGACGAAGTCGGGGTCCGGGTTGACGGACCAGCCGTCGAAGGCGAGGTCGTACTCACCCGCGTACCAGGGGTCCGAGACGTTGTCGCGGCAGTCGACCTTCAGTCCGACGCCGAGGTCGCCCCACCACTCCTGGAGGTACTTGCCGATCGCCTTGTCGTTCGGGTCCGTGGCGTGGCACAGGATGCGGAAGTCGAGCGGCTTGCCGTCCTTGCCGGCCCGCTTGCCGTCGCTGTTCTTCTTGTAGCCCGCCTCGTCGAGGAGCGCCGCCGCCTTGGCGGGGTCGAAGGCGTGCTTCTGACCGGCCGCCGGCTTCCAGAAGTACGAGCCGTAGCGGGGCGGGATGTAGCCCTCGCCCTCTATGGCGTGGCCCTGGAAGACCTTGTCGATGATGGTGGTGCGGTCCACGGCCATGAAGAGCGCCTGCCGGACCTTCTGGTCCAGCAGGGCCGCGTGCCCGTCGCCGAACTTCTTGCCGTCCTTGGTGCGTGCGCCCGGGTTGGTGGCCAGGGCGTAGAAGCGCCGGCCGGGGGCGTCGTTCACCTTGATGTTCTCGGCCGACTTCAGGGACGCGGCCTGGGCCGGCGTCAGGCTCGGGCTGCCGGCGACGAAGGAGACTTCACCCTTTCGGAGGGCGGCGACGGCGGCGTCCTGGTCCTTGTAGTAGCGGAAGACCAGCTCGTCGAACTTCGGCGCACCGCGCCAGAAGTCCTTGTTGGCCTTCAGCTTCACATAGCTGTCGACCTTGTAGTCCGTCAGGATGAACGGACCGTTCCCCACGATCGGGAACTTCGTGTCGTTGTTGAACTTGGAGAAGTCGCCGACCTTCTCCCACACGTGCTTGGGCACGATCGGCACGTCGAGCGCCGTCATCGTCGCCTGAGGCTGCTTCAGCTCGATGACCAGCTTGTCCGGGCTGGGAGCCGTGACCTTCCTGAAGTTGGAGACGAAGCTGCCGTTCGAGGTCGCCGCGCCCTCGTCGGTCATCATCGTGTTGAAGGTCCACGCCGCGTCCTCGGCGGTGGCCTTCTCGCCGTCCGACCACTTCGAGTCGGACCGGATCGTGTACGTCCACGTCAGCTTGTCGGCCGAAGGCTCCCACGCGGTGGCCAGCCCGGGGATCGTGTGGTTGTCCTTGGCGTCGTAGTTCGTCAGGAAGTCGTACATCAGCCGGTGGATGCTCGTGGAGAGCAGCCGCTGCGCGAGGAACGGGCTCAGGGAGTCCACGCTCTGCGCGACCGCGACCGTGAGCGTCGACGTGCCGTCGGCGGCGTGCGCCTCCTGCGGGGCGGGGGCGAGCGGGTTGCCGGGCACGACCGAGCCGGCGGCCAGGGCCAGGGCGGCCGCGCCGGAGGCGAGAAGGACGCGCAGGCGGCCGCGTGGGCGGGACGGGTGTGGAGGGACTCTTGTGACCATAGGACGTGGACCTCGCGTCATGACTCGCATGGTGAAGGCGGGCAGATCTCTGGTTCGCCAGCTGGTGAAGCGAAGGTTTATCAGCGGCGGTCGAGTCGCGTCAACGGTCGTCCAAACAGCGTGTGGGCTGCGGGAATGCGATGAGGGCCCGCACCGGGTGAACGGTGCGAGCCCTCATTGGTTTAGACCTCTACTGCCTTACTGCTGAGGCGCCGAAGGCGGCTGCGGAGGGTACTGCTGACGCCCCGTCGGCGGAACCGGGCCTTGCAGTTCGGGCTGGCCCGGCTGATGTGCCTGGCCATCGTGGTGTGCGGGGGCCGCAGGTGCGCCGGCGGGCGCCGCTCCCGGCTGCCCCTGGGGCGGGGGCGGTTGCTGCTGCCACACGCCGGGGTGGCCGCCCGGAGCGGGGTGCGGCGGGTAGGGCTGCGGGGGCACGGCGGCCTGCGGCGGCTGCTGCCCGTGCTGCGGCTGTCCCCCGTACGGCTGCTGCGCCGGATACGGCTGACCGGGGTACGGCTGAGGCGGGTACGGCTGCCCCGGATGCTGCGGACCGGGGTAGGGGCCGCCCGGCTGCTGCTGCGGCGCGTACGGCTGCTGACCGGGGTCCTGCTGACCGGGTGTCTGCTGCCCCGGCATCGGAGGCGCGTACTGCGGCGGCGGGCTGCTGCCGTCGGACGTCCACAGGCCCTGCTGCCGCTGGGCGCGCTGGAAGTCCTCCGCCACGAGCGCGGACAGGTTGAAGTACGCCTCGCGGGTCTTCGGGCGCATCATGTCGAGGTCGACCTCGGCGCCCGCCGACAGGTGCTCGTCGAACGGCACGACCACCACACCGCGGCAGCGCGTCTCGAAGTGCTGCACGATGTCGTCGACCTTGATCATCTTGCCGGTCTCCCGCACACCGGAGATGACGGTCAGGGAGCGCTGCACCAGGTCCGCGTATCCGTGCGCCGACAGCCAGTCCAGCGTGGTGGACGCGCTCGACGCGCCGTCGACGGACGGCGTCGAGATGATGATGAGCTGGTCGGCGAGGTCGAGCACTCCGCGCATGGCGCTGTAGAGCAGGCCCGTGCCCGAGTCGGTGAGGATGATCGGGTACTGCTTGCCCAGGACGTCGATCGCCCGGCGGTAGTCCTCGTCGTTGAAAGCCGTGGAGACCGCGGGGTCCACGTCGTTGGCGATGATCTCCAGACCGGAGGGCGCCTGCGAGGTGAAACGGCGGATGTCCATGTACGAGTTCAGGTACGGGATCGCCTGCACCAGATCGCGGATCGTCGCCCCGGTCTCGCGGCGCACCCGGCGGCCCAGCGTGCCGGCGTCCGGGTTGGCGTCGATGGCGAGGATCTTGTCCTGCCGCTCGGTGGCCAGCGTCGAGCCGAGCGCGGTGGTCGTCGTGGTCTTGCCGACGCCCCCCTTGAGGCTGATGACGGCGATCCGGTAGCAGGAGAGGACCGGCGTGCGGATCAGGTCCAGCTTGCGCTGCCGCTCGATCTCCTCCTTCTTGCCGCCCAGCTTGAAGCGCGAGGCACCGGAGGGCGTACGGCTGCTCTTCGCCTTCTGCTTGCCCCGGACGAGCCGGTCCGACGAGAGTTCCACCGCGGCCGTGTAACCGAGCGGGGCGCCGGGGACGGAACGCTCACGCTGGTCGTGGGTGACCGCGGTCGGCCACGCGGAGCCGGTACGGGGGTCGACGGGCGCCGGGGGCTGGTAGGCCTCGGGCTGCTGCTGCTGCTGCTGCTGTGCGGCCGGGGCGGGGAGGTTCGGGGTGCCCTGGGCCGGCTGGTGCGGGATCTGCGCGGGAAGCGGCTGCTGTCCCGGTGCGGGGAGCCGGGGCGGCTGCGGTGCCTGCGGCGCGGGGAAGCCGTAACCGCCCTGCGGGGGCGCGGCGGGCTGCTGGGCGCCCTGGGGGAAGCCGTAACCGCCGTGCTGCGGCGCGGCCGGGGGCAGTTGCGGTGCGCCCTGGGCCGGGGCGGGCGGCGGCGGTGCCTGGTGAGCCGGGAAACCGTAACCGGCCTGCGGCGCGGCCGGGGGGAGCTGGGGTGCGCCCTGGGCAGGGGGCGGCGGCGGGGGTGCCTGCGGGAAGCCGTAACCACTGTGCGGGGCGGGCGCGGCCGGCGGCCGGGCATCCTGCGGGAAGCCGTAACCGCCCTGCGGCGCGGGCGCCCCGGGGTGGGCCGGAGGCTGCGGCGGTGCCGTGGGCGTGGGCTGGGCAGGCGGGGCGGCCGCTGCCGGTGTCTGCGGGAACCCGTACCCTCCCGGCGTCTCGCCGGGCCGCGCGGCGGGCGGCTGCTGGGCGGGCCACTGCCCCGCGGGCTGCGGCGCGTTCGGCTGCGGCGCGGCGGGCTGGAAGGCGGGCGGCAGGGGTGGCAGCGCACCCTGCGCGGGCGCCCCCGGGGACCACGGGGCCGGTACGTCCGACGGCACGGCGTCCTGAGGTGCGTCGGCGGACCCGGCCGCACTCACGGGTGCCGAGGGGGCCACGCCGGGCGCCGGCGCCGGTGGTGTGTCCTGCGGCGCGGTGTCCGACACCGCGTCCGCGGGCTCGTCGTCCGGCTGCGTGTCCTGCGCTCGCGCGCCGTCCGGCTGGGCGTCGTCCGGCTTCGCGCCGTCCGCGGACGCGTCGGTCGCCCCGGTGGGCTCGTCGGCCCCGGCGTCCTTCTCCGTGTCCGGTGCGGCGCTGTCGCGGGCCTCGCCCGTCGGCGGTGCCACAGCGACGGCGTCGTCCGGGGACGGTTCGGCATCGGAAGGCCCGGCGGACGAGGACGGACCCTCAGGTACGTCCGCGACGGCCGGGGCGGCCGCCTCCGGCGTCGCCGGCGAGGGCGCGAGAGGTGCGTCGGCCGTACCGGCGGGCTCGGCGGCGTCGTCCCCCGCACCGGGACGGGACACGGCCGACTCGGCCTCCGCGGCGGCCTCACGCTCCGCGATCTCCCGCTTCAGCGCGGCGGGGGAGAAGCGCATGGTGGCGCCGCTCTCCACGTCGCCGCCCCCGAACGCGCCGGACGGCCCGCTCCCCGCGGGCGGCTCCGCCGAGGCGGAGACCGGAGCCGTCGGCCCGGCGGGTGCCTGCGCGGGCCGCGCCTGAGGCGCCGGCTGGGCCGGAATCCCGGGCTGCACCGGGGGCCAGCCCGGTTCGAATCCCCCGGAGGCCGGCAGGCCCGGCACGGAGACCGGCGCGCCGTTCGGCGGAGGCGGCGCGAGGTGCGACCCCGCCCCGCCCGACGTGTCCCCCGACGCGTTCTGCGTGTACCAGGCGGGCGGGGTGTAGTCGATGGTGAACTCACCCGTCATCTCTGCGGGCTCCGCGTCGGACGACTCGTCGACGGGCGTGTTCCATCCCCCGCGGATCTCGTCCCGATCGCCGTTCACTTTGCCTCCTGGTGTGGTCGAGCACCCTTGTGCCGTGGTGGGTGGGGGCGACCGTTCCCGTGGTGCGATCCGCCCGGCTCTCCCCCTTGCGACGCGCAGTGCCTGCCCGCAGGTTCCTCTGCCGCGTTCCCACCACCCTAATCGCCACAGGGCGCACTACGGCAGGCCGTACCGCAAGGGATGAACCGTCCAGCAGGTCACGTCACGCCACAAGTGAACCAAGTGTGAAGGAGCAGCCGCGGGCAAGTGGTCGAAAACGCACATCTGCCCGCGAAATGGGGGCTGTTCCGCGCACACGCCGCAGGGGCGTCCGTCGGGGGGGACGGCGGATCCGGCCGCCGCTCAGTCCATCCGCCGGGCGCCGCCCAGCAGTCCGGACTCGGCGTCGGTGGCCTGGGTCATCACGAACTGCCGGTCCCGGTCCGAACACCACAGGGTGACGCCGTCGGCGAGGGTGGACAGCGCCTGGGTCTCGGCGGCGGACAGGTTCAGGATCCGTCCGATCTGCGCGGCCTCGTCCGGGGACACGCGCTGCACACCCACGAGCGCGGACTTGTCCATCAGCCGCGGGGCCACCGGGCTCAGATAGGGCAGCAGGGTCACCACGGACTGCCAGGGCCCGGCCACCACACGCCCGCGCGGCGGACGCATCCCGCAGTCCCGCACCACGACCACCGGGGAGCCGGCCGACGCGCCCTGCGGCGGCACCCGTCCCACGTCGTGCAGCGAGATGCACGGCTGCCCGCCGCCCGCCGCCTGCGCGAGGCCCGTCCACGCCTGCGCACGTCCGGTCTCCACGGCGATCCGCGCGCCCGTCGCCGCCGACCGCAGGGCGAGCACCTGCGCGGTCCACAGCCCGCCGATGAGCGTGACCTCGTACGGTGTGGGCCGGTTGACGCCCAGCACGGCAGGGCGGCCCTCAGCGTCCACACCGATGACCGTGCCGTCGTCCCCGACGGGCACGGCGAGCGCGGCCAGTTCGTCGTACGACACCGTGTGCCGGCCCCGCCGGGGGCCGATGAGACCGAAACCCAGCCGGGACCTGGAGCGCGTGCCTGCGGACATCAGCGGGTACCCCCGAGCGGCAGAGTGGCGAGCACGCCGGGCAGCTGCTCGCGGTCCAGCCTGACCAGCGACGCCTTGACACCGCGTGCGGTGCGCTCCAGTTCGTGCCGGGCGGCGAGGAGTTCCTCGTCGCTGCGCCCGGTGATGCGCAGGTGCCCCGTGACCGAGACCGCCGAGCGGTCGCCGTGTCCCAGGGTCAGGCTGAACGTCGTCGCGAGCGCGGGGATGGAGGTGAGCAGGGCGACCAGCTGCGGCATCGACGCTCCGCCGCCGCCGAGGTTCGGCCAGCGGCTCACCCAGTAGCTGGTGTGCCACCGGTCGTCGCAGCGCCAGGTGCGCGAGGTCTCCTCCGTGCGGCGGCCCGGTGTCTCCGAGCGGCCGGCCTGCGCCATGGCCAGCGGACTCACGCACGCCGACGTCGCGATCGCCGACGTCAGCTCCTGCTCCGTCAGGACCGTGGCCCGGAAACCCGCGCCCGTCAGCCGGCTGGCCAGTTGGTCGGCCGCGCGCACCGCGCACTTCTGCGCGCCCGTGAGGCCGCCGCCCCGTGCCTCCACGGCCTCCGGGCAGAGCTCGGGGTCGAGCTTCAGCGCGATCCAGGTGATCCGCACCGCGGGCGATCCCGTCCGGGCCTGCAACGGCGCGTAGTTGCGCGCGGCGACCGACTGCGACGGCAGGTGCGGAGCCGGAGCGGGCTGGGTGTGCTGCACGATCTGCGCCGACTCCAGCCGGATGCCGTCGACCTCCAGTACCTCCCGCACGAGGGTCAGGGGCAGCGGGCGCGCCGAGCGGTCGGGTCGCAGCGCGGTGCCGTCCGACTCCACCTGGACCACGGCGGAGAGGTAGGTGCCGTCGCCGATCATGCCGACCGGGCGCCGGTCGCGGTCGCTGAACGAGTAGGTGCGCAGAGCCGGTTCGGCCTCCACGGCGGGGGCCAGTCCGGGTTCCGTGCCCGCCGGGAGCGTGATCGAGGCCGCACGCCGGGTGCGGGCGCGCAGCGCGAGGACGGTGCCCAGCCACTCCGGCAGCGAACGCCGGTGGCGGCGGACCACGGCGAGCAGCACGAGGACCGTCGCGAGGACACCGGCGGGCATGAGCAGCAGGGCATCGGTCACCCAGGCCGCCACGAGCAGCGCCGCCGCGATTTCGATCAGTACGAGTTGTTGCAATCGGAACGAACCGATCTGTCCGGCACGTCCGTTCAGCCGCGGGACCACTCCACCGCCGGGCGTCCGGGGGCCGACGGGGGAGGTGCCTGGACCGTCGCCGGAGGCTCCCCGGCGGCCCGCTCCTGGCCCTCCGGACGGCCGGGTGTCCCCGGCCGGACGTGTCCGCGTCGTGGAAGCCATCATTCCGGCATTCCCCCGTTCATAAGGCCCCAACTCCACCCGGTCGCCCCGCTCCCGCCGGGGCTTCGGCGGCTGGATCACCCTACCCGCCCCCTCGGAGCGCGCGGTCAGCAGGCATAGTAGGGGCCGGTCCGGCACCGGGGCCCGGTATCCGGGTCCGGCACAGGAGGCGGGAACACCCGCGCCCCCGGGCCGCGCGGGGAGACACGGGGAGACGCACACACTCATGGCATCACGGCGGGACGAGCTCAACGCGTACACCTTTGCGAAGAAGCGCACGGTGGCCGCATTCCTGCAACCCTCGCCCACTGGTTCCGAGGAGGGCGCCCCCCGGCCCCTGCGAGCGGTCGTCCCGAGCCTGATCGTGGGTGCGCTGGTGATGGCCGGCTTCGGGGCCTGGGGGATGTTCAAGCCCACCGCGCCCAAGGGCTGGGACAAGCCGTACGCCAAGGTGATCGTCGGCAAGAAGTCCACCACCCGTTACGTCGTCCTGGAGACGGGGGAGGGCAAGCAGAGGAAGACCCTGCTGCACCCCGTGCTGAACCTCGCCTCCGCCCGGCTCCTCCTCAGGCCCCAGCAGTTCGACGTCGTCCAGGTCAGCGACGACATCCTCGACGCGGGCAAGCCCCCGCGCGGCCCGATCCTCGGCATCCCGTACGCCCCCGACCGGCTGCCGGACGAGAAGGACGCGGGCACGGCCAAGCGGTGGGCGGTCTGCGAACAGCCGGGCGGCAAGGGCAACACCGTGCAGAAGGCGGCCTTCGTCTTCGCGCAGCGGGACGACGGGCTGACCGACGGCGCGGACCGGCTCGACGGCGGCCAGGTGCTGTACGTCCAGGGCCAGGACGGGACCCGCTACGTCGTCGACGCGAGCGGCATCCGGTACCGCATCGACGAGACCGCGGCCGAGCGCGGCCTCCTGACCAGGGCCCTCGTCGGCAGCAGGCAGCCGCAGGCGGTGACCGACGACTGGCTGGCCACGCTCCACGAGGGCAGTCCGGTCGTCTTCCCGCAGATCCCCGGCACGGTCGGCGAGCCCGCGCACATCCAGGGCCAGCTGTCCCCGGAGGAGGACAGGATCGGCATGGTGCTGCGGACCACGACGGGCGAGGGCACGGCCCACTACGTCGTCCTCGACGGCAAGGTCCAGCCGGTCTCCGAGTTCACCGCCTGGCTGCTGGCCAACTCACCCCTGACCGCGTCGCTCGACATGAACGGCAAGGCGCGGGAGGTCGGCCTGCAGGACTTCGTCCCCGACGCGCGGCCCTTCGCGGGCCAGGCGGCCCACTGGCCCGCCCAGCGCGCGCACCGGGTCAACTCGGCGACGGGAGAGGGCGGTCGGGACACCGTGTGCAGCGTGCTGCGCAAGGTCGACGACAAGGGCCGCACGACACTGAGCACCTGGGCGGGAACCGCCTACCCGGCCGCCATCAACGCCGGAGGCACCAGTACCTACGTCACCCCCGGCAGCGGCCTGCTCTACACACAGGTCCGCGGGGAGCAGACCAAGCCCGACGGATCGCTCTTCCTGGTGACCGACACCGGACTGCGCTACGCCGTCCAGGCGAACGGCGACAGCGACGCCGAGCGCTCCGACATCGGCACCGGCGGCCAGAAGACCCAGGACGGCAGGCCCGAGGCCAGCCAGGCACAGGTCAGGCTCGGCTACGAGAAGGTGACCCCCTCACTCGTGCCGATCGCCTGGTCGGAGTTCCTGTCCAAGGGGCCCAGGCTCGACACCAACAGCGCACGCCAGCCCCAGGGCTCCTAGCCGCGAACCGTACGAACGCGGGATCCGGGGGAGAGGAACAGATGTTGTACCGGAAGACGGCAGTGCTGACGGCGGCCATCGCCGCGCTGGCGGCGCCCCATGCCGCGTACGCCACCGGAGGTCCGGCGGACCGCACCGGGCCGGTCCTGGACGGCAGCGGCGAATGCACCTTCCCGATGAAGGAGCAGTTCGCCGGCCGGCCCTGGTCGTTGCAGCGCGTCCTGCTCGACGAACTGTGGCAGGACACCAAGGGCGAAGGCGTGCGGGTCGCCGTCATCGACACCGGGGTCGACGACTCCAACCCGCAGCTCAAGGACGCGGTGGACGCCTCGGCGGGCCGCAACCTCCTCAAGGGCGGCAGCAGCGACGGCACCACGGACGAGGTCGGCCACGGCACCAAGGTCGCCGGCATCATCGCCGCCCGCCCGCGCAGGGGCACGGGGTTCGTCGGACTGGCCCCCGGAGCCACCATCATCCCGATCCGCCAGAACGACGAGAAGAACAGCGGCAAGGACACCACGATGGCCACCGCGATCGACCACGCGATCGCCAAGGGCGCCGAGGTCATCAACATCTCCCAGGACACCACCAAGCCCCTCACCGAGGACTCCGCGCTGGGCAGGGCCGTGGCCAGGGCGCTCGCCCGGAACATCGTCGTCGTCGCCTCGGCGGGCAACGACGGCATGGACGGCAGGATGAAGGAGACCTACCCGGCCGCCTTCCCCGGCGTCCTCGCCGTCGCCTCCTCCGACCGCAACAACGAACGCGCCGCGTTCTCGCAGGCGGGCGAGTTCGTCGGCGTGGCCGCGCCGGGCGTCGACATCGTCTCCACGGTCCCCGGCAACGGCCAGTGCACGGACAACGGAACCAGTTTCTCCGCGCCGTACGTGGCCGGCGTCGCGGCCCTCCTCGTCGCCAAGTACCCCGACTGGTCGCCGGCCGAGATCGTCGCCCGCATCGAGCAGACCGCCGAACGCTCCGTGACCGGTCACGACCCTTACGTCGGATGGGGTGTGGTGGATCCGGTGCAGGCGCTCGCCGGTGACGAGGACGACGTCCCGTCGGCCTCGGCCCACCCCGATCCCGCGCCGCCCGAGGCCCCCGCCCCCCGGGCCGCGCACCTGTCGATGACCGAGACCTCCCAGGAACGCAGCGAGCGTTACGCCACCTACGCCCTGGCCGTGGCGGCCGTCCTGGTGTGCGTCGTGGCCGGTACGGCCACGGTCGTCCGGGATGTCCGGCGCCGGCGCGGTCCGCGGCGAGAGGGCCGTCCGTGAAGTAGATCTCCAACCGGAAAGCGCAGTTGGGGAGAGATGGCCGAGTGGCTAGGGTGGTAGCGGACTTCACGTGTGTGACGGGGGAACGAGAAGTGGCTGAGTCCGATTCCGGCGTGCGCCTGCGCCGCCGGCAGCTTCCGGGACCCCGTGCAGCGACAAGCCCGGCCGCGACCTGCGGACGGGCCCGGGAACTGAGAGAGAGGACCTCCGGATGAGCAGCCCCACCGGTTCTGGGTTCGGACTTGCCGACGATCCGATCGTCCAGGCCAAGAACAAGATCATCGAGACCGCGCAGGCGGTGTCCAAGCAGTCCCGTGAACTGGCCGACATCCTCGCCACGGTCAGCGCCGGGTGGACCGGCGTCGGCGCAGGCGGATTCACATCCGCACAGATCGTCATCAACGAGGACCACGACGACATCCGCCGGCTCCTCAACGTGCTCCTCGACGGTGTGGGCCAGACGAAGAACCTCTCCAACGCGAACGACGACGAGGTCCGCGCGGCCTTCAACGCCGTGAAGGAGCCCGCCTCCTCGTCGAACACCTCCGGACTCAACAACCTCTGAGCCGGGCCGCCGCAGCACCACCTTCGTACACGTCGACATCCGAGGAGCAGACAGATGGCCGGAGATCCGAACACCAAGGTCAGGTACGAGAGCGTCCAGGAGATGGCGAACCGCCTGCGCGTCGTCTCGCGCAACATCATCAAGGACCTCGAGGAGATGGACGCCGCCCTCAAGGTCGTCACCGACACCTGGGACGGTGACGCCCACGCCGGCTACGTCGGCCTGCAGAAGCAGTACAAGGGCAAGGCCGACCACATGAAGGACCGGCTGGAGCACGTCGCCAAGATCATCGAGAACGGCAAGGACAGCTACCGCTCCACGGACGTCAAGGCCTCGCGCCTGTTCACCGAGGCGTACTGACCCGGGCCGGTCCGGATCACCGGAAGAGGGGCACGCCCGACGGGCCGTGCCCCTCTTCCGTTCGCCCCGTCACCCCGTCTACTTCAGGTCGAACTCGCCGTCCCGCGCGCCCAGCACGAAGGCGCGCCACTCGGCCTCCGTGTAGCGCAGGACCGTCCCCGGGTCGAGCGAGGACCGCATCGCCACGCCTCCGCCCGGCAGATGCGCGATCTCGACCCGCTCCTCCGCCTCCTCCGTCCCGGGGGCGCTCAGCCACTCGACCCCCGAGATGTCGAGTGCGTACAGCTCGTCCTTCTCCTGCTGGGTGCCCATCACACGCCTTTCCCTGTTCCGCGACGGAGCGCGTTCCCGCGGGCCGTTCCCTTGCGTGACCCGCGCACCGATTATCCCCGGACGGCGGATCGCCAGGGCAAGGTGGCGAATTCGTCTGTGCGGCGGCCCGCCGTCGGCTATGGGCCTTCCCGCACGTGACAAAGGACCCCCGCGTCCGCGCGGGGGTCCTCCTTCACCGTGTCCGGCCGTCCTGCTCAGTGCTGCTCGGGCAGCCGGCCCGTCTGCACGAGCGGTGTCCCGCGCCGGCGCGACGCGAAGTAGCCGCGTCCGGGCGGCATCGCGTGACCGCGCACCGAACCGATCAGGTCGCCCTCCGAGGGGTCGCCCGACAGCACCACGCCCTGCGCGCCCAGCTCCTTGATGCGCTGCATGAAGCCCTCGTACATCGCGCGCGAGGCCCCGGCGGAGCTCCGCGCGATGATGAACCTGACCCCCGTGTCACGGGCGAACGGCAGGTACTCCGCGAGCGGCGCGAGCGGATTGCCCGCGTTGGTGGCGACCAGGTCGTAGTCGTCGACGATGATGAAGATCTGCGGCCCGGACCACCAGCTGCGGTCCCGCAACTGCTGCGGCGTCACGTCGGTCGGCGGCTGACGGCGGGCGAACACCCCTGCCAGGGCCTCCATGTGCATCTGCATGGCACTCGCCATCGGCGCGTACTCCAGCAGATGGGCCTCCGGCAGCGCGCCGAGCAGCGCCCGGCGGTAGTCGCCGACCACGATCTTCGCCTCGTCGGGGGAGTAGCGCTCCCCGATCTGCTTGGCGATCAGCCGCAGCAGGTTGGTCTTGCCGGACTCGCTCTCCCCGAAGACCAGGAAGAACGGATCCGTCTCGAAGTCGAGGAAGACCGGCTCCAGTGAGGTCTCGTCGATCCCGATGGCGATACCCCGCTCGGGGAACTCGAAGCCCTTGGGCAGCTGGTCGGCCGGGAGCTTGCGCGGCAGGAGGCGTACGGACGGGGCCACCGGGCCCGCCCAGTTCGACGCCACCGCCGTGACGAAGGCCGCCGTGCCCTCGGACAGGTCCTCCGCGCCGCTGACGGAGTCGATGCGCGGCAGCGCGCCCATGAAGTGCAGCTTCTGCGGGACCTGGCCGCGCCCTGGCACCCCGGCCGGGACGTTCGCCGCGACCTTGCGGTCGAACTCGGAGTCCATGACGTCGCCGAGCCGCAGTTCGAGCCGCCCCAGGATCTGGTCCTTCAGCGCCGCCCGCACCTCCATGTAGCGGGCCGCGGTGAGGACCACGTGGATCCCGTAGCCGAGGCCGCGCGCCGCGATCTCGGTGACGACCTGCTCCAGGCCCTCGTACTCGTTGCGGAAACCGCCCCACCCGTCGATCACCAGGAACACGTCGCCCCAGGCCTCGCCGGGGAGCTCGCCCTGGGCACGCTTGCGCCGGTAGGTGGCGATCGAGTCGATGGAGTGGGCGCGGAAGAACTCCTCACGCCGGTTGAGCACACCGCCGACCTCCGCGACCGTCCGGCGCACCCGCTCCGGGTCCAGCCGCGAGGCCATCCCGCCGACATGCGGCAGGCCGGCCAGCGAGACGAGACCGCCACCGCCGAAGTCCAGTCCGTAGAACTGCACTTCATGGGGCGTGTGGGTGAGGGCGAACGAGGAGATCAGGGTCCGCACCATCGTGGACTTGCCGGACTGCGGACCGCCCACGACCAGCATGTGCCCGGCCGCGCCGGAGAAGTCCCGGTACAGCACCTCGCGGCGCTGCTCGAACGGCTTGTCGATCAGGCCGAGCGGCACGGTCAGCCCGCCGGGCCGGGTGTACTCGGTCGCGGTGAACCCGCGCTCCTCCGTCGGCGCCAGGCCCGGCAGCAGCTGGTCCAGCGTCGGCGCCCGGTCCAGCGGGGGCAGCCACACCTGGTGGGCCGGCACGCCCTGCCCCTCCAGCCGGCGCACGACCACGTCCAGCACCGTGTCGGCGAGCGCGTCGTCGTCCGCGCGGGCGCGGGCGGCGAGGTGGGCCGGGTCGGGCGCCGCGTACACGACCGGCACCGGAGCGGCGCTGAAAACCGTGGGCCTGCGCTCGACCGGCAGCTGCCCCACCGGCAGGTCGGGACCGCCCGTGCGGTAGGTCCCCGAGACGTAGGCCGCCTTGAAGCGGGTCATCTCGTCCGTACCGAACTTGAGGTAGCCCGACCCCGGCACCGACGGCAGGTGGTACGCGTCCGGCACACCCAGCGCCGTGCGCGACTCCGCCGCCGAGAAGGTCCGCAGACCGATCCGGTACGAGAGATACGTGTCCAGCCCGCGCAGCTTGCCCTCCTCCAGGCGTTGGGAAGCCAGCAGCAGATGCACCCCGAGCGAACGGCCGATACGGCCGATCTGGATGAACATCTCGATGAAGTCCGGCTTGGCCGTCAGGAGTTCGGAGAACTCGTCGATCACCAGCACCAGGGAGGCCAGCGGTTCCAGCGCCGCACCCGCCGCCCGCGCCTTCTCGTAGTCGTGGATGTTCGCGTAGTTGCCCGCCGACCGCAGCAGCTCCTGCCGGCGCTGCAGCTCACCGCGGATCGCGTCACCCATGCGGTCGACGAGGGTCAGGTCGTCGGCCAGGTTGGTGATGACCGCGGCGACGTGCGGCATCTGCGACATCCCGGCGAACGTGGCACCGCCCTTGAAGTCCGCGAGCACGAAGTTCAGCGTCTCCGACGAATGCGTGACCGCGAGACCCAGCACCAGCGTCCGCAGCAGCTCCGACTTGCCGGAACCCGTCGCGCCCACACACAGCCCGTGCGGGCCCATGCCCTCCTGTGCGGCCTCCTTCAGGTCCAGCATCACCGGCTGCCCGTCCTCACCGACACCGATCGGCACCCGCAGCCGCTCCGACACCGAGCGCGGCCGCCAGGTGCGCGCCACGTCGACCGAGGCCGCGTCACCGAGGTTCAGCAGATCGGTGAAGTCCAGGTCGGCGAGCAGCGGTTCGTCGTCGTCGCCCCCGCCCATGCGCAGCGGCGCGAGCTGCCTGGCCAGCGCCTCGGCGGCCTGCGGCGACATGCTGTCCGGCACGCCCTCGTACGCCAGTCCGGCACCCGACTCCAGTCGCAGCAGCCCCGGACGCACCACCACGGACAGCCCGCCGCGCGGCTCGTCGAGCTCGCCGGGCACCACCTCGACGATGGTCACTCCCTGCAGGCCCTCGGCGGCCGCGAACAGCGAGTCCGGCGGCACCATCCCCCCGTCGAGCACCACCACGACGTGAGGCTGGTCCAGCACCGGCCGGTTCTCCCGGCCGAAACGCGGACGGCCGTCCAGCCTGTTCGCGAGGAGGCTCTCCAGCTCGCCCAGATCGTCGCCGAACAGCCGCTTCGTCCCGGCCCCGTCGACCTGTCCGGGAACCTGCGTGTGCGGCAGCCACTTGGTCCAGTCCCAGCGCCCCACCGCACCCGGCGCCGCCACCACGGCGACCACCAGGTCCTCGGGGGAGTGCAGCGTCACCAGCTGCGCCACGAGGGAACGCGCCGTCGACTGCGCCGACTCCGGGTGCCCCGACACCGTCACGTGGTAGAAGGCCCGCATCGAGACCGCCATCGGCAGCCCGTCCAACGACCCGTGCACCGCCAGGAACCGCTGCATCGCGCCGGCGCACATCGGCTCCAGCTCGTCCACCGGAGCGGTGTCCGGGGCGATCAGCGGGGTCGACAGCTGCTGAGCCCCGAGGCCGACCCGGACCTGGGCGAAGTCCTTGTCCCCGACGCGTCGTTCCCACACCCGGCTGCCCTCGGCCACCACCGACCACAACTGCTCCGGCGCCGGGTGCAGATAGAGCTGCACGTCCCGCTGGACGCGAGCGGTGCGGCGTACCGTCCGCCGCGTCTGGGCGAGGTACTTCAGGTAGTCACGACGGACATCGCCCATTTGCCCTTGCGTACCGCGACGGTGCCGGACGATCTGGGCGGCGACCATGCCGACCGTCGAGACCAGCATCAGGACACCCATGATCCGCATGAACGGAGGTGCCTGCGGTGAGAAGAAGAAGACCACCGACGAGCCCATGCCGAGCACCGGCAGGACCTGCATCAGCATGCCCTCCTGCTGCCCGCGGGGCAGTTCGGGAGGAGCCTCCAACGTCAACTCGTCGGCGGGTACTTCCGGCGGCAGAGACCGCGGAGGTCGTTTCACGACGATCTGGCTCACCGGAACATCAATCCCTCAATACGGACGGGCGGAAGGCCGGCCGGTCCGCACCGACGCCCCCGTGGCTGCGACTGCCGCGGACTCGGATCCGCGCGACGGTGATCCTACGTGCAGCCCGTCTCCACCCCTCCCGGTAGGGTGGCGCGCGCACTGTGCGCAACCGCGAATCAGGGGGACCAGACACGTGAGTACGACAGCAGCGACGGGTTTCTGCCGCGTCACCGTCGTGGCACCCGACAGCCGGATCGACGTCGCGCTCCCCGAGGACATCGCCGTCGCCGACGTCTACCCCGAGATACTGCGTCTCACGGGCCAGACCCAGGCGGCCGGCACACCCACCGGCTACCACCTCGTACGCCGTGACGGCAGCGTCCTCGACGGTGCCCGCACCCTCGCCGCGCAGCAGGTCCTCGACGGTGAACTCCTCAGCCTGCGGCCCTTCGCACAGTCGCTCCCGCCCGCCGTCTTCGACGACGTCTCCGACGCGGTCGCCTCCGCCGTCACCCGTGACCGCCACCTGTGGAGCGACGAACTCCTGCGCGGCGCGGGCCTGGTGGGCGGTGTCCTGCTGCTCGTCCTGATGGGCTTCGTGCTCTGGTTCGCCGACCCCGTACGCCACGACATGCACAGCCTGCCGGGCATCATCGCCGGATCCGCCGGCCTGCTGCTGACCGCCTTCGCGGGCGTACGCGCGCGGGTCTACGCGGACCGGGCCACGGCGGTCGCCCTGGGGCTCGGCGCCCTGCCCCTCGTCCTCATCGCGGGCTCCGGCGTCATCGGCGCCGACGCGGGCCAGGGCCCCGGCCGGCTGCAGTTCCTGCTCGGCTGCGTCGCCGTCCTGATCGCCTCCGTCGTCCTGGTCGCCCTCACCCCCAGCGGCGACGCCCCGTTCGTGGCGGCGACCTTCCTCGCCACCGTCGGCACCCTCGCCACCTTCGGCGCGATCCTCACCGAGGCCACCGCCACCGGGACCGCCGCGGTCTGCGCCCCCGTGGCACTCGGCCTGGTCGCCTTCCTGCCCGGCCTCTCCGCACGCTTCGCCCGGCTGCCCATCGGCTACGCCTCACCGCGGACCGCCCCCGCCGGCTACGACGAGCCCTTCGCCGAGCCGGGCGGCGCTCCCGACAGCCAGGGCGGACCCGTCGACGCCGACCGCATCGCCGCCCAGGCGCGCCGCGGCCACGAGATGCTCCTCGGCCTGGTCGGCGGCTGCTCCGCGGTCGTGGTCGGGTCCGCAGCGGTCCTCGGCTTCTCGGACAGCGTCTGGGGCCAGGTGCTCGCCCTCGCCGCGGGGCTCGCCATGCTGCTGCGCGCCCGTCTCTTCCGCTACACCTCACAGGTCGCCTGCGTCCTGGTGGCCGGCATCGGCGCCGTTGCCCTGCTGGTCCTCGGCCTCTCGCTCAACCCGCCGGCCGGCCTGCTGTACGACCTGGTGCGCTACGGCGACCGGGGCTCCCTGGACATCCGTACGATCTGGCTGTCCGCCGCCGTCGCCGCGGGCGCGGCCCTGCTCACCGCGATCGGCCTGATCATCCCGCGCAAGGGCCTCTCGCCCTTCTGGGGCCGGCTCCTCGACCTCACGGAGAGCGCCCTGCTGCTCTCCCTGGTCCCGCTCTGCCTCGCGGTGCTCGACGTCTTCGCCCGCGCCAGGGCCATGACCAGCTGAGGCCCGTCCGAGGCACTCGCCGCGACTGGTACTCTGACTGGTGGCCGTTTGTGTACGCGCCTCCGGGTCACCCTGGGGGCTGCGCTCATCGGACCTTCGCCTCCGAGTCACGGAAGCTCCCCTGAGATCAAGACCAGGGGCACTCGTGGGCGCATCGAACACCAAGAGGAGTACGCGTGCCGCTCGACGCCGCTACGAAGAAGCAGATCATGTCCGAGTTCGCCCAGAAGGAGGGTGACACCGGATCCCCCGAGGTCCAGGTCGCCATGCTCTCCCGCCGGATCTCGGACCTGACGGAGCACCTCAAGACGCACAAGCACGACCACCACTCCCGTCGTGGTCTGCTGATCCTGGTCGGCCAGCGTCGCCGCCTCCTGCAGTACCTCGCCAAGAAGGACATCCAGCGCTTCCGTGCGCTCGTCGACCGCCTCGGCATCCGCCGCGGTGCGGCCGGCGGCGCCAAGTAAGGACGCTGTGAGAGGGAGCGGTTCCCCCATTCCAGGGGGCCGCTCCCTTTGCTGTACGTGCGGGACCGGGGTCAGGCTCAGTAACCTGGACGCACGACAAGAGAACGAGGGGAAGCGCCCCGCAGCCGCCGCCGGTCCTCGGTAGTGGCCCCCGGGACAACGCCCGGGAGCTTCGATCGAAGACCGGCCCGCACACAGGGGAGCGCTTCTCCGCACCGTCCTCCGCCACACGGGCGGCAGGACGAAAGACGACGAGTATGGAGAAATCACTAGTGGAGAACGAGACCCACTACGCCGAAGCCGTGATCGACAACGGCACCTTCGGCACCCGCACCATCCGCTTCGAGACGGGCCGCCTGGCCAAGCAGGCCGCAGGCTCCGCCGTCGCGTACCTGGACGACGACACCATGGTGCTGTCGGCCACCACCGCTTCCAAGCGGCCCAAGGACCAGCTCGACTTCTTCCCCCTCACGGTGGACGTCGAGGAGCGGCAGTACGCGGCCGGCAAGATCCCCGGCTCCTTCTTCCGCCGTGAGGGCCGGCCCTCCGAGGACGCGATCCTCACGTGCCGCCTGATCGACCGCCCGCTGCGCCCCTCCTTCAAGAAGGGCCTGCGCAACGAGATCCAGATCGTCGAGACGATCATGGCGCTCAACCCCGACCACCTGTACGACGTGGTCGCGATCAACGCCGCCTCCGCCTCCACGATCCTGGCGGGCCTGCCCTTCTCCGGCCCGATCGGTGCCACCCGTGTCGCCCTGATCAAGGGCCAGTGGGTCGCGTTCCCGACGCACACCGAGCTCGAGGACGCCGTCTTCGACATGGTCGTCGCCGGTCGCGTCCTCGAGGACGGCGACGTCGCGATCATGATGGTCGAGGCCGAGGCCACCGAGAAGACCATCGAGCTCGTCAAGGACGGCGCCGAGGCGCCGACCGAGGAGGTCGTCGCCGCCGGTCTGGAAGCCGCGAAGCCCTTCATCAAGACGCTCTGCAAGGCCCAGTCCGACCTCGCCGCCAAGGCCGCCAAGCCCACCGGCGAGTTCCCGGTCTTCCTCGACTACCAGGACGACGTCCTGGAGGCGCTCACCAAGGCCGTGCGCACCGAGCTCGCCAAGGCGCTCACCATCGCCGGCAAGCAGGACCGCGAGGCCGAGCTGGACCGCATCAAGGAGATCGCGGGCGAGAAGCTCCTCCCGGCCTTCGAGGGTCGCGAGAAGGAGATCTCGGGTGCCTACCGCGCGCTGACCAAGAAGCTGGTCCGCGAGCGCGTCATCAAGGACAAGGTCCGCATCGACGGCCGCGGCGTCACGGACATCCGTACGCTCGCCGCCGAGGTCGAGGCCATCCCGCGCGTGCACGGCTCGGCGCTGTTCGAGCGTGGCGAGACCCAGATCCTGGGCGTCACCACCCTCAACATGCTCCGCATGGAGCAGCAGCTGGACACCCTCTCCCCGGTGACCCGCAAGCGCTACATGCACAACTACAACTTCCCGCCGTACTCCGTCGGCGAGACCGGCCGCGTGGGCTCGCCCAAGCGCCGCGAGATCGGCCACGGCGCGCTCGCCGAGCGCGCCATCGTGCCGGTGCTGCCGTCGCGCGAGGACTTCCCCTACGCGATCCGCCAGGTCTCCGAGGCGCTGGGCTCCAACGGCTCGACGTCCATGGGCTCGGTCTGCGCCTCCACCATGTCCCTGCTGAACGCCGGTGTGCCCCTCAAGGCCGCCGTCGCCGGTATCGCCATGGGCCTGATCTCCGAGGAGATCGACGGCAAGACCCACTACGTCGCCCTCACCGACATCCTCGGTGCGGAGGACGCCTTCGGCGACATGGACTTCAAGGTCGCCGGCACCAAGCAGTTCGTGACCGCGCTCCAGCTCGACACCAAGCTCGACGGCATCCCCGCCTCGGTCCTGGCCGCCGCGCTGAAGCAGGCCCGTGACGCGCGTCTGCACATCCTGGACGTCATGAACGAGGCCATCGACGTCCCGGACGAGATGTCCCCGAACGCCCCGCGGATCATCACCGTCAAGATCCCGGTGGACAAGATCGGTGAGGTCATCGGCCCCAAGGGCAAGATGATCAACCAGATCCAGGAGGACACCGGCGCCGACATCACGATCGAGGACGACGGCACCATCTACATCGGTGCCCAGCAGGGCTCGCAGGCCGAGGCCGCCCGCGCCACGATCAACGCGATCGCCAACCCGACCATGCCGGAGGTCGGCGAGCGTTACCTGGGTACGGTCGTCAAGACCACCACCTTCGGTGCGTTCGTCTCCCTGATGCCCGGCAAGGACGGCCTGCTGCACATCTCGCAGATCCGCAAGCTCGCCGGTGGCAAGCGCGTGGAGAACGTCGAGGACGTGCTCGGCGTCGGCGCCAAGGTCCAGGTCGAGATCGCGGAGATCGACTCCCGCGGCAAGCTCTCCCTGATCCCGGTCGTCGAGGGTGAAGAGGACGAGACGAAGGACGACACCGACAAGTGACGTCCCGTAGTTCCGTGACGACGGCCCGCCCCTCCTCGGAGGGGCGGGCCGTCGCCCGTACCCAAACGCTTCTCAAGGGCAGCAACGGCATCGGCACGGTCCGCCGCACGGTCCTCCCGGGCGGCCTCCGGGTCGTCACCGAGACCCTGCCCTCCGTCCGCTCCGCCACCTTCGGGATCTGGGCCAACGTCGGTTCGCGCGACGAGACGCCCACCCTGAACGGCGCGACGCACTACCTCGAACACCTCCTCTTCAAGGGCACGGCCAAGCGCAGCGCCCTGGACATCTCCTCCGCGATCGACGCGGTCGGCGGCGAGATGAACGCCTTCACGGCGAAGGAGTACACCTGCTACTACGCGCGGGTCCTGGACACCGACCTGCCGCTGGCCATCGACGTGGTCTGCGACATGCTGACCGGCTCGCTGATCACCCCCGAGGACGTCGACGCCGAGCGCGGTGTCGTCCTCGAGGAGATCGCGATGACCGAGGACGACCCGGGTGACTGCGTGCACGATCTGTTCGCGCACACCATGCTCGGCGACACCCCGCTGGGACGTCCGGTCCTCGGCACCGTCGACACGATCAACGCGCTGAACCGCGGCCAGATCGCCCGCTTCTACAAGAAGCACTACGACCCCACGCACCTGGTGGTCGCCGCGGCGGGCAACGTGGACCACGCCACCGTCGTACGCCAGGTCCGGAAGGCCTTCGAGCGCGCCGGCGCCCTGACCCGCACCGACGCAGTGCCCACGGCACCGCGCGAGGGCTCCCGCACGCTGCGCGCGGCCGGCAAGGTCGAGCTGCTCAACCGCAAGACCGAGCAGGCCCACGTCGTCCTCGGCATGCCCGGCCTGGCCAGGACCGACGAGCGCCGCTGGGCGCTCGGGGTCCTGAACACCGCGCTCGGCGGCGGCATGAGCTCGCGCCTCTTCCAGGAGGTGCGCGAGAAGCGCGGCCTGGCCTACAGCGTGTACTCGTACACCTCGGGTTTCGCCGACTGCGGCCTCTTCGGCGTGTACGCGGGCTGCCGGCCCAGCCAGGTCCACGACGTACTGAAGATCTGCCGCGACGAGCTCGACCGCGCGGCGACGGAAGGTCTCGGCGACGACGAGATCGCCCGTGCCATCGGCCAGCTCGCGGGTTCCACCGTCCTGGGGCTGGAGGACACCGGTGCGCTCATGAACCGCATCGGCAAGAGCGAGCTCTGCTGGGGCGAACAGATGTCCGTCGATGACATGCTGGCAAAGATCGCGGCGGTCACCCCCGACGAGGTCAGGGCCGTCGCGGCCGACGTCCTCGGACAGCAGCCGTCGCTCTCGGTGATCGGCCCGCTGAAGGACAAGCAGGCAGACCGCCTCCAGGAAGCGGTCTCCTAACCACCCGTAAGGAAATGAACAGATGAGCAAGCTGCGCGTGGCCGTTCTCGGCGCCAAGGGACGCATCGGGTCCGAGGCCGTGCGAGCCGTCGAAGCCGCCGACGACATGGAACTGGTGGCCGCCCTGGGCCGTGGTGACAAGCTGGAGAGCCTCACCGAGAGCGGTGCCCAGGCCGTCGTCGAGCTCACCACACCCGCGTCGGTGATGGAGAACCTCGACTTCTGCGTCCGGCACGGCATCCACGCGGTGGTCGGCACCACCGGCTGGACCGACGAACGGCTCGCGCAGCTGAACACCTGGCTCTCCGGGTCCCCGGAGACCGGTGTGCTCATCGCGCCGAACTTCTCCATCGGCGCCGTCCTCACGATGAGGTTCGCGGAGCAGGCCGCCCGCTACTTCGAGTCCGTCGAGGTCATCGAGCTGCACCACCCGAACAAGGCGGACGCCCCTTCCGGCACCGCCACCCGCACCGCCCAGCTCATCGCCGCGGCCCGCGAGAAGGCCGGCGTGGCACCGCAGCCCGACGCGACGGCCACCGCGCTGGACGGTGCGCGCGGCGCCGACGTCGACGGGGTGCCGGTCCACTCCGTCCGCCTCCGCGGCCTCCTCGCCCACCAGGAGGTCCTGCTGGGCGGCGAGGGCGAGACCCTCACCCTGCGGCACGACTCGCTCCACCACAGCAGCTTCATGCCGGGCATCCTGCTCGGCACCCGCCGCGTGGTGACCACTCCCGGCCTCACCTTCGGCCTGGAACACTTCCTCGACCTGAACTGACTGGGCCCACCCCCATGCGCGCAAAGCTCACCTACGCCGTCACCGCCGCCGTCATGGTCTTCTACTTCGTCCTGGCCGGCAGCCGCGGCGTCCTGCTCATCCGGCACGGCACGCTGCTCACGGTCACCTTCGGCGTCGCCGTGCTGATCCTGCCGGTGATCGGTGTCTGGTTCCTCTGGAAGAACACCCAGTTCGTCCGCAGGGCCAACGCCCTGGCCGCCGAGCTGGACGCCGAGGGGGGTCTGCCCGTCGACGAGCTGGTGCGCACCCCCTCGGGGCGCATCGACCGCGACTCGGCCGACGCCGTGTTCGCCCGGCGCCGCGAGGAGACCGAGGACAGCCCCGGCGACTGGCGCTGCTGGTTCCGTCTCGCCGTGGCGTACCAGGACGCCAGGGACACCCCTCGCGCGCGCAAGGCGATGCAGCGCGCGATCGCCCTGCACGCGAACAAGCCGGTACGCGCCTGATCGGCGCCGTACCGGCTTGTCGTGGGTGCGAACCGACCGGTGTCAGCCGGTGCGGTACTCGTCGCTCCAGGCCTCGACCGTGTCGGTGGCCCGCTCGAAGGCCTCGGCACGCGCCAGGAAGTCCGCGTTGTGGTCCGTCAGCAGGGGCATCGGCGTCTCGCTGCCCCGGCGCACCACGATCAGGGCCTGGCCCTGGACGGTGCGCGGGAAGCCGAGCCACCGCACCGGCTGCTGGACCGTACGGACGACCGAGGCGTCGCTCCACGCGATCGTGGTCGTACGGAGGAAAGCCACCCGCCGTACGCCGTGGCGGCTCACCCACGCGCCCACGCGCAGCAGCCGCAGCGCGCTCACGATGGCCGCGCCGGCGAGCACGAAGCACACGCTCGCGCCGGACAGCGATCCGGTCACCGTGATGATCACGCCGGCGAGCAGCACGAAGGACGCGAGAAGCAGCAGGGTGGCCGCCGCCGCGACCCGCCACGGGCCGGGACGGTAGGGCCGCCGCCAGCTGTCATGGTCGTCGAACGGCAGTGCGATGTCCTCTGCGTCCGCGTCGAATGCGCGGTCGGCCGTCAGGAAGGGCAGGGGCACGACTGATCCTCACTCACAAGCACGCTCGATTGCTGTGCCCGGTGAGGCTACCGAGAGGCCCCCCGGCCGACCACCCCAGGGGGCCCGTACGGGTCAGCGGTGCTGCGACGCCTCGGACGTCCGGCTGTGCGGAGGGGTGCCGTCGGTGTCCAGCGCGGGCAGTCCGAAGAGCAGCGACCCGGCGAACCCGGCGATCAGGGTCAGCCCGACGAGTGAACGACTCGCCAGCTGCGAGGCGCTCGGACGCCGGCGGGGAGGAGGTGTGACGTTACTGCGGAACCGGTCGGCCTCGGCTACGAACGAGAACGGGACGGATTCACGCCGGCGGAACATGAGGAAACTCTCCTTGAACTCTGTGACGGGTGCTGCTGATGAGTCAGACGTACGGGAGGCCTGATCGGTGCCACGAATCGCCGAACGCGTGCGGGAATTCCCGCCGACGGCGGCCCGCCCGGCGCCCCGTAGAGTGGTTGCCGCCCGAGCGACGCGATGAAAAGGACCCCCGCCGGTGACCGACACCCCCGAGCCCACCAAGGCCCACTTCCGCAGCGACGTCACCGTTGACCTGGTGAAATCCGCCGCAAGCGACTCCGACGTGCTGTTCGCGGCCCGTGTGTCGACGGCCGGTGAGCAGTCCCTGGAAGAGGTCACGAAAGACCCCGAGCGCTCCAAGGGTCTCATCAACTACCTCATGCGGGACCGGCACGGCAGCCCGTTCGAGCACAACTCGATGACCTTCTTCATCAGCGCCCCGATCTTCGTGTTCCGTGAGTTCATGCGGCACCGCGTGGGCTGGTCCTACAACGAGGAATCGGGCCGCTACAGGGAGCTCGAGCCGGTCTTCTACGTCCCGGGCGAGTCCCGCAAGCTCATCCAGCAGGGCCGTCCCGGCAAGTACGAGTTCGTCGAGGGGACGCCGGAGCAGCACGCGCTCACCAGCCGGGCCATGGAGGACTCCTACCGCCAGGCGTACGACGCCTACCAGGAGATGCTCGCCGCCGGTGTCGCCCGCGAGGTCGCCCGCGCGGTGCTGCCCGTCGGCCTGTTCTCGACGATGTACGCCACCTGCAACGCCCGCTCGCTGATGCACTTCCTCGGACTGCGGACCCAGCACGAACTGGCCAAGGTCCCGTCCTTCCCGCAGCGCGAGATCGAGATGGTCGGCGAACAGATGGAGCAGCACTGGCAGACCCTCATGCCGCTCACTCATGCCGCGTTCAACAAAAACGGACGTGTAGCTCCGTAAGCGGTGTCCGTATTGCGACGTTTCGTGAAGTTCATCTAGGCTGATCAAACGGACCCGGCACTGCTTGAACCCCCGAGCAGGCAGTGCCGGGCTCCTCTTCCCCGTCCCCCCGAGGGGGCGCGGCGCTCCGACCAACGAGTAGCGTGTTACCCATGGCTCCGATCTCCACTCCGCAGACCCCCTTCGGGCGGGTCCTCACCGCTATGGTCACGCCCTTCACGGCGGACGGCGCACTCGACATCGACGGCGCCCAGCGGCTCGCCGCCCACCTGGTGGACGCAGGCAACGACGGCCTGATCATCAACGGCACCACGGGCGAGTCCCCGACCACCAGCGACGCGGAGAAAGACCAGCTCGTGAGGGCTGTCCTCGAAGCCGTCGGGGACCGGGCCCACGTCGTCGCGGGGGTCGGCACCAACGACACCCGGCACAGCATCGAGCTGGCCCTGGCAGCCGAGCGGGCAGGCGCCCACGGTCTCCTCGCGGTCACCCCGTACTACAACAAGCCGCCGCAGGAGGGCCTCCTCCGGCACTTCAACGTCATCGCCGACTCCACCGGACTCCCGGTGATGCTGTACGACATTCCCGGCCGCAGCGGTGTGCCGATCGACACAGAGACACTCGTCCGGCTCGCCGAGCACCCCCGGATCGTCGCGAACAAGGACGCCAAGGGCGACCTCGGCCGCTCCAGCTGGGCCATCGCCCAGTCCGGACTCGCCTGGTACTCCGGCGACGACATGCTCAACCTGCCGCTCCTCTCGGTCGGCGCCTGCGGATTCGTGTCCGTCGTCGGCCACGTCGTCACCCCCGAGCTGCGCGCGCTCATCGAGGCCCACCTCGGCGGCGACGTGCAGAAGGCCACCGAGATCCACCAGAAGCTGCTCCCCGTCTTCACCGGCATGTTCCGCACCCAGGGCGTGATCACCACGAAGGCGGCGCTCACCCTGCAGGGCCTGCCCGCAGGGCCGCTGCGCCTCCCGCTCGTGGAACTCTCCGAGCAGGAGACGGCCCAGCTCAAGATCGATCTGGCAGCCGGCGGGGTACAGCTCTGACCACGGACTTCACAACTGAATAAGCGGGGAGACCCGCGACGGAAACACCACCTGACAACAGCAAGTGCACGAATGACATGCGCGCCACGTGCCCTCAGCGGTACGTGGCGCGCGTGGTAAGGAGAGTCTTTTGAGTCATCCGCATCCCGAACTCGGTACCCCGCCGAAGCTCCCGAAGGGCGGCCTCCGCGTCACCCCGCTCGGTGGCCTGGGCGAAATCGGCCGCAACATGACGGTCTTCGAATACGGCGGCCGCCTGCTCATCGTCGACTGCGGCGTGCTCTTCCCGGAGGAGGAGCAGCCCGGCATCGACCTGATCCTTCCGGACTTCACCACGATCCGGGACCGCCTGGACGACATCGAGGGCATCGTCCTCACGCACGGCCACGAGGACCACATCGGTGGCGTGCCCTACCTGCTCCGCCTGAAGCCGGACATCCCGCTGATCGGCTCGAAGCTGACCCTCGCCCTCATCGAGGCCAAGCTCCAGGAGCACCGGATCCGTCCGTACACCCTGGAGGTGGCGGAGGGACAGCGCGAGCGCCTCGGCGTGTTCGACTGCGAGTTCATCGCCGTCAACCACTCCATCCCGGACGCTCTGGCCGTCGCCATCCGGACCCCCGCCGGCCTGGCCGTCGCGACCGGTGACTTCAAGATGGACCAGCTCCCGCTGGACGGCCGGCTCACCGACCTGCACGCCTTCGCGAGGCTGAGCGAGGAGGGCATCGATCTGCTGCTCTCCGACTCGACCAACGCCGAGGTCCCCGGATTCGTGCCGCCCGAGCGGGACATCTCCAACGTGCTGCGGACGGTGTTCGCCAACGCCCAGAAGCGCATCATCGTGGCCAGCTTCGCCAGCCACGTGCACCGCATCCAGCAGATCCTGGACGCCGCCCACGAGTACGGCCGCAGGGTCGCCTTCGTCGGCCGTTCCATGGTCCGCAACATGGGCATCGCCCGTGACCTGGGCTACCTGAAGGTTCCCGCGGGCCTCGTCGTCGACGTGAAGACGCTCGACGACCTGCCGGACGACGAGGTCGTGCTCGTCTGCACCGGTTCCCAGGGTGAGCCCATGGCCGCGCTCTCGCGCATGGCCAACCGGGACCACCAGATCCGGATCGTCCCGGGCGACACCGTGATCCTGGCGTCGTCCCTGATCCCGGGCAACGAGAACGCGGTGTACCGCGTGATCAACGGCCTGACCCGCTGGGGCGCGAACGTCGTCCACAAGGGCAACGCCAAGGTCCACGTCTCGGGCCACGCCTCGGCCGGCGAGCTGCTGTACTTCTACAACATCTGCAAGCCGAAGAACCTGATGCCGGTGCACGGCGAATGGCGCCACCTGAGGGCCAACGCCGAACTCGGTGCGCTGACCGGCGTGCCGAAGGACCACATCGTCATCGCCGAGGACGGTGTCGTCGTCGACCTCGTCGACGGCAAGGCGAAGATCGTCGGCAAGGTCCAGGCCGGCTACGTGTACGTCGACGGTCTCTCCGTCGGCGACGTCACGGAGACGTCCCTCAAGGACCGCCGCATCCTCGGCGACGAGGGGATCATCTCGGTCTTCATCGTGGTGGACAGCTCGTCCGGCAAGATCGTGGGCGGCCCGCACATCCAGGCCCGCGGTTCCGGCATCGACGACTCCGCCTTCAGCGCGGTGGTGCCGAAGGTCGCGGAGGCCCTCAACAAGTCGGCCCAGGACGGGGTGATGGAGCCGCACCAGCTCCAGCAGCTGGTCCGCCGCACCGTCGGCAAGTGGGTGTCGGACACCTATCGCCGGCGCCCGATGATCCTTCCGGTCGTCGTCGAGGTCTGACCGTAGGAGGCCGCCACCTGCGGCCGACCTGGAGCGGGCCGCCCCGATTTGCATCGGGGCGGCCCGCTCCAGTACGTTTGCCATTCCGCCCGAACGGGAAGCACCCCGCGCACGTCTGTGCGAGGGAGCCCTTCGAGGAGGCGGGGAATTCCGACTCAGAACTTCTGATAAAGTCGGGATCGCCGAAAGGCAAAGACCACTCCACAGGTCGCCGGAATCAAATTCGGACCGGAAACGGAACGAAAAAGAGTCTGGTAAAGTTGGAACCGCCGGAAAGGGAATCGCGAAAGCGAGGAACTGGAAAGCGAAAAGCAGTATCCCGCTTCGACCGGGAAATCGGACACGAAAGAGTCTGATAGAGTCGGAAACGCAAGAACGAAGGGAAGCGCCCGGAGGGCCCCGGTGAAACGGGACCGAAGGAAGCGTCCGTTCCTTGAGAACTCAACAGCGTGCCAAAAGTCAACGCCAGATATGTTGATACCCCGGCCTGCATCACGCAGGTTGGTGGTTCCTTTGAAAAGTCCTGCCGGGTCTTCGGATCGGGTAGGCAACAACAGCGAGGACGCTGTGAACAGCCGGTCATATTCCGACCTGGTTGTTCCGCTCTCGTGTTGTGATCCCGATTACGGGAAAACATTCACGGAGAGTTTGATCCTGGCTCAGGACGAACGCTGGCGGCGTGCTTAACACATGCAAGTCGAACGATGAAGCCTTTCGGGGTGGATTAGTGGCGAACGGGTGAGTAACACGTGGGCAATCTGCCCTTCACTCTGGGACAAGCCCTGGAAACGGGGTCTAATACCGGATAACACTCTGTCCCTCATGGGACGGGGTTAAAAGCTCCGGCGGTGAAGGATGAGCCCGCGGCCTATCAGCTTGTTGGTGGGGTAATGGCCTACCAAGGCGACGACGGGTAGCCGGCCTGAGAGGGCGACCGGCCACACTGGGACTGAGACACGGCCCAGACTCCTACGGGAGGCAGCAGTGGGGAATATTGCACAATGGGCGAAAGCCTGATGCAGCGACGCCGCGTGAGGGATGACGGCCTTCGGGTTGTAAACCTCTTTCAGCAGGGAAGAAGCGAAAGTGACGGTACCTGCAGAAGAAGCGCCGGCTAACTACGTGCCAGCAGCCGCGGTAATACGTAGGGCGCAAGCGTTGTCCGGAATTATTGGGCGTAAAGAGCTC
The DNA here is from genome assembly GCF_036206005.1 of Streptomyces sp. NBC_00178. NCBI lineage: Bacteria > Bacillati > Actinomycetota > Actinomycetes > Kitasatosporales > Streptomycetaceae > Streptomyces > Streptomyces sp. NBC_00178. The sequence goes on from NZ_CP108143.1 coordinate 5,443,198, forward strand.
GTAGGCGGCTTGTCACGTCGGATGTGAAAGCTCGGGGCTTAACCCCGAGTCTGCATTCGATACGGGCTAGCTAGAGTGTGGTAGGGGAGATCGGAATTCCTGGTGTAGCGGTGAAATGCGCAGATATCAGGAGGAACACCGGTGGCGAAGGCGGATCTCTGGGCCATTACTGACGCTGAGGAGCGAAAGCGTGGGGAGCGAACAGGATTAGATACCCTGGTAGTCCACGCCGTAAACGTTGGGAACTAGGTGTTGGCGACATTCCACGTCGTCGGTGCCGCAGCTAACGCATTAAGTTCCCCGCCTGGGGAGTACGGCCGCAAGGCTAAAACTCAAAGGAATTGACGGGGGCCCGCACAAGCAGCGGAGCATGTGGCTTAATTCGACGCAACGCGAAGAACCTTACCAAGGCTTGACATATACCGGAAAGCATCAGAGATGGTGCCCCCCTTGTGGTCGGTATACAGGTGGTGCATGGCTGTCGTCAGCTCGTGTCGTGAGATGTTGGGTTAAGTCCCGCAACGAGCGCAACCCTTGTTCTGTGTTGCCAGCATGCCCTTCGGGGTGATGGGGACTCACAGGAGACTGCCGGGGTCAACTCGGAGGAAGGTGGGGACGACGTCAAGTCATCATGCCCCTTATGTCTTGGGCTGCACACGTGCTACAATGGCCGGTACAATGAGCTGCGATGCCGCGAGGCGGAGCGAATCTCAAAAAGCCGGTCTCAGTTCGGATTGGGGTCTGCAACTCGACCCCATGAAGTCGGAGTTGCTAGTAATCGCAGATCAGCATTGCTGCGGTGAATACGTTCCCGGGCCTTGTACACACCGCCCGTCACGTCACGAAAGTCGGTAACACCCGAAGCCGGTGGCCCAACCCCTTGTGGGAGGGAGCTGTCGAAGGTGGGACTGGCGATTGGGACGAAGTCGTAACAAGGTAGCCGTACCGGAAGGTGCGGCTGGATCACCTCCTTTCTAAGGAGCACTTCTTGTCGGCTTCGGCTGACCAGAGGCCAGTACATCGGCGAATGTTCGATGCTGGTTGCTCATGGGTGGAACGTTGACTATTCGGCACGATCGGCAAGTTTTTGTGAGTACTGCTTCGGCGTGGAAAACAGGAACGGGTTGGTCGGGTCGGGCACGCTGTTGGGTATCTGAAGGTACGGCCGTCATGGTCGCCTTCGGTTGCCGGCCCCAGTGCACTCACCTGTAAGGGTGGGGTGATGGGTGGCTGGTCGTTGTTTGAGAACTGCACAGTGGACGCGAGCATCTGTGGCCAAGTTTTTAAGGGCGCACGGTGGATGCCTTGGCACCAGGAACCGATGAAGGACGTGGGAGGCCACGATAGTCCCCGGGGAGCTGTCAACCAAGCTTTGATCCGGGGGTTTCCGAATGGGGAAACCCGGCAGTCGTCATGGGCTGTCACCCGCTGCTGAACACATAGGCAGTGTGGAGGGAACGCGGGGAAGTGAAACATCTCAGTACCCGCAGGAAGAGAAAACAACCGTGATTCCGGGAGTAGTGGCGAGCGAAACTGGATGAGGCCAAACCGTATGCGTGTGATACCCGGCAGGGGTTGCGCATGCGGGGTTGTGGGAGTTCTCTTGATCAATCTGCCGGTTGGTCGACGAGTCAGAAACCGTTGGTGTAGGCGAAGGACATGCGAAAGGTCCGGCGTAGAGGGTAAGACCCCCGTAGCTGAAACATCAACGGCTCGTTTGAGAACCACCCAAGTAGCACGGGGCCCGAGAAATCCCGTGTGAATCTGGCGGGACCACCCGCTAAGCCTAAATATTCCCTGGTGACCGATAGCGGATAGTACCGTGAGGGAATGGTGAAAAGTACCGCGGGAGCGGAGTGAAATAGTACCTGAAACCGTGTGCCTACAAGCCGTGGGAGCGTCGCGCATCGAGCTTGCTCGGTGCGTCGTGACTGCGTGCCTTTTGAAGAATGAGCCTGCGAGTTAGCGGTGTGTAGCGAGGTTAACCCGTGTGGGGAAGCCGTAGCGAAAGCGAGTCCGAATAGGGCGATTGAGTTGCACGCTCTAGACCCGAAGCGGAGTGATCTAGCCATGGGCAGGTTGAAGCGGAGGTAAGACTTCGTGGAGGACCGAACCCACCAGGGTTGAAAACCTGGGGGATGACCTGTGGTTAGGGGTGAAAGGCCAATCAAACTCCGTGATAGCTGGTTCTCCCCGAAATGCATTTAGGTGCAGCGTCGTGTGTTTCTTGCCGGAGGTAGAGCACTGGATAGGCGATGGGCCCTACCGGGTTACTGACCTTAGCCAAACTCCGAATGCCGGTAAGTGAGAGCACGGCAGTGAGACTGTGGGGGATAAGCTCCATGGTCGAGAGGGAAACAGCCCAGAGCATCGACTAAGGCCCCTAAGCGTACGCTAAGTGGGAAAGGATGTGGAGTCGCAGAGACAACCAGGAGGTTGGCTTAGAAGCAGCCACCCTTGAAAGAGTGCGTAATAGCTCACTGGTCAAGTGATTCCGCGCCGACAATGTAGCGGGGCTCAAGCGTACCGCCGAAGTCGTGTCATTCACACATATAGGGCCAACGCCTGTGTGGATGGGTAGGGGAGCGTCGTGTGCCGGGTGAAGCAGCCGCGGAAGCGAGTTGTGGACGGTTCACGAGTGAGAATGCAGGCATGAGTAGCGATACACACGTGAGAAACGTGTGCGCCGATTGACTAAGGGTTCCTGGGTCAAGCTGATCTGCCCAGGGTAAGTCGGGACCTAAGGCGAGGCCGACAGGCGTAGTCGATGGACAACCGGTTGATATTCCGGTACCCGCTTTGAAACGCCCAATACTGAATCAGGCGATGCTAAGTCCGTGAAGCCGGCCCGATCTCTTCGGAGTTGAGGGTAGTGGTGGAGCCGACGAACCAGACTTGTACTAGGTAAGCGATGGGGTGACGCAGGAAGGTAGTCCAACCCGGGCGATGGTTGTTCCCGGGGTAAGGGTGTAGGCCGTGTGGTAGGTAAATCCGTCACACATTAAGGCTGAGACCTGATGCCGAGCCGATTGTGGTGAAGTGGATGATCCTATGCTGTCGAGAAAAGCCTCTAGCGAGTTTCATGGCGGCCCGTACCCTAAACCGACTCAGGTAGTCAGGTAGAGAATACCGAGGCGTTCGGGTGAACTATGGTTAAGGAACTCGGCAAAATGCCCCCGTAACTTCGGGAGAAGGGGGGCCATCACTGGTGATCCGATTTACTCGGTGAGCTGGGGGTGGCCGCAGAGACCAGCGAGAAGCGACTGTTTACTAAAAACACAGGTCCGTGCGAAGCCGTAAGGCGATGTATACGGACTGACGCCTGCCCGGTGCTGGAACGTTAAGGGGACCGGTTAGTGCACTTTCGGGTGTGCGAAGCTGAGAACTTAAGCGCCAGTAAACGGCGGTGGTAACTATAACCATCCTAAGGTAGCGAAATTCCTTGTCGGGTAAGTTCCGACCTGCACGAATGGCGTAACGACTTCTCGACTGTCTCAACCATAGGCCCGGTGAAATTGCACTACGAGTAAAGATGCTCGTTTCGCGCAGCAGGACGGAAAGACCCCGGGACCTTTACTATAGTTTGATATTGGTGTTCGGTTCGGCTTGTGTAGGATAGGTGGGAGACTTTGAAGCAGCCACGCCAGTGGTTGTGGAGTCGCCGTTGAAATACCACTCTGGTCGTGCTGGATGTCTAACCTGGGTCCGTGATCCGGATCAGGGACAGTGTCTGATGGGTAGTTTAACTGGGGCGGTTGCCTCCTAAAGAGTAACGGAGGCGCCCAAAGGTTCCCTCAGCCTGGTTGGCAATCAGGTGTTGAGTGTAAGTGCACAAGGGAGCTTGACTGTGAGACCGACGGGTCGAGCAGGGACGAAAGTCGGGACTAGTGATCCGGCAGTGGCTTGTGGAAGCGCTGTCGCTCAACGGATAAAAGGTACCCCGGGGATAACAGGCTGATCTTCCCCAAGAGTCCATATCGACGGGATGGTTTGGCACCTCGATGTCGGCTCGTCGCATCCTGGGGCTGGAGTCGGTCCCAAGGGTTGGGCTGTTCGCCCATTAAAGCGGTACGCGAGCTGGGTTTAGAACGTCGTGAGACAGTTCGGTCCCTATCCGCTGTGCGCGTAGGAATATTGAGAAGGGCTGTCCCTAGTACGAGAGGACCGGGACGGACGAACCTCTGGTGTGCCAGTTGTCCTGCCAAGGGCATGGCTGGTTGGCTACGTTCGGAAAGGATAACCGCTGAAAGCATCTAAGCGGGAAGCCTGCTTCAAGATGAGTATTCCCACCACCTTGAGTGGTTAAGGCTCCCAGTAGACGACTGGGTTGATAGGCCAGATGTGGAAGCCCGGTAACGGGTGGAGCTGACTGGTACTAATAGGCCGAGGGCTTGTCCTCAGTTGCTCGCGTCCACTGTGTTAGTTCTGAAATAACGAACGGCCGTGTTGTGTTCCGGTGTTGGTTAATTTCATAGTGTTTCGGTGGTCATTGCGTTAGGGAAACGCCCGGTTACATTCCGAACCCGGAAGCTAAGCCTTTCAGCGCCGATGGTACTGCAGGGGGGACCCTGTGGGAGAGTAGGACGCCGCCGAACAATTATTCCGGGAAAGCCCCGTGCCCTTGTGGCACGGGGCTTTTCTGCGTTCCCGGCCGGTTTCATCGCTGGAGCCGGCCCGTGGGCCCAGCGATCCCCTGTGTCCCTGTCTCCGGTGTCGCCTACTGGGTGAGGAGTCCTGGCCCGCCCCTGAACCGAGCGGTCCGCCGCAGCTTCGGAGGCACCGCCCCCGTGGTCAACGCCCAGCGATCCGCCGCCGACAGACGCCACGTCAGGACGGTTATGAGCACCCCCTCGTTCGGGGTATGCTTTACCTCGTTGCCGCAAGGCAGCAGGCCCCAATAGCTCAGTCGGTAGAGCGTCTCCATGGTAAGGAGAAGGTCTGCGGTTCGATTCCGCATTGGGGCTCAGCAAGGAAAAGGCCCCCGCCGTCGGCGGGGGCCTTTTTGTGTATCCAGGAGCAGAGAGGTGCCGCTATGTGGCCGCCCCAGGCTTTTCGGCGGGCATGAGTGACAGCACGTCGTGCTCAGTGGTCCCATCAGGTCTCCGCCCGAAGGAGGCCGCAAGGACCGCTGGGAGGTCCGTTTCGGCGACCCGGCCGCGTACCTCCCGCAGAACCTCGACGAACTCGTGGTCGCTGATGCCGCCCTGGAACTCCTGACGCAGAGCATGCACGACCTCGACGAGTTCAGGTCGCAGCCGCATCCAGGCGCGGGAAGTCCGTATCTCCGTCTCGACGTGGTCCATGAACCAGCGGATGACCGAGTAGGGGATGTCCAGGTGCTCTCCCGCAGTGTCGAAGCACACCGTGGGTTCCCGCGCCGGATCCTCGTCCGGGACGATCGCGATGACCAGGGTCCGGCCGGTGGCAGCGAGGTCCAGCTCCAGGTACCAGGAGTCGTCGGGCACGGAGTACATCGTGGTGAGCGAGAAGGCGCCGCAGGGCGAGGGTATGGCCATCCTGGCAGCCTGCCAGGCCCCAGCCGGCCACCCGGCTTGAACCCGCCCGCCACGAAGGGCAGTGTGGGCTCATGGCATGGACCGCACCGCCCGTTGTCCGGACCGTGGAGCTCGGAACCCTGGGCACCCTCCCCGAACGCCGGATGCTGGAGGGCTGGCTGCAGTGGCACCGGGAGACGCTCCTGGCCAAGTGCGCGGGGCTCGCGTCCGGGGAACTGTCCAGGACGACCGTGAAGCCGTCCGCGCTCACCCTCCTCGGCCTCGTCCGTCATATGGCGGAGATCGAGCGCTGGTGGTTCCGGAGGAGTGTCGCGGGCGAGGCTCTCGGCGACGTCTTCACGGATCCGGAGGACGGCGACGAGGGGTTCGACGGAGTCGAAGTGGCGGATGCCGCCCAGGCGTTCGCACGCTTCCGGACCGAACTGCGCCTGTGCGACCGGGCGGCCGCCGGGCGCGACCTCGACGAGACGTTCGTGTCGCCCCGGGGAGTCCCTCTCAGCCTGCGCTGGGTCTACGTGCTGATGATCCAGGAGTACGCCCGGCACAACGGCCACGCGGACTTCCTCAGGGAGCGGACGGACGGGACCACGGGGGACGCCGGCTGAGCGCAGCGGACCGGCGGGCCGCTCGACGGCGTGCGGGCGTCGGCTCGGGCCCGCGACGCGTCGCGGATGCCGCCGAGCCCCCCACACGCCGGCACTAGAAGTTCTGCGGCTCCGGGACACGCATGGCCAGGATGGCCATGTCGTCGGAGGCCGGTTCCGCGGCGAAGCGTTCGACCGCCCGCAGGATGCGTCCGGCCACCGCCCCCGCCGTCAGGCCCGTACACGTGGCGAGGACCTCGGCCAAGCCGTCGTCGCCGAGCATGCGCGTCCCCTCACGGCGTTCGGTGACCCCGTCCGTCACGCACAGGAGCACGTCGCCGGGAGCGAGTGTGACCTCCTCCTCGTAGAGGTCGAGGTCCTCGATGACCCCCAGCAGCGGCTGCGGTTCGGCCGCCGCCTCCACGGAGCCGTCCTGCCGCAGGCGCAGGGGGAGCGGATGGCCTGCACAAACGACCTTCAGGAGGGCGCTGCCGTCCTCCTGGGGCCACAGCTCGCCGTACAGCAGCGTGAGGAAGCGGCTGCGGGCGCCCTCGTCCAGGATGGCCGCGTTCAGCCGCTGCAGGACCGCCGGCCCTCCGAAGCCCTCGCGGGCGAGCAGGCGCAGGGCGTGCCGGGCGAGCCCCGTGACGGCCGCGGCCTCCGGACCCGTGCCGCAGACGTCGCCGATGGCGAACCCGTAGGCGCCGTCGCGGATGGGGAAGACGTCGTAGAAGTCGCCGCCGACCTCGTTGCCCTCACCGGCGGCCCGGTAGATGACCTCGATCTCGACATTGGGCACGTCGGGCAGGCCGGGCGGCAGGAGGCTGCGCTGGAGGGACTGGCTGATGGCCATGCGCTCCGAGTACAGGCGGGCGTTGTCGAGGGCCAGAGCGGCCCGTCTGGACAGGTCCTCGGCCAGTTCGAGGATCTCCTGGCGGAAGTGCTCGTCGGACGGTTTGCCGAGTGTCAGCATGCCGATGACGCGGTTGCGCGCCACCAGCGGCAGTACCACGGTCTCGCCTCCGACGGCCGCGGCCGTCGCCAGGGTGGTGCGGGCTGCCGCGCCCATGCTCAGCGGGGCGTCCCGGCCGAGCGTGCGCTTGGACGTACGCAGCGCGGCCGCGTGACCGGCCTCCGTGGGCGCCGGCCAGATGCGGGCCCCGGGGGCGGGGACGGGATCCGGCGGGCTGATCGAGGACAACAGCGCCTTCAGGCCGTCGATGAGCTCCTCGTCCTCGTGCAGGACGTACGAGAGGTAGGGCTCCGACGACTGGTCCGCGATGGTGTAGACCGCGCACCAGGTGGCCAGGGTGGGGACCGTCATCTGGGCCATCAGCGCCAGCGTCTGGTCCCTGTCGAGGGTGCCGGCGAGGAGGTCGGAGGCCTCGACGAGGAAGGACAGCGAACCGCGGCGCAGGCGTTCGAGCTCACCGAGCCGTGCCGACTCGACGGCGAGAGCGATGCGGTCGGCGGCGAACTGCAGTCGCAGTGCCTCCTCGTTCGAATACCGCCCCGGTGCCTCCGCCGAGACGCCCAGGGAGCCGGTGAGGCGGCCCTCGACCTTGAGAGGCACCGTGACCACCGAACGCATCCCGGTGTCGCTCAGCAGGGGGACGGCGCCCGGCACGACCGTGAGGTCCTCGTGGACGGCGGGCATGCGCGCGGAGCCGTAACGCCCCGTGCCCGCCTCCACGGGGACCCGTGCGAAGCGCTGGCGGGCGGAGGGCAGGCCCGTGGTCGCGCGGACCTCCAGCTCCGTCTCGTCGTCGGTGGCGAGCAGCAGGAACGCGGCGTCGGCGTCCAGCATGTCGCGGGCCCGCTCGACGGTGCGCTGCAGCAGGCCGTCGAGGTCGTCGGGGGCGGGGGAGCCGATGAAGATCTCGAAGGGGTCCGTGCTGCGGTTCTCGGCAGAGGTGTCGGAGACGGGCGCGCGCACCGGGGTCTGGAGCACGGCCCGCTCGTAGTCGCGTACCAGGAGGCAGACGGTCGACGGCTCACCCTGCGCGTCACGCACTCTGAGGTGCGAGGCGTACACCGGGATGACCCGGCCGTCCGCGCCGCGGATGCCGTAGCTGCCCTCCCACCGGGAGAGGCGCAGCGCGTCGGCGATGCCCGTGCTCGTGCCCGGGGTGTGCGGCCACGCCACGAAGTCGGTGAGCTGCTTGCCCTCGACCTGCTCCGCCGCGTGCCCGAAGAGGAAGGAGGCGTCCTCGTTCCACGAGGCGATGGCACCCGCGCCGTCGGTCTGGACGACGGCCACCCGCACCCGCTGTTCCGCGACGGGAAGGAGCGCGGTCGGCAGGACCGGGCTGGCCGAGCGGATGCCCACGGGACGTTCGGGAAGGTCGAGCTGGAACCAGACGTGCTTGTGCGTCGGGGTGTACTCGACGCCCCAGCGGGTGGCGAGAGCGGCGCAGAGCAGCAGGCCGCGGCCGCCCTCCCGGTCCGGGCTGCCGAAGTCCAGGCCGAGGCTCTGGAGCGGTACCTCGCGTTCCGGGTAGTGGTCGGAGACCTCGACGCGTACGCCGTCCTCGGTACGCAGGCAGAGCACGTCGGCCGCGGTCCCCGCGTGCACGACGGCATTGGTCACGAGTTCGCTCGTGAGCACGACGGCGTCGTCGACGACGTCCGTGTATCCCCACCCCTGGAGGGTGTCGCGTACGAACGCGCGGGCGGTCGCGACCGAGCGACCGACCGGATCGAAGGTGGCAGCCGCCCGCGCGGTGATCACAGCACTCCCCATTTGGTGTCTCGTCGCTTCCCCGAGTCCTGTGCCCGTTTCTCGCCGCTTCGATTCGCCTGCCAGGCTAGACGCTCGCCCGGTGTCCCGTGTACACGAGGGCGGACTTCGGTGCGCGGACCGCCCGCCGGGTGTGCGCCGGGCGCACGATTCCGGCTCTCCCCGTGAGGGAAGTGGGACGACCGTGGAACTTTCTCCGCACTCGGGTTTCGGCCTGGTACGTTTCAACGATTTGACGGCCCCATGGTCACCCGTCGACGGTGTGCTGTGGCGGTGAGCCAAAGTGGAACTGGGCAAGCTTCCGAAAACGGCCCTAGCGATACGGTCAACCCCTGCGGGAGGGACACGGTGGAGTCTGGCGTGGCGGCGCGGGGTTCAGGAACGCGCACAAAAGGCGGGCAGCCCGTGAAAAAGCAGCGCAATGGAACCGTCGACGTGGACGCGGCAGCTCTGAACAGACTGCTCGCCGCCCTCGTGGCGATGCGTGACGGCAACTTCCGCAGGCGGCTCACCGTCTCCGGTGACGGTGTGCTCACGGAGATCGCGGCGGTCTTCAACGAGGTGGCCGACCGCAATCTGCACCTGACGGGCGAGCTCGCCAGGGTGCGGCGTGTGGTCGGACGGGAGGGCAAGCTCACCGAGCGCCTGGAGACCGGGGCCTGCGAGGGCTCGTGGGCGGCGGCCATCGACGCGTCCAACGAGCTCGTCGACGATCTGGCGCGACCCGTGTCCGAGGTCGGGCGGGTGCTCTCCGCGGTCGCGGACGGTGATCTCGACCAGCGGATGGAGCTGCGCACCCATGCGGCCGACGAGACGGTGCGCCCGCTGCGCGGTGAGTTCCTGAAGGTCGCCCGTACGGTCAACAACCTCGTCGACCAGCTCTCCGCGTTCACCGAGCAGGTGACCCGGGTCGCCGTCGAGGTCGGGACCGAGGGCAAGCTCGGCGGTCAGGCCCAGGTGCGCGGCATGTCCGGGTCGTGGAAAGACCTCACCGACTCCGTGAACACCATGGCGTACCGCCTGACGGCCCAGGTGCGTGACATCGCCCTGGTGACGACGGCGGTCGCCAAGGGCGATCTCTCGCGCAAGGTCACCGTCCACGTGGCCGGTGAGATGCTCCAGCTCAAGAACACCGTCAACACGATGGTCGACCAGCTGTCGTCGTTCTCCTCGGAGGTGACCCGGGTCGCCCGCGAGGTGGGTACCGAGGGCGAGCTGGGCGGGCAGGCGACCGTGCCGGGGGTTGCGGGGGTCTGGAAGGACCTGACCGACTCCGTCAACACGATGGCCGGCAACCTGACGTCCCAGGTGCGCGGTATCGCCGAGGTGACGACGGCCGTCGCCAACGGAGACCTGACGCAGAAGGTCACGGTCAGCGCCCGTGGCGAGGTCGCGCAGCTCGCCGAGACGATCAACCAGATGACCGAGACGCTGCGCACCTTCGCCGACGAGGTGACGCGCGTCGCGAGCGAGGTCGGCGGCGAGGGCCTGCTCGGCGGGCAGGCGCAGGTGCCCGGTGCCGCCGGGACGTGGAAGGACCTCACCGACTCGGTCAACACCGTCTTCCGGAACCTGACGACCCAGGTGCGCGACATCGCGCAGGTGACCACCGCGGTGGCCAGCGGAGACATGACGCAGAAGGTCACGGTCGACGTGGCCGGCGAGATGCTGGAGCTGAAGAACACCGTCAACACGATGGTGGACCAGCTCCAGGCCTTCGGTTCGGAGGTCACCCGGGTGGCTCGGGAGGTCGGCGTCGAGGGCCGGCTCGGCGGGCAGGCCGAGGTCCCCGGGGCCGCCGGGACGTGGAAGGACCTCACCGACTCGGTGAACACCGCCTTCCGCAACCTCACCGGCCAGGTGCGCGACATCGCGCAGGTGACGACGGCGGTCGCCAACGGCGACCTGTCGCAGAAGGTCACGGTCGACGTGGCCGGCGAGATGCTGGAGCTGAAGAACACCGTCAACACGATGGTGGCGCAGCTGTCCAACTTCGCCGACCAGGTGACCCGGATGGCGCGCGACGTGGGCACGGAGGGCCGGCTGGGGGGCCAGGCGCGTGTCGACGGTGTGTCCGGGACGTGGAAGGAGCTCACCGACTCCGTCAACTTCATGGCCGGCAACCTCACCTCCCAGGTGCGTCAGATCGCCCAGGTGACGACGGCCGTGGCGCGGGGCGACCTGTCGCAGAAGATCGACGTGGACGCCCGGGGCGAGATCCTGGAGCTGAAGAACACCATCAACACGATGGTCGACCAGCTGTCGGCGTTCGCCGACCAGGTGACCCGGGTGGCCCGCGAGGTGGGCACGGACGGCCGTCTCGGCGGCCAGGCGCAGGTGCCCGGGGTGGCCGGTGTGTGGCGCGACCTGACGGACTCGGTGAACGGCATGGCCGGGAACCTCACCGCCCAGGTGCGCAACATCGCCCAGGTCGCCACGGCCGTGGCGCGGGGCGACCTGTCGCAGAAGATCGACGTGGACGCCCGGGGCGAGATCCTGGAGCTGAAGAACACCCTCAACACGATGGTCGACCAGCTCTCGAACTTCGCGGAGCAGGTGACCCGGGTGGCCCGCGAGGTGGGTACGGAGGGCATCCTCGGCGGGCAGGCGGAGGTCCAGGGGGTCTCCGGCACGTGGAAGGACCTCACGCAGTCCGTCAACGGCATGGCGAACAACCTGACCCTCCAGGTGCGCAACATCGCCGAAGTGACGACGGCGGTCGCGAAGGGGGATCTCTCCAAGAAGATCACCGTCGACGCCAAGGGCGAGATCCTCGAACTGGTGACGACGGTCAACACGATGGTCGACCAGCTGCTCAACTTCGCCGACGAGGTGACGAGGGTCGCCCGCGAGGTGGGCACCGAGGGCATCCTCGGCGGGCAGGCGCGGGTGCGGGGTGCGACGGGCATCTGGAAGGACCTCAGCGACAACGTCAACCTGATGGCCAACAACCTCACCAGCCAGGTGCGGAACATCTCCCGGGTCTCGTCGGCCGTGGCCAACGGCGACCTGACGAAGAAGGTGACGGTCGAAGCGAGGGGCGAGGTCGCGGAGCTCGCCGACACCGTCAACACGATGGTGACGACCCTGTCGTCGTTCGCCGACGAGGTCACCCGGGTGGCGCGCGAGGTGGGCACCGAGGGCGAACTCGGCGGCCAGGCACGTGTCCCGGGAGTCTCGGGTACGTGGAAGGACCTCACCGAATCGGTGAACTCCATGGCCTCCAACCTGACCGGTCAGGTGCGCCAGATCGCCACGGTCACCACGGCCATCGCCAAGGGCGATCTCACCAAGAAGATCGACATCGACGCGCGCGGTGAGATCCAGGAGCTGAAGAACACCATCAACACGATGGTCGACCAGCTCTCCTCCTTCGCCGAGCAGGTCACCCGGGTCGCCCGGGAAGTGGGTACCGAGGGGCAGCTGGGCGGGCAGGCCCGCGTCCGCGACGTCGACGGGACCTGGCGCGACCTCACCGAGTCGGTGAACGAGATGGCCGGGAACCTGACCCGTCAGGTGCGTGCCATCGCGGCCGTCGCCACCGCGGTGACCCGCGGCGATCTGAACCTCAAGATCGACGTGGACGCCGCAGGTGAGATCCAGGTGCTGCAGGACAACATCAACACGATGATCGCCAACCTGCGGGACACGACCCTGGCCAACAAGGAGCAGGACTGGCTCAAGGGCAACCTGGCGCGCATCTCCGGCCTGATGCAGGGCCGCCGTGACCTGGACGACGTCGCCTCCCTCATCATGAGCGAGCTGACCCCGGTCGTCTCGGCCCAGCACGGTGCCTTCTTCCTCGCCATGACCACCGGCGAGGCGGACGAGGTCGGATCCGACAGCGGCAGGGAGAACTCGTACGAGCTCCGCATGCGCGGCAGTTACGGCTACTCGGCGGGCTCCATGCCCACCTCCTTCCGGCCGGGCGAGACGCTGATCGGTACGGCGGCCGAGGAGAAGCGGACGATCCAGGTCGACAACGTGCCCCCTGGGTACCTGAAGATCTCCTCCGGCCTGGGCGAGGCACCGCCCGCGCACGTGATCGTGCTGCCGGTGCTCTTCGAGGGCCAGGTGCTCGGCGTCATCGAGCTGGCCTCCTTCCAGCCGTTCACGCACATCCAGCGGGACTTCCTCAACCAGCTCGCCGAGATGATCGCCACGAGCGTCAACACCATCAGCGTCAACACGAAGACGGAGAAGCTCCTCGAACAGTCCCAGGAGCTCACCGAACAGCTCCGGGACCGGTCCCAGGAGCTGGAGAACCGGCAGAAGGCACTCCAGGCGTCCAACGCCGAACTGGAGGAGAAGGCCGAGCTGCTGGCCCAGCAGAACCGCGACATCGAGGTGAAGAACACCGAGATCGAGGAGGCGCGGCAGGTCCTGGAGGAGCGCGCCGAACAGCTCGCCGTGTCCATGCGCTACAAGTCCGAGTTCCTCGCGAACATGTCGCACGAGCTGCGCACACCGCTCAACTCGCTGCTCATCCTGGCCAAGCTGCTCGCGGACAACGCCGAGGGCAACCTCTCGCCGAAGCAGGTGGAGTTCGCCGAGACGATCCACGGGGCGGGTTCCGACCTGCTCCAGCTGATCAACGACATCCTCGACCTGTCCAAGGTCGAGGCGGGCAAGATGGACGTCAGCCCGACCCGGATCGCACTGGTCCAGCTGGTCGACTACGTCGAGGCGACGTTCCGGCCGCTCACCGCGGAGAAGGGACTCGACTTCTCCGTACGGGTCTCGCCGGAGCTGCCCGCCACGCTGCACACGGACGAGCAGCGGCTGCTGCAGGTCCTGCGCAACCTCCTGTCGAACGCGGTCAAGTTCACCGACAGCGGGGCCGTCGAGCTGGTGATCAGGCCGGCCGGCACCGACGTGCCGGACATCATCCGGGAACACCTGCTGGAGGCCGGCTCCCTGCGGGACGCCGACGGCGACCTGATCGCCTTCTCCGTGACGGACACCGGGATCGGTATCGCGTCGAGCAAGATGCTGGTGATCTTCGAGGCGTTCAAGCAGGCGGACGGCACGACCAGCCGGAAGTACGGGGGCACGGGGCTCGGCCTCTCCATCAGCCGTGAGATCGCCCGTCTGCTGGGCGGTGAGATCCACGCGGCGAGCGAACCCGGCCGGGGATCGACCTTCACGCTCTACCTTCCGCTGCACGCCGCCGAGTTGCCCCCCCAGGGCTACCCGCAGACGGTGCCCGGGACCGTCGAGGCGCGCGAGGGATCCACCGGCGGAGTCCTGCGGCTCGAGGCGTCGCAGCCCGGGCGAACCGAGCAGCCTCTCGGCGATCCCGCCAACTCCGCCGGGATGTTCCGGCGCAGGCGCAAGGCCCTCGGAGGCGCGTCGCAGCGCCCCGCCCTGGCGAACGGCAGGACCGGCGAGGAGGGCACGACGCCGGAGGAGTGGGTCCAGGGCCCGCAGGAGAACCAGGAGCCGCGCAGGACGTTCCGGTTCCAGGGGGAGAAGGTGCTGATCGTCGACGACGACATCCGCAACGTCTTCGCCCTGACCAGCGTGCTGGAGCAGCACGGACTCTCGGTGCTGTACGCGGAGAACGGACGCGAGGGGATCGAGGTCCTGGAGCAGCACGACGACGTGACGATCGTGCTGATGGACATCATGATGCCCGAGATGGACGGTTACGCGACCACGACGGCGATCCGCCGCATGCCCCAGTTCGCCGGCCTGCCGATCGTCGCGCTGACCGCCAAGGCGATGAAGGGCGACCGGGAGAAGGCGATCGACTGCGGGGCGTCGGACTACGTGACCAAGCCGGTGGATTCCGACCACCTGCTGTCGGTGATGGAGACGTGGATGCGCGGCGAGTGACGTGACCGGGGGCTCCCCGGTATCCGCGACCGGCACCTTCCCGGGGGGTGTGAGTGTGCGGATTCCGGGGAACCTTCTGGTCTTCGACCGCGTTTTCGCTGTGTGCACAGTGACATCGTGGTGACAGGGTGTGGTGATGGGTGGGGTGCAGCTACCATGACCGGCACAAGGACGGGCGGCGTAAGAGAGTCGTCCTCTGGGGCGGAACCCGGTGCGATGCCGGGGCGAGGAGGGCGGGCCATGGTGCAGAAGGCCAAGATCCTCCTGGTCGATGACCGGCCGGAGAATCTGCTGGCGCTGGAGGCCATCCTCTCTGCGCTCGATCAGACACTGGTGAGGGCATCGTCAGGGGAGGAAGCGCTCAAGGCGCTGCTCACGGACGATTTCGCGGTCATTCTGCTGGACGTGCAGATGCCCGGGATGGACGGGTTCGAGACGGCCGCGCACATCAAGCGCAGGGAGCGGACCCGGGACATCCCGATCATCTTCCTGACGGCGATCAACCACGGTCCGCACCACACCTTCCGGGGTTACGCGGCGGGTGCGGTGGACTACATCTCGAAGCCGTTCGACCCCTGGGTGCTCCGCGCCAAGGTCTCGGTCTTCGTCGAGCTCTACATGAAGAACTGCCAGCTGCGCGAGCAGGCTGCGCTGCTGCGGCTCCAGCTCGAGGGCGGCGCGCACCAGGGCGCCGACGAGAAGGAGCCCGCCGGTCTCCTCGCCGAGCTCTCCGCGCGGCTCGCCGCCGTCGAGGAGCAGGCCGAGGCGCTCTCCAAGCAGTTGGACGACGAGTCGGCGGACGCCGCCGCCGTGGCGACCGCGGCCCACCTGGAGCGCAAGCTCACGGGGCTGCGCCGGGCGCTGGACGCCCTCGAACCGGGCACGGGCGGGTCCACCGCCGCGCTGCCCACCCAGAGCTGACCTGCGACTGTTGACGGCACGTCAGCAGAGCGCCTGCGCAGGGCGACACGGACGGGTGAAGCGGTAGGCACACGTGTCCACAGGCGTCGACACCGGTAACCTCAGTCACATGGCCTCACGTACGTCCGGCAAGGGTTCCCTGGGCACGGCGGGCACCGCGAAGCGCGCCGGCCGTACCCAGGGACCGGCGAAGAAAGCCGCGCCAGCCAAGAAGGCGGCGGCGAAGAAGACGGTGCCCGCGAAGAAGGCCCCCGCCCGCAAGGCGGCGGTGAAGAGGCCCGCGCCCAAGCCCGCACCGTCGCCCACCGGTGGGCTGTACCGGCTCGTCCGCGCGCTCTGGCTCGGCACGGCCCACGGCGTGGGAGCGGTCTTCCGTTCCATAGGGCGCGGTGCGAAGGGACTTGACCCCGCCCACCGCAAGGACGGCCTCGCCCTCCTGCTCCTCGGTCTCGCCCTCGTCGTGGCCGCGGGTACCTGGTCCCACCTCAAGGGCCCCGTCGGCGACCTGGTCGAGATGCTCGTCACCGGGGCGTTCGGGCGCCTGGACCTGCTGGTGCCGATACTGCTGGGCGCCGTCGCGGTGCGCCTCATCCTCTATCCCGAGAAGCCCGAGGCCAACGGCCGCATCGTGATCGGGCTCTCGGCCCTCGTCGTGGGCGTGCTCGGCCAGGTCCACATCGCCTGCGGTTCGCCGGGCCGCGAGGACGGCACGGCCGCGATGCAGGATGCGGGCGGGCTGATCGGCTGGGGCGCCTCGCAGCCGCTCGTCTTCACCATGGGCGAGGTCCTCGCGGTCCCGCTGCTGCTCCTCCTGACGGTCTTCGGCCTCCTCGTCGTCACCGCCACCCCCGTCAACGCCATCCCGCGGCGGCTGCGGCAGCTCGGCGAGCGGCTCGGCATCCTCGACCCTGTGTACGTGCCCGGCGATGAGGACGCGAGCGACGACGAGCGGTACGACGAGCAGTGGCGCGACGGCCTGCCCGAGCGCACGCGGAAAGCGGCGCGCGGCCCGGAGGGCGACGGCGCGTACGACCCGGACGACGCCGAGGGGCAGGCCCTGGCCAAGCGGCGCCGTCCGCGCCGGCACTCGGCCCAGCCCGCCATGAACCGCGACATGGACGCCGTCGACGTGGCGGCCGCAGCCGCGGCGGCCCTGGACGGGGCCGTGCTCAACGGCATGCCGCCCTCCCCGGTCGTGGCCGACCTGACGCAGGGCGTCTTCGCCGACCGCGAGCGGACCGGGACGCCCGTTCCCGGAGCCCGGTCCGCCGAGAAGACGGCCGCCGACGGCGAGGGCGCGCGGAAGCCGGGCCAGGCCGGCGGAGCCGTCCCCGACCTGACCAAGCCCGCTCCCGAACGCACCGAGGCGCTGCCCGCGCGTGCCGAGCAGCTCCAGCTCTCCGGCGACATCACCTACTCCCTGCCCTCGCTCGACCTCCTGGAGCGCGGCGGTCCCGGCAAGACGCGGAGCGCCGCCAACGACGCCGTCGTCGCCTCGCTGACCAACGTCTTCACGGAGTTCAAGGTCGACGCGGCCGTCACCGGCTTCACGCGCGGCCCGACGGTGACCCGCTACGAGGTGGAACTCGGCCCCGCCGTCAAGGTCGAGCGGATCACCGCCCTCACCAAGAACATCGCCTACGCGGTCGCCAGCCCGGACGTACGGATCATCTCGCCGATCCCCGGCAAGTCCGCCGTGGGCATCGAGATCCCCAACTCCGACCGGGAGATGGTCAATCTCGGCGACGTCCTGCGCCTCGCGGACGCCGCCGAGGACGACCACCCCATGCTCGTCGCGCTCGGCAAGAACGTCGAGGGCGGCTACGAGATGGCCAATCTGGCGAAGATGCCGCACGTCCTGGTGGCCGGTGCGACGGGTTCCGGAAAGTCCTCGTGCATCAACTGCCTGATCACCTCGGTCATGGTCCGGGCGACGCCGGAGGACGTCCGGATGGTGCTCGTGGACCCCAAGCGGGTCGAGCTCACCGCCTACGAGGGCATTCCGCACCTCATCACGCCCATCATCACGAACCCGAAGAAGGCAGCCGAGGCGCTGCAGTGGGTCGTGCGGGAGATGGACCTGCGCTACGACGACCTCGCGGCGTACGGCTACCGGCACATCGACGACTTCAACCACGCCGTGCGCACCGGCAAGGCCAAGGCGCCGGAGGGGAGCGAGCGCGAGCTGTCGCCCTATCCGTACCTGCTGGTCATCGTCGACGAGCTCGCCGACCTCATGATGGTCGCCCCGCGCGACGTCGAGGACTCCATCGTCCGCATCACCCAGCTGGCCCGCGCCGCCGGCATCCATCTGGTGCTCGCCACGCAGCGTCCCTCCGTCGACGTCGTCACCGGTCTGATCAAGGCGAACGTGCCCTCGCGGCTCGCCTTCGCCACCTCGTCGCTCGCCGACAGCCGGGTCATCCTCGACCAGCCCGGCGCGGAGAAGCTCATCGGAAAGGGTGACGGGCTGTTCCTGCCCATGGGGGCGAACAAGCCGACCCGGATGCAGGGCGCCTTCGTCACCGAGGACGAGGTCGCGGCGGTCGTGCAGCACTGCAAGGATCAGATGGCGCCGGTCTTCCGTGACGACGTCACGGTCGGCACGAAGCAGAAGAAGGAGATCGACGAGGACATCGGCGACGACCTCGACCTGCTCTGCCAGGCGGCCGAACTGGTCGTCTCCACGCAGTTCGGCTCGACCTCGATGCTCCAGCGCAAGCTCCGGGTCGGCTTCGCCAAGGCCGGCCGGCTGATGGACCTCATGGAGTCACGCAACATCGTGGGTCCCAGCGAGGGTTCCAAGGCCCGCGATGTCATGGTGAAGCCGGACGAACTCGACGGGGTGTTGGCCGTCATTCGTGGGGAAACCGCTTCGTAAGAGTTTTGCGGGCAACCGTTTCGCCCCGTCGTACGTCAAGTTGAAGAAGGGAGCAGAGGGATGATCCATCCCGCGCTCCACCCCCTGCCCTGCCCAAGGGGCTGCCCGGCGAACCCGATGGCGTACAAAGCCGTCCCTCCCGGTTGCCCCACCCTTTCGTACCACCCCTAGACTGGACATCCAGCAGGTGGCTCACGCTCGAAAGGCGCCCCCGTGTCCATCGGCAACTCTCCCGAAGACGACCGGCCTTCGATCGGTCGCGCGCTTCATCAGGCTCGTATCGCCGCAGGTCTGACGGTCGAGGAAGTCAGCAGCTCCACCCGGGTGCGCATCCCCATCGTGCACGCGATCGAGGAGGACGACTTCTCGCGCAGCGGCGGCGACGTCTACGCACGCGGCCACATCCGTATGCTCGCCCGCGCCGTCGGGCTGGACCCCGATCCGATGATCGAGCAGTTCGACGCCGAACACGGTGGCCGCCCCGCGCCCACCCCCGCGGCGCCCCTGTTCGAGGCGGAGCGGATCCGGTCCGAACCCCGTCGGCCCAACTGGACCGCGGCCATGGTGGCCGCGATCGTCGCCGTGATCGGATTCGTCGGCTTCACCCTCTTCAGCGGTGACGACGAGGGGCCGGGCGCGGCACAGGTCGCCGAGGGCTCGACCCCCGACAAGACCACTCCCAAGCCCACCCCGTCCAAGCCCGCCGATCCCAAGCCCGCCCCCTCCGAAAGCGCCATCGCCGCCGCTCCGCGCGACAAGGTGACGGTCAAGCTGAGCGCCACCGAGGGCAAGAGCTGGATCTCGGCCAAGGACCACAACGGACGCCTGCTGTTCGACGGGCTGCTGCTCGAGGGCGACTCCAAGACCTTCCAGGACAAGGAGCGGGTCGACCTCGTCCTCGGTGACGCCGGCGCGATCGAGCTCTTCGTCAACGGCAAGAAGGTCGAGGACCAGTTCGAACAGGGGCAGGTCGAACGGCTTTCCTACACCAAGGGTGACCCCGAGGTCGGCTGATCTCCCCACCCCGCTTCAACACATCGGTGGGTGTCCGGCAACCGTGCCGGACACCCACCGATGTGCGTTCGCCCCATGAGCGACTGCGCGTCACACACGGTTCGGGCCGTCCCCGCAACCGTCACTGGGCGTAGCGGGAACCCTGCACGGCAGGGCGAGTGCCGGGACAAAGTAGTCTTGAGCCCATGCCCGAACGCCGTACCGTCGCCCTTGTCACTCTCGGCTGCGCCCGTAACGAGGTGGACTCGGAGGAGCTTGCAGGCCGCTTGGCAGCGGACGGCTGGGAGCTCGTCGAGAACGCCACGGACGCCGATGTCGCCGTCGTCAACACCTGTGGATTCGTCGAAGCCGCCAAGAAGGACTCCGTCGACGCCCTCCTCGAAGCCAATGATCTGAAGGATCACGGCAGAACCCAGGCCGTCGTGGCCGTCGGCTGCATGGCCGAGCGCTACGGCAAGGACCTCGCCGAGGCGCTGCCGGAGGCCGACGGGGTGCTCGGCTTCGACGACTACGCCGACATCTCCGACCGCCTCCAGACCATCCTCAACGGCGGGATCCACGCCTCCCACACCCCGCGCGACCGGCGCAAGCTGCTGCCGATCAGCCCGGCGGAACGGCAGGACAGCGCCGTCGCGCTGCCCGGACACGCCCAGGAGGTCGCGCCGGCCCCCGCCGACCTGCCGGAGGGGGTGGCCCCCGTCTCCGGGCCGCGCGCCCCGCTGCGCCGCAGGCTGGGCACCAGCCCCGTCGCCTCCGTGAAGCTCGCGTCGGGCTGCGACCGGCGCTGCACGTTCTGCGCGATCCCCTCCTTCCGCGGTTCCTTCATCTCCCGTCGCCCCTCGGACGTCCTGGGGGAGACGCGCTGGCTCGCCGAGCAGGGCGTCAAGGAGGTCATGCTCGTCTCCGAGAACAACACCTCGTACGGCAAGGACCTCGGTGACATCAGGCTCCTGGAGAGCCTCCTGCCCGAGCTCGCCGACGTCGACGGGATCGAGCGGATCCGCGTCAGCTACCTGCAGCCCGCGGAGATGCGGCCGGGACTGATCGACGTACTCACCTCCACGCCCAAGGTCGCTCCCTACTTCGACCTCTCCTTCCAGCACTCCGCCCCCGGGGTGCTGCGCGCGATGCGGCGGTTCGGCGACACGGACCGGTTCCTCGAACTGCTGGACACCATCCGGAGCAAGGCACCCCAGGCGGGAGCCCGGTCCAACTTCATCGTCGGCTTCCCGGGCGAGACCGAGGCCGATCTCGCCGAGCTGGAACGCTTCCTCACCGGCGCACGCCTGGATGCCATCGGCGTCTTCGGTTACTCCGACGAGGAGGGCACCGAGGCCGTCGGTTACGAGAACAAGCTGCACGCGGACGTCATCGCGGAGCGCCTGGCGCACATCTCGCAGCTGGCCGAGGAACTGACCTCGCAGCGGGCCGAGGAGCGGGTCGGCGAGACCCTCCAGGTGCTCGTCGAGTCGGTCGAGTCGGAGGAGGACGGGCCGGTCGCCGTGGGCCGCGCGGCCCATCAGGCACCTGAAACGGACGGCCAGGTCGTCTT
Organism: Streptomyces sp. NBC_00178; assembly: GCF_036206005.1. Taxonomy (NCBI): domain Bacteria; kingdom Bacillati; phylum Actinomycetota; class Actinomycetes; order Kitasatosporales; family Streptomycetaceae; genus Streptomyces; species Streptomyces sp. NBC_00178. Next base: position 5,464,244 of record NZ_CP108143.1, read on the forward strand.
CACCGCACGCGAAGGGCTCGTGCCGGGCCGTATGGTCGAAGCGAAGGCAGTCGGCAGCGAGGGAGTGGACCTCGTGGCCGAACACCACGAGCTCGTGGAGGCAGCCAGATGACCCAAGCCCCGGCATCCGCGGCAGGCGGCTCCGGCGCGACGCCGGCGCACCGCGGCGGCAAGCTGGGCGCGGCGGCCGTCAACCAGGCCGGCCTGTGGAACATCGCGAACATCCTCACCATGGTGCGGCTGCTGCTCGTGCCGGGGTTCGTCGTGCTCCTCCTGCACGACGGCGGATTCGACCCGGCCTGGCGCTCGTTCGCCTGGGCCGCATTCGCCATCGCGATGATCACCGACGTCTTCGACGGCCATCTGGCCCGCACGTACAACCTGGTCACCGACTTCGGGAAGATCGCCGACCCGATCGCGGACAAGGCGATCATGGGTGCGGCGCTGATCAGCCTGTCGTGGCTGGGCGACCTGCCGTGGTGGATCACGGCCGTGATCCTCTTCCGCGAGCTGGGGATCACCCTCATGCGCTTCTGGGTCATCCGGCACTCGGTGATCCCTGCCAGCCGGGGCGGGAAGATGAAGACCCTCGCCCAGGGCATCGCCGTGGGGATGTACGTCCTGGCGCTCACCGGTCCCCTCGCCACCCTGCGCTTCTGGGTGATGATGGCCGCCGTGGTGCTGACGGTCGTCACCGGTCTCGACTACGTGCGCCAGGCATTCGTGCTGCGCAGGCTGGGCCTGGCGGCGGAACACGCGGCAGCCGCGGAGGCCGTAGCGGCGGCCGCGGACGGCGCCGGCCGGGGCGTCTGCGCCACGGACGAACCGGCTGCCGGAGCCACCGCCGTCGTGGAGCCGCTCGGTGAGCCCGTCGTGGGCGGCCGAGGCGCCGCCGAGGCCGACCGGTGACCTCAGACGCGGCACGGGTGCTGCGGCGGCTCGGGGAGCGCGGTGAGACGCTCGGCGTCGCCGAGTCCCTCACCGGAGGTCTGGTGGCCGCGGAGCTCACCTCGGTGCCCGGGGCCTCGCGGAGCTTCCGCGGGTCCGTGACGGCGTACGCCACGCCCCTGAAGCGTGACGTGCTGGGCGTGGACGGGGCGCTCCTCGACGAGCGGGGTGCGGTGGACCCGGACGTCGCGCGGGCCATGGCCGTCGGTGTGCGCCGGATCCTGGGTGCGGACTGGGGCATCGCGACCACGGGCGTCGCCGGCCCCGAGCCCCAGGACGGCAAGCCGGTGGGGACCGTCTTCCTGGCCGTCGCCGGGCCGGAGGGCGTGCCGAAAGTGGCCGCACTGAGGTTGAACGGCGGCCGGGCGGACATCCGTAGAGAGAGTGTGCGGACCCTGCTCGAGCTGCTCTCCGGCGAACTCGGCGAAAATGCGAGGGCACAGGATACGGAACAGATCGGGGGGAATTGATGTTTGCAGCCCTGAGTGAACACGACATCGCTCCCCGCACGGCCGCAGCGCGAGGCGGTACGGTGGGGCGTGAAGGATGCGGCTACGCGGTCCGAGGAGGGAGCCACCGATGATTCTGCTCCGTCGCCTGCTTGGTGACGTGCTGCGTCGGCAGCGCCAGCGCCAAGGCCGTACTCTGCGCGAAGTCTCCTCGTCCGCCCGAGTCTCGCTCGGCTATCTCTCCGAGGTGGAGCGGGGGCAGAAGGAGGCATCCTCCGAACTGCTCTCCGCCATTTGCGACGCGCTGGACGTACGGATGTCCGAGCTCATGCGTGAAGTGAGCGATGAACTGTCGTTGGCCGAGCTCGCCGAATCGGCGGCGGCCACCGATGCGATGGCTGTGCCGGTACGCCCGATGCTGAACGCCGTCTCCGTCGCCGGAGTACCGGCGGGACGGGTGACGATCAAGGCACCGGCGGAAGCGGTGGACGTCGTCGCCGCCTGACCGGCGCGATTCACGTAAGCGAAAGGCCCCGGCCGACCCCTCGCGGGTCGGCCGGGGCCTTTCGTGTGCCGGGGGTGTGTGGTGCCTTTCGCGGGGCAGGTGCTCGATGAGCCCGGAAGGCGGCTTTCGGGACCGACTACCAAAATGACCGTTTCGTGCCATATGTGACATCGTGGACGGGTGGTATGTCGAACAGCTATCTGAACGGAGAAGTGGATGTCTGTCGTGAAGAGCGCCCTGTCCGAAGGTGACCGCAAGGTCGTCGGCGACGCACTGCAGGGTGCGCTGGTGGACCTCGTCGACCTCTCCCTCGTGGCCAAGCAGGTCCACTGGAACGTGGTCGGCCCGCGATTCCGTTCCGTGCACCTCCAGCTCGACGAGGTCGTGGACACGGCCCGGCAGCACTCGGACACGGTGGCGGAGCGCGCCTCCGCGGTCGGCGTCAACCCCGACGGCCGCTCCCGGACCCTCGCCAAGACCACCGCCATCGACGCCGTCCCGGAAGGGTGGATCAAGGACGGGGACGCGGTTCGCGTGCTCGTCGACGCCCTGCGGGTCGTCATCGACCGCATGCGGGAGCGCATCGAGGCGACCGACGGGCCCGACCCCGTCAGCCAGGACATCCTGATCACGCTCACAGCGGATCTCGAGAAGCACGCGTGGATGTTCCAGGCCGAGAGCGCCTGACCCCGAACCCGAGGAAGGAATCGCCGTGACGGACAAGAAGGCAATGGACAAGCTCAAGGGCAAGGCCAAGGAGACCACCGGGAAGCTCACCGGTGACCGCCGCAAGGAGGCCGAGGGCAAGTCCGACCAGGCCAAGGCCAAGGCGGAAGGCGCCCTGGGCGGGGTGGGGGAGCGCGCCAAGGGCGTGAAGGACTCCCTGGGCGACGACAAGTAGCGGAGAACGCCCGCGCGGTCGTGCCCCGCGGTGTGCCCCCGAGGAACGCAGGTTCCCGGGGGCACCGGCACGTCCGGGACCCGGGGGCACCGGCACGTCCGGGGGTGCGTCCGGGCGGGGCGGGCCGCGGGATGCAGGCGGCGCCGAGGCGGGAGAGACTTCGGGAGAGGGCCGGGTTCGCCGCTCCCCACGACGTGGGACAGCGCGCGAACGGGCTGTCCGCACGCCCCGCATGTCTGCGACGCGCCCTCCCGAAGCGGATCGAGCCGTACTAGCGTCGGCCGGAGGAGGCAGCCATGGTGCGGCGATGGGTGCCCGTGCTCGCCCTCGGCGGCATGTGGTGGTGGGCGGTCCTGCGCCTTCTCCTCGAACCGGAGCACGCCGGACTGGTGGAGGGCGCCGTCGCGGCCGGTGGATGGGGGCTCAGCCTCCTGCCCGTGCACGTGACCGCCACGGCACGGACGCACAGGACTTCCGACGGGCCGGGGACCTCGCGGCCGGACCGGTACCCCGACGAGCTGCGGACCTGTATATCCGCCCCGCCTCCGACCGCCGGGCGTCCCGGCGGACCGGACGGCGGGCCTTCCTAAGCCGTGGGCCCCGGCTGGCACCGCGGGCACCAGTAGACCGGCCGGTCGTCGCGCTCCGCCCTCCTGATGGGCGTCCGGCAGCGCAGACAGGGGCGGTCGCCCCGCCCGTAGACGAAGAGGCGTTCACGCACCCTGCCGCGCGACACGGCGGCGACGGCGCCCGTCGTGGTCCGTGTGGGCCGGTCGCGATTGGCTTCCAGGAGTTGCTTGGCCGTGCTGACGAGGCGCGTGGCCAGTGGCGGCGGGATCTCACCCATCGGGAGCCACGGCGTCACACGGGCCATGAAGCAGAGCTCACACATGTAGACGTTGCCGATGCCCGCGAGATTGCGCTGGTCCAGCAGAGCCTCGCCCACGGGACGTGCCGGGTCCGCGAGCAGATTGCGCAGGGCGGCGTCCGGGTCCCAGCCGGGCCCCAGCAGATCAGGACCCAGATGGCCGACGACCTGCTCCTCGTCCTCGGTCCGCAGCAGTTCCAGCACGGGCAGCCGGTAGCCGACGGCCGTGTGGTCCGCCGTCGCCAGCACGGCGCGGATCTGGAAGGCCGGGCCACCGCGCCAGCGCTCGCCGGGACCGTAGACGCGCCAGGAGCCGTCCATGCGCAGATGGCTGTGGAGCGTGAAGCCCTCCTCGATCCGGGTGAGCAGGTGCTTGCCCCGCGATACGACGCCCAGGACCCTGCGGCCCGTCAGGTCGGACGTGGCGAAACGGGGGACCCGCAGATCGAACCGGGTCAGCACATCACCCGCCAGCGCGGTGTCGAGACGCCGCGCGGCCTGCAGGACCGTGTCACCTTCGGGCATGACTCCATCATGCGGCTTCGCCGGCGCGCACGGCCCGGTCTGCGCCGCCCGGCCGCCGTCAGGCCGTCACGCCCGCAGGCGCAGCCCTCGCGGCGTGGCCAGGAAGCCGGCGGCCTCCAGGGTGCGGCCCAGCGGTGACGTGAGGGAGGACGCTCCGTTGGTCCGCTCCACCGTCACCGTGCCGAGCGTCCCCGCGCGGGCCGCCGAGGCGAGTGCCTCGGCAGCCGCGCGGAGCGCGGGGTCTGCCGGATCGACGGGCCAGGCGAGGAGGGACTTGCCGCCGCGTTCCATGTACAGCGTCAGCTCTCCGTCGACGAGGACGACCAGCGCTCCGGCCTTGCGGCCCGGCTTGTGACCGGCACCGTCCGGCGATTCGGGCCAGGGCAGGGCTGCGCCGTACGCGTTCGCCGGATCGGCCGCGGCCAGGACCAGGGCGCGTGGGGCCGTACCCGGATCGGCACGCTCGCGCGCCGTCGACGCGGCCCTGAGCCGGTCCACGGCGCCGTCCATCGCGAACTGGGCGGCGCCCAGCCCCTCGACGACGTACCCGCGGCGGGCCTGCCCGCTGTCCTCGAACGCGGCGAGGATGCGGTAGACCGCCGAGAACCCGCCCTCGACGCCTTCAGCCTGGACGGCACCCCGGGTCACCACGCCATGGCGGTCCAGGAGCGTCCGGGCCAGGGCGTGCGCGCGATGCGTCGGTTCGGGTTCGGACGGGGGCAGGAGCGACCATCGCCCCGACACGGTCGGCGGCCCGGTACGGGAAGCGGGGCGGGCCGCGGCGGTCAGCGACCCGTAACGCCCGCGCGGCACATTGCGCTTCGCCCGGTGTGCGGTGGAACCCGCCGTGCGGCCGGAACCCAGGAGCGACCGCAGGGGGGCCAGGGTGTCGTTGGTGAGGCGCCCCGACCAGACCAGGTCCCAGAGGGCGTCGGCCAGTTGCGGATCGGTGCACTCCGGATGGGTGGTGGCACGGATCTGGTCGGCGATCTGCCGGAAGAAGAGCCCGTATCCGCCGGAGAGGACGGTGAGCACGGACTCGTGAAGCGCGGTCTGCTCCAACGGGTGGGGAGGCGGCAGGAGCAGGGGCGCACTGTCGGCGAGGTAGAGCGACAGCCAGCCGTCCTTGCCGGGGAGGGCGCCCGCTCCCGCCCACACGACCTCGCCGGTGGTGGTGAGTTCGTCGAGCAGGGCCGGGTGATAGCCCGGGACCCGGCTCGGCAGGACCAGCTTCTCCAGGGCGGATGCGGGGACAGGGGCACCCTGCAACTGTTCGATGGCGCGGGCCAGTCCGTCGATTCCGCGCAGGCTGTTGTCGCCGATGTGCTGCCACTGCGGAAGGAAACCGGCCAGCGCCGCGGGGGGAACCGGCTCCAACTCCTGGCGGAGCGCGGCCAGCGAGCGCCGGCGCAGCCTCCGCAGGACCGTCGCGTCGCACCACTCCTGGCCGATGCCCGCGGGATGGAACTCCCCCTGGACGACCCTGCCGGACGCGGCGAGCCGTTGAAGTGCCCCGTCCGTGACCGCGGTGCCCAGGCCGAAGCGCTGCGCCGCCTGCGTGGCGGTGAACGGGCCGTGCGTGCGGGCGTACCGGGCGAGGAGGTCGCCGAGCGGGTCCTTGACCGGCTCCGTGAACGCCTCCGGTACGCCCACGGGCAGCGCGGTGCCGAGCGCGTCGCGCAGCCGCCCCGCGTCCTCGACGGCCGCCCAGTGGGGAGCACCGCCGATACGGACCCGGATGGCCCGCCTGGCCGTCTCCAGCGCCGGTGCCCACGTCGGTTCCGCACCGCGCTCGGCGAGTTCGGCCTCCGTGAGCGGACCGAGGACGCGCAGGAGATCGGCGACACCCTCGGCATCCTTGATCTTCCTGTCGTCCGTCAGCCACTGCAGCTCACGCTCCAGCTCGCCGAGGACGTCGGCGTCGAGCAGCTCGCGCAGTTCTGCCTGGCCGAGGAGTTCGGCCAGCAGGTGGGAGTCCAGGGAGAGGGCCGCCGCGCGGCGCTCGGCGAGGGGCGAGTCGCCCTCGTACAGGAACTGCGCGACGTAGCCGAAGAGGAGGGAGCGGGCGAACGGGGACGGCTCGGGGGTGGTCACTTCGACCAGGCGGACGCGCCTGGCCTCCAGGTCACCCATCAGCTCCGTCAGTCCCGGGACGTCGAAGACGTCCTGAAGGCACTCGCGGACCGCTTCGAGGACGATCGGGAACGAGCCGAACTCCGAGGCCACCTGGAGCAGCTGCGACGCGCGCTGGCGCTGCTGCCACAGCGGAGTGCGTTTGCCGGGACTGCGCCGGGGGAGCAGCAGCGCACGCGCGGCGCACTCCCGGAACCGTGAGGCGAACAGGGCCGACCCACCGACCTGGTCCGTCACGAGCCGGCTGATCTCGCCCTTGTCGAAGACCACGTCGGCCGCGGCGACGGGGGGCTGGTCGCTGTCGTACCCCCCGCCGGGGAAGGCCGGGCCCTGATCACGGGCGCCGCTCCCCTCACTCCCGCCGGACTGGGCGGGGTCGAAGTCGAGGAGGTCGAGGCCCATCAGATCCGCGTCGGGCAGCCGCAGGACGATGCCGTCGTCCGCGTGCATCACCTGCGCGTCCATGCCGTAGCGCTCGGAGAGCCGGGCGGACAGGGCGAGCGCCCAGGGGGCGTGCACCTGGGCGCCGAACGGCGAGTGCACGACGATCCGCCAGTCGCCCAGCTCGTCCCGGAACCTCTCGACGAGGACGGTCCTGTCATCCGGGACATGACCGCAGGCACGGCGCTGCTCGTCCAGGTACGCCAGGATGTTGTCCGCCGCCCACGCGTCGAGCCCCGCGGCGAGCAGCCGGAGCCTCGCGTCCTCAGCCGGCAGCGCGCCGATCTCCCGGAGGAACGCGCCCAGCGCGCGGCCCAGTTCGAGCGGACGGCCCAGCTGGTCGCCCTTCCAGAACGGCAGCCGCCCGGGGACTCCGGGGGCCGGCGACACCAGCACCCGGTCCCGGGTGATGTCCTCGATCCGCCAGGACGTGGTGCCCAGCGTGAAGACGTCGCCGACCCGGGACTCGTAGACCATCTCCTCGTCGAGCTCGCCGACGCGTCCACCGCCCTTCTTCGGGTCGGCGCCCGCGAGGAAGACGCCGAAGAGGCCCCGGTCGGGGATCGTGCCGCCCGAGGTGACGGCCAGCCGCTGTGCACCGGGCCGGCCCGTGACCGTCCCCGCGACGCGGTCCCAGACGACCCGGGGACGCAGCTCGGCGAAGGCGTCGGAGGGGTAACGCCCGGCGAGCATGTCGAGCACCGCGGTGAACGCGGACTCGGGGAGTGAGGCGAAAGGGGCGGCCCGGCGGGCGAGGGCCAGCAGGTCGTCGGCCTGCCAGCTGTCGAGCGCCACCATGGCGACGATCTGCTGAGCGAGCACGTCCAGTGGGTTGGACGGGATCCGGAGGGCCTCGATGGCCCCTTCGCGCATGCGCTCCGTGACCACCGCGGCCTGCACGAGATCACCGCGGTACTTCGGGAAGACCACGCCGGTGGACACCGCTCCGACCTGGTGACCGGCCCGCCCCACGCGCTGCAGGCCGGAGGCCACGGACGGCGGCGACTCGACCTGGATCACCAGATCGACCGCGCCCATGTCGATGCCCAGCTCCAGGCTCGAGGTGGCGACCACCGCGGGCAGTCTGCCCGCCTTCAGGTCCTCCTCCACCTGGGAACGCTGCTCCTTCGACACCGAGCCGTGGTGCGCGCGGGCGAGCAGGGCGGGGGCACCTCTGGCCGCACCCGACTGGGCCATGATCTCGGCGGGGGAGTGGGCCTCGGGCAACGCCCCGACGCTGTCCGGCTCCTCGAAGGCGGTGCCCGTCGCGCGCTCGTAGGCGATCTCGTTGAGCCGGTTGCACAGGCGCTCGGCCAGCCGCCGGGAGTTGGCGAAGACGATCGTGGAGCGGTGCGCCTGGACGAGGTCGGCGATCCGCTCCTCGACGTGCGGCCAGATGGACGGCTTCTCGGCCTGCCCGCCCTCGTCCCCCGTGGCGGGAGAGCCGCCCAGCTCGCCGAGATCCTCCACCGGGACCACGACGGACAGGTCGAACTCCTTGGCGGACGGCGGCTGGACGATCTCCACCTTCCGCTGCGGCGACAGGAACCGCGCGACCTCGTCGACCGGCCGGACCGTCGCCGACAGCCCGATCCGCCGCGCGGGTCTCGGCAGCAGCTCGTCCAGTCGCTCCAGGGACACGGCCATGTGCGCCCCGCGCTTGGTCCCCGCCACGGCGTGGACCTCGTCGACGATCACCGTCTCGATTCCGGCGAGCGCCTCGCGGGCCGAGGAGGTGAGCATCAGGAACAGCGATTCCGGCGTGGTGATCAGGATGTCCGGAGGCCTCGTGGCCATCGAGCGCCGCTCGGCGGGAGGAGTGTCGCCGGAGCGGATCCCCACCCGCACCTCCGGCTCGGGCAGGCCCAGGCGCACGGACTCCTGCCGGATCCCCGTCAGCGGGGAGCGCAGATTGCGCTCCACGTCCACCGCGAGGGCCTTCATCGGCGACACGTAGAGCACCCGGCAGCGCTTCTTGGCGTCCGCGGGCGGCGGGACGGCCGCCAGCCGGTCCAGGGAGGCGAGGAAGGCGGCGAGCGTCTTGCCCGAACCGGTCGGGGCGACCACCAGCACGTCCGAGCCCTCGCCGATCGCCCGCCAGGCACCCTCCTGCGCGGCGGTGGGCGCGTCGAAAGCACCCGCGAACCAGCCACGGGTCGCGGGCGAGAACGAATCGAGTGCGGAACCGGCCATGCCCCCCATCGTGCACCCCGGCACCGACAACGGCCGGTGGACGTGCCCGCCGTCTCCGTCCGGGACCGCCTCCCACCGCCGGGACCTGCGAGAATACGGACATGACGGAGGCCGGCACGACGCGGGAGTGGGCGAGGCACTGGCAGTGCGCGGAACTGCCGGACCTCGATCTGCTGCGTGCCAGATACGTCCGCCACACCTTTCCGCGCCACAGCCACGAGGGCTTCGTCCTCGCAGCCGTCACCAGCGGTGTCGAGGACGTCGGGCTCCCCGGCGGCAGTCTGCGCGCGGGACCCGGCACCGTGATCATGATCAATCCGGAGGTGCCGCACACCGCGCGCGCCGGAGTGGCCGAGGGGTGGGTGTACGCCACGCTCTACCCCTCCGCGCAGGTCGTCGACGACATCGCCGCCGACGCGACCGGCCGGCGCGGGACGGTCCGCTTCGCGGAGGCCGGCGTGCGCGACCCGCAGGCCGCCCGGCTCATCGCCGACGTGCACCGGGCCGCCGAGGAGGGCAACGCGCTGGCCGCCGACAGTGTCCTGCGCGTGCTCGTCGCCGGACTGCTCGACCGGCACGGCAGAGCGCCGCAGACCGGAGTGCCGCACTCCGCCGGTTCCCGGGACGCCGCCCGCGCCCGCGCCGTGCTGGAGGAGCGGATGGAGCGGCCGCCGACCCTCGAGGCACTCGCCGCGGAACTGGGCACCAGCCCCTTCGCACTCCTGCGGGCCTTCAAGAAGCGGTACGGAATGCCCCCGCACACCTGGCTCACCGACGCGAGGGTGCGCCGAGCCCGGCGCATGCTCGACGCCGGGACCCCGCCGGCGGACGCCGCGGTCGCGGTCGGCTTCACCGATCAGCCGCACCTCAACCGGCACTTCACCCGGATCGTCGGCGTACCCCCAGGGGCCTACCGGCGCGAGCGCGCAAGAACGTACAAGACCGGCGGGGACCCCGGCCCGTAGCGTCCCGGGCGTGGCAGAACAGACAGCACCCCCGCAGAACACCGGCGCCGGCGAACCACCCGGCGAGGCCGGGACCAAGCCCGACGCCGCGGTCGTCCGGGACGCACTCGGCGTGGGCATAGCCGTGGGTCTCTCCGGATTCGCCTTCGGCGTGACCTCGGCGGGCTCCGGACTGACCCTCCTCCAGACCTGCGCCCTGAGCCTCCTGGTCTTCACCGGCGCCTCGCAGTTCGCCCTCGTGGGCGCCCTCGCGGCGGGCGGGAACCCGTACACCGCAGCGGCCGGGGCGTTCTTCCTGGGCATCCGCAACGCCTTCTACGGGCTGCGGCTGTCCCAGCTCCTCGCCGTCCCGAGGATGCTGCGCCCGTTCGCCGCCCAGTGGGTCATCGACGAGACGACCGCGGTCACCCTGGGGCAGCCGACCCGGAGGGCCGCGCGCATCGGGTTCACCGTCACCGGGCTCAGCCTCTATGTCCTGTGGAACCTGACCACGCTCGTCGGCGCGCTCGGTGCCGAGGCGCTGGGCGACACCGACGCCTGGGGCCTGGACGCGGCGAGTCCCGCCGTGTTCCTCGCCCTGCTCGCCCCGATGCTCAGGAGCACCACGGAGCGCGTGACGGCGGGCCTCGCGGTCCTGCTGGTCCTCGGCCTCCTGCCGGTGCTCCCGGCGGGCGTGCCCGTCCTCATGGCCGCCCTCGCGGCCCCCGCGGTCCTCTTCCTGAAGGGCCGCGGGCACGACACCCGGGGCGGCCTCGCCGCCGATGACACGACGACGCCCCGGGAGGGCCGATGAACATCTGGATCGCCGTCGGGCTCACCGCTGCCGGCTGCTACCTCGCGAAGCTCCTGGGCCTGCTCGTCCCCGCCGGAGTGCTGGAACGCCCACTGGTGCAGCGACTGGCGGCACTCCTGCCGGTGGCACTGCTCGCGGCCCTCACCGCCCAGCAGACCTTCGGCGACGGCCAGGCTCTCGTCCTGGACGCCCGGGCGGCGGGCCTCGCCGCAGCCGCTCTGGCCCTCGTCCTGCGGGCGCCCTTCCTGGTCGTCGTCGGCGCCGCCGTCGTGGTCACCGCGGCCGGTCGCGCCCTCCTCTGAGGCGTGACCGTCAACTCAGGGCGCGCCCGTACGCCCGCAGCGTCCGCAGCGCCCTGAGCGTCACGAGGGGGCGGCCCTCCAGGGCGGTACCGGGGGCCCACTGCCGCCAGTGGACCGGCCAGCCCCCGTCCTCCTGCTGCTCCGCCGCCAGGTGGTCCAGCGCGCTCTCCACCTCGTCGGCGGTGAACCAGCGCCGGGCGAGGGACCCCGGGGTGCGGGCGTAGTCGTACGGGAAGTGGTGCTCTCCCGGGGCGTAGCCGGGGGAGACCGGGTACTCGGACCTCCGGCCCGGATCGAGCACCACCAGCCGCTGCTCGCGCACCAGCCGGCCCAGGCGCTCGGCGGCGGCCTCGGCGCGCGCCCGGTCCGGCACGCCGTCCAGGAAGGCGACGGCCGCCTCGATCTCGTACGGGTGGGACCGCTCCAGCGACTCCACGGCGGCCCAGCAGAAGTCCGTGGCCCGGAAGAGCCAGGCGTGCCAGACCTGATTGCGGTGCAGCAGTCCGACCACGGGGCCCGTCGCGAGCAGTTCGGCGGGCGGATCGTCGACCACGGGGATGAAGGGTGCGGCGGGATAGCCCCGCTGCGCGGGAAGCAGCGCGGGCAGCGCACCCTCCTTGGTCGACACATCGGTCAGATACCGGCAGATCCGCTCCACGCGCAGACCGCCGCAGCGGTCGATGGAATCGAGGACGCTCAGCGCGTGAGCCGTGTGCAGCGGCTGGCTCACCGGCCCCCTGAGGTCGGGTTCGAGCGCGTGGGCGTAGCCACCGTCCTCGTTCCTGTAGGCGGCGAGTGCCGTCTCGACCGCGTCCGCGCTCCCTTCGAGGAAAAGGTGCGCGAACCGCCGCTGCTCCAGGACGCGCGCGGTGAGCCAGATGAACTGCTCGGCTTGGGCGAGGGGGCTTGCTCCGGTTCCAGCCATGGACCCGACCGTAGGGGCGAACCGCCGACGGCAGGGCCCGCCCGGCCCGTCTGCACTCTCAGGAGCGGGATACTGAGGGCATGCGGTTGACGATTTTCTGGGAACGGATGGCGGACCACTTCGGCGAGGCCTACGCCGAGTCCTTCGCGCGCGACCATGTCATGGCCGAGCTCGGGGGCCGCACGGTGCACGAGGCCCTGGCCGCCGGCTGGGAGACGAAGGACGTCTGGCGAGGGGTCTGCTCCGCGGTGGGCATCCCCGCCGACAAGCGCTGACGCGCCGGCCGGTCTCGCACCGGCGTTCCCGTCGGCGCCCCGCCGGGCAGGCATCTTCACTCCGGGCGGGCGTATCCCGGACAGGCGCAGAAGGCACGGACGGGCTCCCGCCGGCGGGCCCCGTACCCGGCCCGCGGGGGCGGGCGCGTCACCGGCGCCGGCAGGCGGCCCGAGCGACCTGTTGTCAGCGCGGTGCGCGAGACTTGTCCCGTGGCACCGACAGACGAGACCGCCCAGACCCAGACCGCCCGGACCCAGCCGCCCCCCTCGCAGGACCCGCCGCCCGGTGCGCCGACAGGGGCCGGCCCCGTCCGCATGCCCGGATGGCTCCCACGTGCCATGGTCATGGCACTGGCTCTCTACGGGTGCTTCCGGCTGGGCAGCTGGGCGTTCGACCAGCTCATCGGGCTGCTCATCAACATCGTCATCGCCTTCTTCCTGGCGCTGGCGATCGAGCCCGCCATCAGCCGCATGGCGGGGCGCGGGATGCGCCGGGGGCTCGCGACCCTCCTGGTCTTCCTGGGCGTCCTGACAGCGGGCATCGGATTCGTGGTCCTGCTGGGCTCCATGCTCGCGGGCCAGATCGTCGACATGGTCGACGAGTTCCCGAAGTACCTCGACTCGGTGATCAACTGGGTGAACCAGACCTTCCGCACCGAGCTCTCGCGGGTCGAGGTGCAGGACAGCCTGCTGCATTCCGACTGGCTGCAGAAGTACGTGCAGAACAGTGCGACCGGAGTGCTCGACGTCTCCACCACCGTGCTCGGCGGACTGTTCCGGCTGCTGACGATCTTCCTGTTCTCCTTCTACTTCGCCGCGGACGGGCCCCGCCTCAGGCGTGCGCTGTGCTCCGTGCTCCCGCCCTCGCGGCAGGCGGAGGTGCTGCGCGCCTGGGAGATCGCGGTCGACAAGACCGGCGGCTACATATACTCGCGCGGACTGATGGCGTTGATCTCCGGGGCTGCGCACTACGTCCTGCTGGTCGTCCTCGGAGTGCCCTACGCTCCCGCGCTCGCCGTCTGGGTCGGCCTCGTCTCGCAGTTCATCCCCACGATCGGCACGTATCTCGCGGGTGCGCTGCCCATGCTGATCGCCTTCACCGTGGATCCCTGGTACGCGCTGTGGGTCCTCGGCTTCGTCGTCGTCTACCAGCAGTTCGAGAACTACGTCCTGCAGCCCAAGCTCACCTCCAGGACCGTCGACATCCACCCGGCCGTCGCCTTCGGATCGGTGATCGCGGGAACGGCGCTGATGGGCGCGGTCGGTGCGCTGATCGCCATTCCGGCCGTCGCGACGCTGCAGGCGTTCCTCGGCGCGTATGTGAAGCGCTACGACCTGACCGACGACCCGAGGATGCACGGCGGCCACCGCCTGCGCCGTGGCGTGCCGCTCCTGGAGAGGCTGCGGAGCGCGGTGAGGGGCCCGGACGCGGGGTGAGGCGCTCTGTGCCCTGCGGGCGGTGATCCAGCCCGTCCGCAGGGTGGATCTCCCCGATGCGCCACCGCGTCCCGTCCGCTCATGTCTTGGACAATGGACGTGTCCGCCGTGGACCGTTCCGGGCGTCTCCGCTCGGTCGTGGCGGTCGGCGCGGTGCGCTTGACACCGAAATCGAACATCCATTCTTATGGAATTCCGGCCGGGTTTTCCCGGGCCCGACCGTGGAGTTGTCCACAGGCCGGGAGGACGTCGAGGCCCATTGTCAGTGGCAGGGGTTAGCGTCTGTGACGTGAAGCGATCGACTCAAGCAAATCGGGTGGAACCCATGGCAGGAACCGACCGCGAGAAGGCGCTGGACGCCGCACTCGCACAGATTGAACGGCAATTCGGCAAGGGCGCGGTGATGCGCCTCGGCGAGCGGCCGAACGAGCCGATCGAGGTGATCCCCACCGGGTCCACCGCGCTCGACGTCGCGCTCGGCGTCGGCGGGCTGCCCCGCGGCCGCGTGGTGGAGGTGTACGGACCGGAGTCCTCCGGAAAGACGACGCTGACGCTGCACGCCGTGGCGAACGCGCAGCGGCTCGGCGGCTCGGTGGCGTTCATCGACGCGGAGCACGCCCTCGACCCGGAATACGCGAAGAAGCTCGGCGTCGACATCGACAGCCTCATCCTCTCGCAGCCGGACAACGGCGAGCAGGCGCTGGAGATCGTGGACATGCTGGTCCGCTCCGGTGCGCTGGACCTGATCGTCATCGACTCCGTCGCGGCCCTGGTGCCCCGTGCCGAGATCGAGGGCGAGATGGGCGACTCGCACGTGGGCCTGCAGGCCCGTCTGATGAGCCAGGCACTCCGCAAGATCACCAGTGCGCTCAACCAGTCCAAGACCACAGCGATCTTCATCAACCAGCTCCGCGAGAAGATCGGGGTCATGTTCGGCTCCCCGGAGACCACGACCGGTGGCCGGGCTCTGAAGTTCTACGCCTCGGTGCGTCTGGACATCCGCCGCATCGAGACCCTGAAGGACGGCACCGACGCAGTGGGTAACCGCACCCGCGTCAAGGTCGTCAAGAACAAGGTCGCGCCGCCGTTCAAGCAGGCCGAGTTCGACATCCTCTACGGCCAGGGCATCAGCCGTGAGGGCGGCCTGATCGACATGGGCGTGGAACACGGCTTCGTCCGCAAGGCCGGCGCCTGGTACACGTACGAGGGCGACCAGCTCGGCCAGGGCAAGGAGAACGCCCGCAACTTCCTCAAGGACAACCCTGATCTCGCCAACGAGATCGAGAAGAAGATCCTCGAGAAGCTGGGCGTCGGCGTCCGTCCGGACGAGTCGTCCGCGGAGCCCGCGGCCGATGCCGCGGCCGCCACGGGTTCCCCTGCCGACGCGGCTGCCAAGTCGGTCCCGGCTCCCGCGACCAAGGCCAAGCCCGTGAAGGCCACGGCGGCCAAGAGCTAGGCGATGACGCGTCGCACGGAATGGCCGGGTGCCGAAGCAGACGCGGGTCCCGGCCCCGAGTACGCCGCTGACGTCTCCGGGGTCCCCGCGGAGCCCGGTCGGGGGGCCGGGTTCGGCGAGGGGGCGGGACGGCGTTCCCGTTCCAGAGACGGCGGTTCCCCCTCCTCGTCGAGGGCCGAGAAGGGGGAACCGCGCGACCCGGTCGAGCAGGCACGCAACATCTGTCTGAGGTTGCTGACCGGGACTCCGCGCACGCGTAAGCAGCTCGCCGACGCCCTGCGCAAGCGGGAGATCCCCGACGAGGCGGCGGAGGAAGTGCTGTCGCGGTTCGAGGACGTGGGGCTGATCAACGACGCGGCGTTCGCGGACGCCTGGGTCGAGTCCCGGCATCACGGCAGAGGGCTCGGCCGCCGTGCCCTCGTGAGGGAGCTGCGTACCAAGGGGGTGGACGCAGCGCTGATCGAGGAGGCGGTCGGGCAACTCGACTCCGATCAGGAGGAGGAGACCGCCAGGGCCCTAGTTGCGCGGAAACTGCGCTCCACCAGGGGGCTGGAGCGGGACAAGCGGATTCGTAGGCTTGCGGGCATGCTCGCGCGCAAGGGATACGGCGAGGGGATGGCCCTGCGCGTGGTGCGCCAGGCGTTGGAGGCCGAGGGGGAGGACACCGAAGGGCTGGACGAGCCCTTCTGAGCGGGGCGGGGCGGGCGACCGTCGGGCCGGTCGGCTGGCGTACGGACTGAACGCTGAAGGTTGAACGGGCCCGGGGGAACAGGTGCGAACCGGGGCGGCACGGGCCGTCGGCCGCAGCGGGGGTGTGGCCGGGGCGGGCGCCCGAAACCCCGTACGTACGGGGTTCGGACGCGGGGCCTGGCCGGGGATGGGCGTACGGACCGGGACGTACGGACCGGTCGTACGGGCCAGTCGTACGGTCCGGATGCGGGGCATGACGCTGGGGCCCTACGCGGCGCGAGATCGTCACCGCGTGCGGGGCAGGCGGGCACGGCCCGATGACTCGTGCCTGCGGCGGTGACGGAGGGGGTCACCGCCGCAGGACTGAGTGTTCGGTTCCGAGGCGTCGGCTTCGAGGCGTCGGCTTCGAGGTGCCGGCTTCCAGGCACCGGCTTTAGGCACCGGCTTACAGGCGCCGATACCGGGTGGCCCGGCTCGGACGCGGTGCTCACCCGAGATCCGGGTCGTTGCAGGAGGAGGTGAGGGCCCGGAGGCGTCATTCTCCTGCCAGTGAGGCCCGCCGGATGGTCGCGTCGATCAGCGCGAGGGCATCGTCGACGGTGCGGCCGGGGTGCCGGTTCCAGGGGCCGATCAGATCGGTCCAGCCCTGTGAGCGCAGCTCGGTGATCATCCAGGCGCCGGCACGGTCGACGGTACGGAGGGAGCCGTAGCCGAGCCGGTGTGCTGTCAGCATGGCCCCGCAGACGCAGCGCGCACCACGTGCGTTGCGCAGGCGGTACGGGGTGTTCTGCCAGCCCCATTCCGTCAGGATCTGGCGTGCGTGGCCGAGGTGGGACGAGGGGCGTACGTCGGGCTGCCCGATCCGGCGCCAGGCGTGCAGGCGGTCGGGCAGCACCGCACCGACGCGCCCGGGAAGCCTGCGCTCGCCGGCGGACGGTGTGACCGGTGCGGGCAGCGTCCGCAGGGACTCCTCGATCAACTGCTCGACGGGTACGGACAGAAGATTCCGCCACTCGACAGGACGGGCGGGCCGCGCCCCGTCGTGGGGTGCGCCGTGCGGTACGGGCGCCGGGCGAGTGTGTACGGGGGCAACGCGAACCGCCCCGGACACCGTGTGAGCGGCCTCCGCTTCCAGGACCGCATGTGCGCCCACCGGGACCGCGCAAGCGGCCTTCGGGTGTACACGCGTGGTCGTCGGGGCCCCGGGCGCTGCCACCGGGACCTCACGCGCGGCCTCTGCTTCGCTCAGCGCGCACGCGGCGTCGGCTCCGGGCAGCCCGTGCCCGGAAGTCCGTGGCTGACCCGTGAGCTCGGAGGCCGGGCTCACGGCCTCGGGAGTCGTGACCTCCCAGCCCATGACGATGCGCTGCCACGCATCCGTGTCATGGAGCCGGGAGGCCTGTGCGTCGAGCTGATCCGGGGTGAGTTGAGCGGTATCCATCAACGCGACATCTCCGTACATTCCGGTCCTCAGTGATGAGGTGAATGTCGGTCGCGCGCGTTGTCAGCTCCACCGGAAAAGCAGCGTTCGGGTGTGTCGGGGAGGCATTCGGGCCTTTTCGGCAGCCGGGGGGCCGGGGCGCAACGCCCCTGGCCCCCCGGTGCGCGAGCCCCTAGGAGCCGGATCAGGGGGCGGCGGGATGTCCCGGGGTGAGCGCGGCATCTGCCGTGACGGGGAGCCCTGACGCGCGCCATGCCTGGAAGCCGCCGATGAGGTCCGTGGCCCGGTGCAGTCCCAGTTGGCGCAGGGAGGCGACGGCGAGGCTCGACGCGTACCCCTCGTTGCAGATGATCACGATGCGGAGGTCGTGGCCGACCGCCTCCGGGGTGCGGTGGCTGCCCCGGGGATCGAGCCGCCACTCGAGTTCGTTCCGCTCGATGACCAGGGCGCCGGGGATCAGGCCGTCCTGCTCGCGCAGGGCCGCGTAGCGGATGTCGACCAGCAGCGCGCCCTCCTCGGCCGCGGCCGAGGCTTCTTCGGGGCTGATCCGGGTGTAGCCCGCCCGGACCCGGTCCACCAGTTCGTCGATGCCGAGCGGCTCCGGCGGACGTACCTGCTCGTCGGCGCTCACTGCCAGTCCTCCGGGCGCTCGGTCTGCTCGAGTCGGAGCACGGCGCCCGTACGGCTGAACCGCCGGATCCGTGGCAGGGGCGGGTAGTACGCGTGCACGGAAACGGCGTGCTCGTGTTCGGACTCGTTCAGCACCTCGTGCACGTGGTGCCTGCCGAAGGCCCTGCCCTGGCCGGTGGCCAGCCGGCGTGTCCGGTCGATGTCCTCACTGAGTTCGAGGGTCTTCCAGCCCTCGGTGGGGAGACGAGCGGCGAGCGAGTGCTCCCTGAGCGCCCCCGCTGCCACGGTGAAGGCTCCGGTGGACTCGGCGTGGTCGTGCCAGCCGGTGCCGGTGCCGGGTGGCCAGCCGATCAGCCATGCCTCGCTGCCACCGGGCCCCTCCAGGCGCAGCCAGGTGCGTCCCTCGGGGTCGAGGGGGAGCGAGGAGACGAGCGCGGTGTCCTCCGCGGTCCGGCGGACGAAGGCGAGCAGTTCCGCGACAGTCGGTGTCGGGGGCCGCACGTCGGCGGCGGGGGGCACGGAACCGCTCGCGCCGGGAGGGTTTCCTGCGGGGGCCGGGGCGTCGCCGCCGTACGGCGCCGGCGTTACGGCCGGGCCGCGCGACCCGACGGGTGACGCGGGCGGACGAGGGCTGTCGGTGACGACGGCGGGCGTGGGCGGGCGAGCGCCATCGGGGTCGACGGCGGGCGTGGGCGTGGGCAGGGAGGAAGAAGAGGATGCAGACACGAGGGACCGTCCTGAGAAGTTCGCGAGGAGGCACGGCCACGCGCCGAAGACGGCGCGGGGTGCCGGGGCAGGCGATTCAGCAGGAGGGGCGACACACGCAGCCCGCGTAGCGGACCAGGTCCATATGGACCCTCCGCCACAGGCGCACATCGGTGTCGGTCATGATCTGGAGTACACCATGTGGGCCTGCGACGGTCAATCGACGTCCGCGGTCCGGTCGGAGCTCGCCGTGGTGCGCGCCCTGTCGCCGTGCGCCGTGCCCGCGCCACCCCCGCGCGCCGTGTCGGCGGCCGCGTACAGCTCTGCCGCGCGTACACCGTTGAAGGCGGCCACGAGATGTCCGTCCGGCCTGACCAGCAGCACCGTGTGGGCCGTCGCCCCCGGGTAGCTCTCGGTCACCAGCAACTCCGCCTTGGCCGGGAGGGCGTTCACCGCGTCGACGAGCCGGGGCATGACCCCGGCCGTGAGCCAGTGCCGCCGGTCCCACACCCCAGTGCCCGGTGCGACGAGGATAACCAGCAGATGCCCCTGCCCCAGCCGCTCGCGCAGCCGCACCGCCGTCCCGTCGGGCGCGGTCACCCGCACGTCGGCGACCGGCGCTCCTGGAGCCGTGCCCACCGGGGCGTGCGCTTCGGCGGGTTGGGGCGCAAGGGGGGAGTGCGTGTACGAGGGCGGCGCGCCCAGCGGCCCGCACCCCAGGTGGCCGTCGGCGAGCAGTGTGTCGTGCCCGCGTGCGCCGCCTTGCACGAGCGTACGGAGGCCGGCACCGCCGCGCAGTATCGGCAGCGACTGGTCGGCGGCCCGCAACCGCGCGGCGACCGCCGCCCTGCGCTCGGCCTGGTAACTGTCGAGCAGCACCTCGGATGCACCCTGGTGCCATGCCTGCGCCAGTTTCCAGGCCAGGTTCTCGGCGTCCCGCAGCCCCTCGTCCAGCCCCTGGGTGCCGAGGGCGCCCAGCAGATGTGCGGCGTCCCCGGCGAGGAAGGCGCGCCCGGACCGCCAGCGCCTGGCCAGCCGGTGGTGCAGCGTGTAGACGCCGGTGTCCAGCAGGTCGTAGGCCGGTGTCTCGCCGCACCAGCCTTCGAGCGTGTCGCGGATCCGGAGGATCAGGGCGTCGGGGGTGACCAGCTCGCCGCGCGGGGGGAGGAGCCAGTCCAGCCGCCACACCCCGCCGGGCAGCGGCCGGGCGGTGACCTCGGTACCGCCCGAGCGCCAGGGTGGCGACCGGTGCAGCACGGCCTCGCCCGGCCAGGGCAGTTCGGCGCGCAGCGCGGCGACCGCGTGCCGCTCGACCGCCGTACGGCCGGGGAACCGGATGTCGAGGAGCTTGCGCACCGTGGACCTGGCGCCGTCGCAGCCGACCAGGTAACTCCCGCGCCACCAGGTCGAACCGGGCTCCCTGGTGTGCACGGTGACGCCGTCCGCGTCCTGCTCCAGAGTGTCGATCCGGCTGAACGGCACCATCTCCACCAGGTCGTGCGCGGCGGCCGCCGCGCGCAGTCCTGCGGTGAGGGCGTGCTGGGGCAGATGGACGGGGGAGGGCAGCGGCACGGTGCCCTGCTCGTCACCCAGGGGCACGGCCCGTACCAGTTGCTTGCGCCGTACCGAGCGCCAGCCCGCCCAGCGGAGCCCCTCGTCACGGAGCGCGGAGCAGCCGAGCCGTTCCACCAGGTCCGCGGTGTCCTCGCGCAGCACCACGGTGCGGGCGGGGCGGGGTTCGTCCTTGCCGGGGCCCTCGTCGAGCAGGACGGACGGGACGCCCTGGGCCGCGAGGGCGAGCGACAGCGCCAGGCCGACCGGCCCGGCGCCGACGACGATCACCGGGTCCACGGTGTGATCCCTCCGGCGCCGGTCGTCGGGGTCGAGGGGGAGGAGGGTGCGGCGGGGGCTGTTCGGGGCGGGATCACAGAACGTATGCAACCTACTGCCGGTGCTTGCGTCAAGTGACCAGGGGACGTGGCGGGGGGCGCGGCGTGTGCGCCGGCGCCCCCCGTGGTTCCGTCGTCGACGGGCCGTCAGTTCCCGCGCCCGTCCTCGAGGACGAGCGGCGCTTCGCCGATGGTCCTCAGGTCCCCGTCGGGGCCGGCGGCGACCACCGGGCCCGTGCTCTTCTTCCCGCGCCGGAGCCTGCGCTCCAGCCAGCTCGCGAACGAGGTGAGGGCGAAGTTCAGCGCGATGTAGATCAGCGCGATGATCGTGAAACACGCGATGGTGTTCGCACCGTAGTTCGCGCTCATGGGGCGGACCGAGGCCAGCAGCTCGGGGAAGGTGAGCACAGCCCCGCCGAGTGCGGTGTCCTTCACGATGACGACGATCTGGCTGACGATCGCGGGCAGCATCGCGGTGACCGACTGCGGGAGCAGCACGTACCGCATCGTCTGGCCCTTGCGCATGCCGATCGCCTTCGCGGCGTCCGTCTGCCCGTGCGGGAGGGAGAGGATCCCGGCCCGTACGATCTCGGCGAGCACCGAGGCGTTGTAGAGCACCAGACCCGTGACGACCGCGTACAGCAGGCGCTGGTCGGTGGCGAAGTCGGCGAACTCCGCGTAGGCGGCGTTCGCGGTGATCATCAGGATCAGTACGGGGATGGCGCGGAAGAACTCCACGACGATGCCGGAGGGCATGCGCACCCAGCGGTGGTCGGAGAGCCGGCCGATGCCGAACAGCGCGCCGAGCGGCAGAGCGATCAGGAGGGCGAAGAACGCGGCCTTGATCGTGTTCTGGAAGCCCGGCCAGATGTACGTCTCCCACGGCTGGGGGCTCGTGAAGAACGGCTCCCACTTGATCCAGTCGAGCTGGTGCTTCTCGTCGAGGCTGGTGTACACCCACCAGGCCACCGCGGCGAGGACCGCCAGGAAGACGACGGTGTAGAGGACGTTGCGCCGCTTGGCGCGCGGTCCCTGCGCGTCGAAGAGGACGGAGGTCGTCATCGCTTCACCGCCACCTTCTTGCTCACCCAGCCGAGCAGCAGCCCGGTCGGGAGGGTGAGGCAGACGAATCCGAACGCGAAGACGGCGGATATGAGGATCAGTTGGGCTTCTGCTTCGATCATCGACTTCATCAGCGTCGCCGCTTCGAGGACGCCGATCGCCGCCGCGACCGTGGTGTTCTTGGTCAGCGCGATCAGCACGTTGGCCAGCGGGTTCACGACCGAGCGGAAGGCCTGCGGGAGGATGATCAGCCGCAGCACCTGGACGAAGCTCAGACCCAGCGCACGCGCGGCCTCGGCCTGTCCGGCCGGCACGGTGTTGATGCCCGACCGCAGCGCCTCGCACACGAAGGCGGCGGTGTAGAGGGCCAGCGCGAGCACGGCGAGCCGGAAGTTGATGACCTCGAAGTTGCCGCCGCCTCCGAGCTCGACCTGCAGGGTCTGGAAGAGACCGAGCGAGGCGAAGACGATGATGACGGTCAGCGGAATGTTGCGGACGATGTTCACATAGGCGGTACCGAAACCGCGCATCAGGGGGACCGGGCCGACCCGCATACCGGCCAGCAGCGTTCCCCATATGAGGGAACCGAGGGCGGAGTAGACGGTGAGTTTCACCGTCACCCAGAAGGCCCCCAGTAGGTCGTAACCTTCAAGAAAGTCGAACACGATCTCCCGTGCTTCCACGTGTGGGGAGGGCTCGGTGCGCCGCCTCGCCGGCGGCGCACCTCGTCAGCCCGGCTTCGGACCGTCCGGAGAGTGGAGCCCTACTTGACGACGTCGCCGATCTTCGGCGCGGGGTCGTTCTTGTAGTTGGCGGGGCCGAAGTTGGCCTCGACCGCCTTGTCCCAGGCGCCGTCCGAGACCATCTTGGTGAGCGCGGCGTCGATCTTCTTCTTGAGGTCGGCGTCGCCCTTCTTCAGGCCGATGCCGTAGTTCTCGTTGGTCATCTTGAAGCCGGCGAGCTTGAACTTGCCCTTGTGGACGTCCTGCGCGGCGTATCCGGCGAGGATGGAGTCGTCCGTGGTCAGCGCGTCGACGGCCTTGTTCTCCAGGCCGGTGAGGCACTCGGAGTAGCCGCCGTAGTTCTGCAGCTGCGCCTTCGGGGCCAGCTTCTCCTTGACGTTCTTCGCGGAGGTCGAACCGGTGACCGAGCAGAGCTTCTTGTTGTTGAGGTCCGCGGGCGACTTGATGGAGTCGTCGTCGGCGCGGACGAGGACGTCCTGGTGCGCGAGGAGGTACGGGCCCGCGAAGTCGACCTTCTGCAGGCGCTCGTCGTTGATCGAGTACGTGGCGGCGATGAACTTCACGTCGCCGCGCTCGATCGCGGTCTCGCGGTCGGCGCTCTTCGTCTCGACGAACTCGATGTTCTTGGCGTCGTAGCCGAGCTCCTTGGCGACGTACGTGGCGACGTCGACGTCGAAGCCGGCGAACTTGCCGTCCGGCGTCTTCAGACCGAGACCGGGCTGGTCGATCTTGATGCCGATCGTGATCTTGCCGCCGCCGCCCGCGGCGTCGTCCTTGTCGTCGGAACCGCAGGCGGTGGCGGTGACTGCGAGAGCGAGCACGGCGGCGGAGGCGGCGGTGACCTTGCGAAGCTGCATGATGGGATTCCTCGTGTTGACGCGATGTGGGTGTTCAGCCGGCACTGGACCAGCCGTGCGGATCAGTGGTGAAGGATCTTCGAAAGGAAGTCCTTGGCCCGGTCGCTGCGCGGGTTGCTGAAGAACTGGTCCGGCGTGGCCTCTTCGACGATCTTTCCGTCGGCCATGAAGACGACCCGGTTGGCGGCGGAACGGGCGAAGCCCATCTCGTGGGTGACGACGACCATCGTCATGCCCTCCCGGGCCAGCTGCTGCATGACCTCCAGGACCTCGTTGATCATCTCCGGGTCGAGCGCCGACGTGGGCTCGTCGAAGAGCATGACCTTGGGGTCCATGGCCAGCGCGCGGGCGATCGCGACGCGCTGCTGCTGGCCTCCGGAGAGCTGCGCCGGGTACTTGTCGGCCTGTACGCCTACACCGACGCGGTCGAGCAGCGCCCGGGCCTTCTCCTCGGCGAGCTTCTTCTCCGTCCTGCGGACCTTGGTCTGGCCCAGCATCACGTTCTCGAGCACCGTCTTGTGCGCGAAGAGATTGAACGACTGGAAGACCATGCCGACATCGGCACGCAGCCTGGCGAGCTCCTTGCCCTCCTGGGGCAGCGGCTTGCCGTCGATCGAGATCGCGCCCGAGTCGATCGTCTCCAAGCGGTTGATCGTGCGGCACAGCGTGGACTTCCCGGACCCGGAGGGCCCGATGACTACGACGACCTCGCCGCTGGCGATGGTCAGGTCGATGTCCTGGAGCACATGCAGCGCGCCGAAGTGCTTGTTGACGTTGCTCAGTACGACAAGGTCGTCCCCCGCAGGTGCGGCATCCTCGGCGGCCTTGGTCACTGACACTCCGCTCATCGGCTTCTTGCTCCGTCCTCCTCGGTTAGGGAAGGACCCTAGTGACGCAGTGCGACGAACGTCATTACATCTGAGCGGAAATTGAGCATAACGATCCGGCCTCAGCTGGACACTCCGCGTGAACGGGACACCACGGCGCGCTCGTCGTCGTACCGGGTGGGTAACGGAAACCCGCTGGTAACCGGGAGGGTCTTGACTGGCACACCCGTCATCGGAGTGGATGCCCTGATGCGGGATGGCGTGAATCGTCGCCGTACGCGAAGGTTCACCGGGCGGAACGTCCGCCGGTCATCACGGAAAGTTTCTGCCGTCCCGGAAACGGGGACCCGGAAACGTGAACGGAGGGGAGGGGTCTTGAGGCTTTTGCTCGTCGAGGACGACGACCACGTCGCGGCGGCCCTGTCGGCCGTTCTCGCACGCCACGGCTTCCGGGTCGTGCACGCCCGCAGCGGCGAGGAGGCGCTGCAGGCACTGCTGCCCGCAGAGAAGGAGCCCTTCGGGGTCGTGCTCCTCGACCTCGGGCTGCCCGACCAGGACGGCTACGAGGTCTGCGGGAAGATCCGCAAGCGGTCCGCGATCCCGGTGATCATGGTGACCGCGCGTTCCGACATCCGTTCGCGCATCCACGGCCTCAACCTCGGCGCGGACGACTACGTCGTGAAGCCGTACGACACCGGCGAACTCCTCGCCCGTATCCATGCCGTCGCCCGGCGCAGGACGGCCGGCGAGGACACCGGCCCCACCCCGCTCGCCGCCCTGGTGCTCGGCCCCGTCCGCATCGAGCTGCCCACCCGCAGGGTCGGCGTCGACGACCGTGAAGTCCAGCTCACCCGCAAGGAGTTCGACCTGCTCGCGCTGCTCGCGCAGCGGCCGGGTGTCGTCTTCCGCCGGGAGCAGATCATCAGCGAGGTGTGGCGGACCAGCTGGGAGGGGACCGGGCGCACGCTGGAGGTCCACGTGGCGTCGCTGCGCTCCAAGCTGGGGCTCCCCGCCCTGATCGAGACCGTGCGGGGCGTCGGCTACCGGCTCGTGCCGCCGTCGGTCTGAGGACGTCCCGCCCGGTGCGCACCCGCCTGCTCCCCCTGCTCATCGTCCTCATGGCCGCCGTCCTGCTCGCCCTGGGATTCCCGCTCGCCGTGCGGGTGGCCGCCGCCGAGCAGCAGCGCGTCGTCATCGACCGCATCGACGACACCGCGCGCTTCGCCGCCCTCGCCCAGTTCGTCAGCGAGCCCGTCGAGGGCTCCGACGAGCGGCGGCGGATCCTGCGGACCGAACTCAGGGCCTACGACTCGGTGTACGGGATCAGGGCCGGCGTCTTCTACCGCGACGACAGGGCTCTGGCCAAGGCGCCGTCCCGCTGGACCCTGCCCGCCGAGGGTGAGGGCCGCGACGCCTTCCAGGAGGCCCTGCTCGGCCGGCGTTCCCACGACCCCGCACAGGTCTGGCCGTGGCAGCGGGGCAGGCTCGCCGTCGCCTCTCCGGTGGTCAGGGACGGGGACGTGGTCGCCGTCGTCGTCACCGATTCCCCCACCGGCGACATGCGTTCACGGACTCTGCGCGGCTGGCTGCTCATCGCCCTCGGCGAGGCCGTGGCCATGCTGGTGGCCGTGGGGGCGGCCTTCCGGCTCACCGGATGGGTGCTGCTGCCGGTACGGACCCTGGACGCCGCCACCCATGACATCGCCAGCGGCAGGATGCGGTCCCGCGTCGTCGCGTCCGGCGGCCCCCCGGAACTCAGGCGCCTGGCACGGTCGTTCAACGAGATGGCCGACAACGTCGAGGACGTGCTCGAACAACAGCGCGCCTTCGTCGCCGACGCCTCCCACCAACTGCGCAACCCGCTGGCCGCACTGCTCCTGCGCATCGAACTCCTCGCACTCGAACTCCCCGAGGGCAACGAGGAGATCGCCTCGGTGCGCACGGAGGGCAAGCGCCTGGCCAACGTCCTGGACGACCTGCTGGACCTGGCGCTCGCCGAGCACGCGGAGGCGGACCTCCGGCTCACGGACATCGGTGCGCTCACCGGCGAACGCGTCGCCGCCTGGCGCCCCCTCGCCGAGGAACAGGGAGTCACGCTGACCCTGGACGGCGCCCCCGCGGTCACCGGCTGGGCCGACCCCATCGCCCTGTCGAGCGCCCTCGACGCCGTCATCGACAACGCGCTGAAGTTCACACCCGAGGGCGAGGAGGTCCGGGTCACGGCGGGCACCGACGGGACCGGCGCGACCGTCACCGTCGCCGACCGGGGGCCCGGGCTGACCGAGCAGGAGATGGAGCGCGTCGGCGACCGCTTCTGGCGCAGCGGACGGCATCAGAACATCAAGGGGTCCGGTCTCGGCCTCTCCATCTCCCGCGCCCTGCTCGCGGCGGGCGGCGGCACGATCGGCTACGCCCCGCACGAGCCGCACGGCCTGCTGGTGACGCTCACCGTGCCACGCGACGCCCCGCACGACGCCCAGCGGGTCTGAGCCCGCACGACGTCCAGCGGGTCTGAGCCCGCACGACGCCCAGCGGGTCTGAGCCCGCACGACGTCCCGGCACACCTGACCCCGGACGACGTCCCTCGCGGGCGCCGGCGACCGATCCCGCACGCCGACCGGAGCCCGTGCGTCCGTGCCGCGCGCTGAGGCGCCCCGGCCCTGAGGTGTCCGCGCGCTGGGGCGTCCGCGCCCCGAGGCGCCCCGGCCCTGGGGCGTCCGCGCCCTGAGGCGCCTCCGCCCCGCGTGCAGACGTCAGGGCTTGGCGGAGCGGTAGTACCGCCTGGCCCCTTCGTGCAGGGCCAGCGGATCGGTGTAGATCGCCGTCCGCAGGTCCACCAGCTGCGCCGCGTGCACCTCGCGTCCGATCCGGTCCCGGCTGTCGATCACGGTCCGGGTGAACGCCTCGGTCATGAGCGGGTCCGTGCGGTCCGTGGTGATCAGCAGGTTGGCCACCGCCACCGTCTGGACGGCCTGCCCCTGCTGAGCGTGGTCGTAGGCGTCGGCCGGCATGACCGCGGACCTGTAGTGGCGGGTGGATCCGCCCGCCGCCTGGAGCTTGCTGATCAGGGGCGCCTCCAGCGGTACCAGCCTGATGTCGAACTCCTGCGACAGCTCCTCCACCGCACCGGTCGGCAGCCCGCCCGACCAGAAGAAGGCGTCGAGCTCCCCGTCGGTCAGCCGCTTCGGCATCGTGTCGATTCCGGCCTCGACCGGGGTGATGTCCTCGGACGGGTCGACGCCCGCCGCGGTCATGAGCCGGTCGGCGACGAGGAGCACGCCCGAGCCCTTCTGCCCGACGCCGACCCGCTTGCCCCGCAGGTCCGAGACCTTCTCGATGTCCGAGCCCCGGGGCACGACCAGCTGCACGTAGTCGTCGTACAACCGGACACACCCGCGCAGCCGTTCGCCGCCGGGCCTGCCGCTCTGCAGGTAGGTGGCCACCGCGTCGACGGTGGCGATCGTGAAGTCGGCCTTGCCCGTGGCGACCCGCTCGATGTTCTGCTGCGAGCCCTCGCTGTTCTGCAGCCGTATCGACACCTTGGGCATGTCCTTGGCCAGCGCGCCCTCGAGCCGCTGCCCGTAGCGCTGGTAGACCCCGCTCCGTACGCCGGTGGAGAAGGTGAGCGAGCCGCTGGGCTCCCCGTCGCCGAGCGGGAGGACCCACCACAGCAGCAGCCCGAGCGCGACGGTCGCGGCGGCGCCCCCCTGGAGGGTGCGGCGCCGGGCGGCCCGGGACAGTGCGTGGAACATGGCGCGATCCTGCCAGGAGGTCCCCCGTCCTGGCCAGGCCGGACGGAGCGGGACCTCCGGCGGAGGGGGAGGTCCGGCCAGCGCCTACCCTTGTTCCATGACCAGCGGCAACCGGAGCGAAGCAGTGGACGTCCAGAAGAGCTACGAGGTACGCACCTACGGGTGCCAGATGAACGTCCACGACTCCGAGCGCCTGTCGGGGCTCCTGGAGGGCGCCGGCTACGTGCGCGCGCCCGAGGGCTCCGACGGCGACGCCGACGTCGTCGTCTTCAACACCTGCGCCGTGCGGGAGAACGCCGACAACAAGCTCTACGGCAACCTCGGCCGCCTCGCCCCGATGAAGACGAAGCGCCCCGGGATGCAGATCGCCGTCGGCGGCTGCCTGGCGCAGAAGGACCGCGACACCATCGTGGAGCGGGCCCCCTGGGTCGACGTGGTCTTCGGCACGCATAACATCGGCAAGCTGCCGGTGCTCCTGGAGCGTGCCCGGATCCAGGAGGAGGCGCAGGTCGAGATCGCCGAGTCCCTGGAGGCGTTCCCCTCGACGCTGCCCACCCGGCGCGAGTCCGCCTACGCGGCCTGGGTGTCGATCTCCGTCGGCTGCAACAACACCTGCACCTTCTGTATCGTCCCGGCGCTGCGCGGCAAGGAGAAGGACCGCCGGACCGGCGACATCCTGGCGGAGATCGAGGCGCTCGTCGCCGAGGGCGTCAGCGAGATCACCCTGCTCGGCCAGAACGTCAACGCCTACGGCTCCGACATCGGCGACCGTGAGGCCTTCTCCAAGCTGCTGAGGGCCTGCGGCAGGATCGAGGGGCTGGAGCGCGTCCGCTTCACCTCGCCCCACCCGCGCGACTTCACCGACGACGTGATCGCCGCCATGGCCGAGACCCCGAACGTCATGCCCCAGCTGCACATGCCGATGCAGTCCGGGTCGGACACGATCCTGAAGGCGATGCGCCGCTCGTACCGCCAGGAACGCTTCCTCGGGATCATCGAGAAGGTGCGCGCCGCGATGCCGGACGCCGCCATCTCCACCGACATCATCGTGGGCTTCCCGGGCGAGACCGAGGAGGACTTCGAGCAGACGATGCACGCCGTGCGCGAGGCCCGCTTCGCCAACGCCTTCACCTTCCAGTACTCCAAGCGCCCCGGGACCCCCGCCGCCGACATGGAGGGGCAGATCCCCAAGGAGGTCGTCCAGGAGCGTTACATGCGCCTGTCGGCCCTCCAGGAGGAGATCTCCTGGAACGAGAACAAGAAGCAGGTCGGCCGCACCCTGGACGTCATGGTCGCGGAGGGCGAGGGCCGCAAGGACGGTGCCACGCAGCGTCTCTCCGGCCGCGCCCCCGACAACCGCCTGGTCCACTTCACCAAGCCGTCGCAGGACGTGCGCCCCGGCGACGTGGTGACCGTCGAGATCACCTACGCCGCGCCGCACCACCTGCTCGCCGAGGGCGCCCCCCTGGCCGTCCGGCGCACCCGGTCGGGCGACGCCTGGGAGAGGCGCACCGCCGCTCCCGCCGCCCAGCCCGCCGGAGTGATGCTCGGCCTGCCCGGCGTCGGCGTGCCCGCCCCGCTGCCCGCGGCCCAGGGATGCGCCGTCGACTGAGTACGCTGACCGGCATGCTTGTCGCCGCTGCCGTCTGTCCCTGCCCGCCGCTGCTCGTTCCCGAGGTGGCCGCGGGTGCCGGGCCCGAGCTCGACGCCGCGCGGGACGCGTGCGTCGACGCACTGGGCGTGCTCGCCGCGGCGAGGCCGGACCTGCTGATCGTGACCGGGCCCGCCGAAGCGGACGGCCTGGGCCCCTTTCCGTCCGGTTCGGCCGGTACCTTCGCGGGCTTCGGGGTGGACCTGACCGTGCGGCTGGGTGAGGCGCCCGCGGCCTCCGCCGCCCCGGCGCAGCGGCTGCCGGCGCCCCTCGCGGTCGGGGCGTGGCTCCTGGAGCGCGCGGGGTGGGCCGGCGCACCGGTCGAGGGGCTGGGGGTCGGCGAGCAGTTGTCGGCCGACCGCTGCCTGCGAGCCGGGGCGGAGCTCGCGGACCGCGCGGAGCGGGTGGCCCTGCTGGTCATGGGCGACGGCAGCGCCTGCCGGACGGTCAAGGCGCCGGGTTACCTGGACGAGCGGGCCGAGGCCTTCGACGCGAGGGCCGGGAAGGCCCTGGGGTCGGCGGACGTCGCCGCGCTCGGTGCGCTGGACGCGACGCTGGCACACGAGCTGAAGGTGTCCGGCCGGGCCCCCTGGCAGGTGCTCGCGGGCGCGGCCGACGGGGCGGGACTGTCCGGCCACCTGCTGTACGAGGACGCGCCGTACGGCGTGGGATATGTCGTAGCCGCCTGGTCGTGACGCCGGGCACGACGCGCCGAGGGCCGCGGGGCCACAAGGCCCCGCGGCCCTCGGTCCGCCGTCGGTGCGTCAGGCCGCCGGCGGTGCGGGCGGTGTCGTCGGCGGGGTGCCGCCACCGTCCTTCTGCCCGAGCCGGTCGACCGCGTCCTTCGCCTTCTGCGTGCCGGACACGATCTTGTCGCTGTACTTGCCCTTGGTCTTCTGATCGACCGTGCGGGCGGCCCTGTCGAGGCCCTGGTCGATCTTGCCCCCGTGCTGCTGCGCGAGGTCGCCGACCTTCTCCTTGGCCGGGGCCAGCTTGGCCTTCAGGTTGTCCAGGAAACCCATGGGTCACCTTCCGTGCTGGAGGACTGTGGTCACATTTTACTCGTCAGCGGGCAAACACGCGTGACTCGCCGTGACCGGACGCACCGCGGACCACCCGGGTACCGGCTCGTGCCCGGTACCCGGACCCATCCCCGGGCGGTCCGGGGAGGCCGTGGAGTTTGGGAGGATGTCCCGGTGAGAAGACCAGCTCCCGCTCCCCGCGTCATCACCGTCGTCGGCCCCACGGCGGCCGGCAAATCCGATCTGGGTGTCTTCCTCGCCCAGCAGCTCGGTGGCGAGGTGGTCAACGCCGACTCCATGCAGCTCTACCGGGGCATGGACATCGGCACGGCGAAGCTGACCGTCCAGGAGCGCGACGGCGTCCCCCACCACCTGCTGGACGTCTGGGACGTCACCGAGGCCGCGAGCGTGGCCGAATACCAGCGTCTCGCCCGAGCCGAGATCGACCGGCTCCTCGCGGCCGGCCGCACCCCGGTCCTGGTCGGCGGTTCCGGTCTCTACGTGAAGGGCGCGATCGACGCCTTGGAGTTCCCCGGCACGGACCCCGAGGTGCGGGCCGGACTCGAGCAGGAGCTGACGGAACACGGCTCCGGCGCCCTGCACGCCCGGCTGGCCGCGGCCGACCCGGCGGCGGCCCACGCCATCCTCCCCGGCAACGGGCGGCGGATCGTCCGCGCGCTCGAGGTCATCGAGATCACGGGCAAACCCTTCACCGCCAACCTCCCGGGCGACGAGGCGGTGTACGACGCGATCCAGATCGGTGTGGACGTCGGGCGCCCCGAACTCGACGGACGTATCACCTCCCGGGTGGACCGGATGTGGGAGGCCGGGCTGGTCGACGAGGTGCGCGCGCTGGAAGCCCTCGGGCTGCGCGGGGGACGCACGGCATCCCGTGCGCTCGGCTACCAGCAGGTGCTCGCGGCGCTCGCGGGGGAGTGCGACGAGGAGGAGGCGCGCAACGAGACCGTGCGCGCCACCAAGCGATTCGCCCGCCGTCAGGACTCGTGGTTCCGGCGCGACCCGCGCGTCACGTGGTTGAACGGCGCCGAAGAACACCGGGAAGAGCTTCCGCGACGAGCGATGTCATTGGTCGAACGGATGATCGAAGCCTGATGGCGCGACGAGGAATCACCGGCCTGGCCTGATCTTCGGCCCGACGGGTGCGGGTGGGGGGTGCCGGCCGCCGCGACTGCCCCGGTCCGCGCTCGGCAGGGGCCGGCGGACCTGGCGCTTCGGCGGGCCGGGGCGCGTCCCGGGAGCGGCCGGGGGTGACAGGCGCCGACGAACGGTCCGGAGTGACCGGCACGGCGACTCGGTACCCATGACGTCCAATGCCCGCAGCCCGAAGCGGTTGTGACTGGATGTCAGATCCACGCCGACATCCTCGATACAAGACGATTGCACCCGCTATTGATCGTCCGAATCTCAATCGATCGCTCGCTGGGCCTGGTTGTGTCGCGCGCTTCCCGTGTGGGGGGCGACGTCGACCGGTCGGTCAAGTGGCTACATACGGTGTCCGGCGTCCGACGACGGCGGGCAAGTCAAGCTGTGTCAGGCTGATCTGACGATTCGTCTCTTCCCTCGCCGCATCGCATACGCAACCGTGGTTACTTGAGACGGCAATCAATAGTATGGTCCGGACGTGGCAGGCGGCTGAGTGGACGACGTCCCGACGTCCGGGGCGCACGTCCTCGGCGCATGCCGAAGTCGCCCTCGGGCATTTCGGATGGCGGAACTTCGGGGGGCGTTGCCCTGCCCGCCCCGACCCGAGCTGAACCGTGCCGAATCAGGCCGCGTCGTACGAGCTGCCCGGCACCCGTAAGGAACAATCGTGACATTCACTGCGGCCACACTGGCCGAAGCTCTGCGTGACTGCGTGGAGAAGTGGCCCGAGAGACAGCTGGCCTTTCCCGAACTGGAACGGCAGCTGACGGTCCGACAACTCGCCTGGAACGCCCAGCGGTTCGCCGCCGAGCTCCTGCGGGCCGGTGTGGGCACAGGCGACGTGGTGGGCTTGCTGTCCGCAACCGGACCCCAGGTCCTCACAGGTGTCCTCGCAGTCACCTGCGCCGGGGCGGCGGTCAGTCTGCTGCCGATCCCGCCGATGATGCGAGACCTCGAATCCGCCGCTCGGCACGTGACCGGGTTCGTGGACTCCGCCGGGATGAGATACCTGCTGGTGGACGCGTCCCAGGAGGAGCTGGGCGACCTCGTGCGAGCCGCCCGCCCTGGCGTCACCGTGCTGCGTCTCCCGACGGACGAGGTGGCTGCCGAAGGTCCGGCGTCCGGACTCCCCGACGTGTCGCCGGACGACATCGCCATCATCCAGTACACCTCGGGCAGTACCGCCCAGCCCAAGGGTGTGGTGCTGCGGCACCGCACCGTGGCGGCGGGACTGCGTTCCATAGGTGTCGCCGCGGACATCACGCCGGACGACGTGTTCATCCAGTGGGTCCCGCACTTCCATGACATGGGGCTGTTCGGCTGGCTGGCCTATCTGACACACGGAGCGGCCACCCATACCTTCAGTCCCGGGGGCTTCATCCGGCGCCCCGCGAGGTTCCTGGAGTACTTCGCGGCGCATCGAGGCACGGTGACCTGCGGGCCCGATTTCGGCTACAACCTGATGATCCAGGCCATGGACGACAAGGCTGTAGCCGAGCTGGACCTGAGCAGCTGGCGATTCGCGTTCAACGGCTCCGAGCCCGTCTCGGCGGCGACGGTCGCGGCCTTCATCGAACGTCTGAAGCCGGCGGGAGTCCGCCCCGAGACGATGTTCCCGGTGTACGGGATGGCCGAGGCCACCTTGGCGGTCACCTTCCCCGAACCGGGTGAGGCCCCCCGGATCCTGCACGTCGACCGCACCCTCCTGGCCGGTGAGGAAGAGGTGCGCCTGGTGGACCCGGCCGACCCCGAGGCCAAGC
Source organism: Streptomyces sp. NBC_00178 (assembly GCF_036206005.1). NCBI lineage: Bacteria > Bacillati > Actinomycetota > Actinomycetes > Kitasatosporales > Streptomycetaceae > Streptomyces > Streptomyces sp. NBC_00178. Next base: position 5,497,553 of record NZ_CP108143.1, read on the forward strand.
CGGTGGTGGCGGTGGGCAGCCCTGTCGAGGGCCTGGAACTGCGCCTGCGCACACGGTCCGGTGAGCCCGCCGCCGACGGACAGCTCGCGGAGATCCAGATCCGAGGACAAGGGGTCACCGAGGGCTACTACCGCTCCCCGAGCGCGACCGAGGCGCTCTTCGACGGCGGGTGGCTGAAGACCGGCGACCTCGGGTTCCGTCACCTCGACCGGCTCTACGTGGCCGGCCGGATCAAAGACATGATCATCGTCAAGGGCAAGAACTTCTTCGCCCAGGACGTTGAGGCCGTCGTGTGCGACCTCCCCGGGATCTACCGGGGCCGCTGCGTAGCCGTGCCCGACGACGCGGAGCACCTGACCGTGGTGGCGGAGACGAAGCAAGCGCACGAGGAACTGGCGGAGGAGATCCGGCTGCGGGTGGCCGCGGAACTCGGCCTGTCCGCGATCCGCGTGCATCTTGTGCGGCCCGGCAGGCTTCCCCGCACCACGAGTGGCAAGTGGCGGCGCAACGAGGTGCGACAGCTGGTCGCTTCCGCGACCTGACCGGGCGGCAGGGGTGCTCACCCGTAGGTGCCCGGAACCACGGGACCCGACGGGGCGCCGAGGCGGCACACGACGGATAAGGCGTCGCTGCGCACACGCCCCGCTCCGGTGGCCCTCCGGCGAGGTGTACCGGAGAGCAAGCCTGGCCCGAATCGCGTTCCTTCGACAGGAGAAACGTTTCGTCTGGCCGACCGCAACCACGTATCGATCACAAACGAAAGGGTTGGAATGATGAGGAACCGGGACGAGATCCTGGCGCTGGTGGCGGCACAGCTCGCCACCGTGCTGCCGCTCACCGGGCGCGTGCTGCAGGAGTCGGACGTGCTGCGCGAGCTGCCCGAGATCGACTCGCTGAACCTGGTACGCGTCGCCGCCGGCCTGGAGAAGGAATGCGGCGTGCAGTTCGACGACGCGACGGTCTTCGGCGCGAAGACCGTCGGCGACCTCGTGGACGGCATCTCGGCCGCGCTCACGGCCAAGTCGTAGCAATCGCTGCCGCGGGCCGCCGCCCGGGCGGCCCGCGCTATGCCAGGGCACTTCACCGAATGAGGACATCAAGCACATGTTGACGGACAACGCGACGGCTGAACGCGGCGCCGTGGAAGCCGAGATCACCGAGTCGGAGATCGAGGTCATTCGCCGGTCTGCGGTGACCACCGTACGGCGGACAGCCGAGCACCCCTGGTCGCTGTCGGACGTGAACTGGTCCGAGGTCAGACCGGAGGAACTCACTGATGACGACCACTCGATCGTGCGGTTCATCACGTATGTAGAGGACCACATCCCCGCGTTCCTGAGCTTCAACCTGACGGCATTCCCCACGACGGGTGATATGAGCACGGCGACGTATCACCGGAACCGGGAGTACGCGCGCTTCCTGTTCGCCTGGGCGAACGACGAGGAAAAGCACGCGTCGGCCCTGAGCGAGTACCAGCTGGTGTCGGAGATGGCGGACGAGAAGAGTCTGGCCGCCGACCTCGCCGAGGTCGGGCGGCAGCCCTTCTCCATGGACTACGAGGACCCGCTGGAGGCATTCCTCTACCTCTTCATGCAGGAGAAGGCCACCCAGCTCTTCTACCAGCACTACCGGGCCGCGCTGAGCGAGCCGGTACTGCAGCAGTTGCTGCGCCTCATGGCCAGGGACGAGGCCCGGCACTTCGCGTTCTACTCGCGGGTGATCGAGGAGTCCCTGGGAAGAGCGGGGTCCAAGACCCTTTCACGGGCCAAGGACGTCCTGTCGACCTTCCAGATGCCGCTCGACGGCGTCTACGACGGCTACTGGCGGCTCGCGTTGAAGGTCGTCGACAGGGTGGGCCACGACCACACCGAGGCCTACGAGGCACTGGACAAGCTCGTGCGCCGATTCGTCAACACGATCGGCACTCCCGAGGTCGACGACTTCGGACGCTTCGTCAAGACGGTTCAGAAGATGCCGTAGCCACCGCGAGCCGTGTCACCGGACGGCAGGGCCGGCCGGTGACGGGGCCACCCGGCCGGTGAGACCTCGTCACCGGGACGACCACCGCAGCGGCCCCGTTGACATCACCGTGCTCACCGGCGCCAGGCGACGCGCGGCCGGGCCACACCGATGGACCGGCTGCAGCGCGCCCTCCCATACGGCGACGCCGGCTCACCTCTCATGCACACCGACCCCGGAACGGGGCCATCGAGCGGGGAACACCGCCTTGAACGGCAGCAAGACGCACGACGACACCGAGGTCCGGCTGTTCGCCTTCCACCACGCCGGGGGATCGAGCAGCCTCTACCGGGCATGGCCCCGCTTCCTCCCGCCCGGCTGGGACCTGCGGGCGCTCGACGCGCCCGGACACGGCTCACTCATGGGACAGCCGCCCCTCGACGACCTGGGACACCTCGTAGGGCACTTCCTCGAGGCCGTCCGGCCCGGACTGGACGTCCCCTACGCCTTCTTCGGACACAGCATGGGCGCCATCGTCGCCTTCGAGCTGACACGCCGGCTGATCGAGGAGGGACTCGAACCGCCGGTCTGGCTCGGTGTCTCCTCCTGCCGAGCGCCGAGCGAACCGAGCGGCGTGCAGCGTCACGCCGCCGGCGACGAGGAACTACGCAGCCACATAGCCGAGTTGGGTGGGAGCTCGGAGCACCTGCTCGGCGACCCGGTGCTGTGGCGGATCTTCGGCCCGCTCATCAGGACCGACCTGCGACTGGTGGAGACCTGGCGGTCGGACGCCACCGGCCCGCTGGACGTACCGTTGTCGGTGTTCGGCGGACGCCACGACGAGTTCGCGCCGCCGGATCGGCTGACCCCCTGGGCGGACCGGACGACCGCGTATCTGGGGACGCGACTGTTCGACGGGGGGCATTTCCACTTCAGCGCCGGCCCGGAGCCTCTGCTGGCGGACGTCGTACGCGATGTGCGCACCGCCCTGGGCCCCGCCGCGTCGGCACCGGCGGGGCCTGGAGAAGCCGCCCGAACCCCGCGCACGCCTGTTCGACGTGATTGAGGCGGTTCCTCCACCGGGCTGGTCGCGGCCGGTCAATCCGGCGCTGACCTGGGGCTATTGCTGACCCCTCGTTGACTCGCCGACCAGCGGCAGGCTTTTGACCTGCGTAAACCCTGGAGCAGGGCTATAACAGCCTGATCACGTGATGGCATCGGGACGCCCCGCCCGTCATTTCGGCGCCCTGGAGCGTGCCATCATCGAGCATCGATCGACCAGTGGAGTCCGAGTTGGGAGGGCGCGTGGCGATGGAAGCCGGCCCCCGCGACACAGACCAGGATGTACCGGGTACGCAGCACGGCACAGGGAGCCTGAGCCCTGACGGGCCCGACGAACACGACGTGGCCCCCGAGGTCGAGGTCGAGCTCCGCCCGGCCCGCAGGCTGCGGATCTGGCAGCTCGCGCCGATCGTGGCACTCGCGGCGGTCGGATCCCTCATGTTCGCCTTCCCCCTCGCCTTCGAGTTCGGCGGCGGTGGTGCCGTGGTGGCGATGCTGGGGCTGCTGATCAGCTGCTGCGCCGCGGGCTGGGGCATGATGGCGGCACGCCGCGTCGGGCACACCTGGCCAGGCCTGACTCCTCGGGGCCCGGCAGCGCGCCCCGACTGGCGGGCGATCACGCTGTACGTCGCTCTCTGCGCGGCGCTGGTCGCCCTGGCGGTCTGGCGCGTGGCCCGCCTCCGCTGAAGTCACCCCGTGGCCGGTCGACCCGGACCGGCGGCCGGCCGCCGCGGCCTCGTACAGTTGATGCGTGAGCACATCGCAGATCGCCTTCCTCAAGGGCCACGGCACCGAGAACGACTTCGTGATCGTTCCCGATCCCGACAACGCCCTGGACCTGCCGGTTTCCCTCGTCGCCCGGCTGTGCGACCGCCGGGCGGGCATCGGCGGCGACGGGCTGCTGCACGTCGTGCGCTCCGCCGCGCACCCCGACGCCGAGGGCATGGCGGAGCAGGCGGAGTGGTTCATGGACTACCGCAACGCCGACGGATCGGTCGCCGAGATGTGCGGCAACGGCGTCCGCGTCTTCGCCCGCTACCTCCAGCGCGCGGGTCTCGCCTCCGAAGGGGATCTCGCCGTCGCGACGCGGGGCGGGGTCAAGCGGGTGCACATCGCCAAGGACGGTGACGTCACGGTTTCCATGGGAAGCGCGCTGCTCCCCGGTGAGGGCGTCACGGTCACGGTGGACGGCCGCAGCTGGGAGGCCCGCAACGTGAACATGGGCAATCCGCACGCCGTCGCGTTCGTCGAGGACCTGGACCACGCCGGGAACCTGTACTCCGTACCGCCGTTCAGCCCGCAGTCCGTCTACCCGGACGGGGTCAACATCGAGTTCGTCGCGGACCGCGGACCGCGGCACGTCGCGATGCGCGTCCACGAGCGCGGCTCCGGCGAGACACGCTCCTGCGGTACGGGCGCCTGCGCCGTCGCGGTCGCCGCCGCGCGCAGGGACGGCGTGGACCCGTCGCTGACGGGGGCCCCTGCCACGTACACCGTGGACCTCCCCGGCGGGACCCTGGTGATCACCGAACATCCCGACGGCGGGATCGACATGACGGGCCCCGCGGTCATCGTCGCCGAGGGCGTGATCGACACCGCGTGGCTCGAAACGATGATCGGTTAGAGCTTCGCTCGAATGGGTGATCCGTTTCACGCTGGGCGAGAGCTGGACTGCGCCACGTGGTGGGGTCGATAGCATCAAGCACCGGCCCGGGGGTGCATCCGCACCCCTTGCCCGCCGGTCGACGTTCGCCGGAGGTGCCCCATGAGCGCAGAGGCCGCCAATCCAGGTGCTCCCCTTCGCAAGCGCGGTCGTGCGCGGATCGACCTGCGCCGGCTGGGGCGGGTCGCCCTGCTCGGGCCCGTCTCCCGCGACCGTCTTCCCGACGCCATCGGGCACGTGGCGGAGGCGCACCGCGCGCACCATCCGGACGCCGACCTGGCCATCCTGCGCAAGGCCTACGTGCTCGCCGAGTCCTCGCACCGCGGCCAGATGCGCAAGAGCGGTGAGCCCTACATCACCCACCCGCTCGCGGTCACCCTGATCCTGGCCGAACTCGGCGCCGAGACCACGACCCTGACGGCGTCCCTGCTGCACGACACGGTCGAGGACACCGAGGTGACGCTCGATCAGGTGCGGCAGGAGTTCGGCGACGAGGTCTGCTACCTGGTCGACGGCGTCACCAAGCTCGAGAAGGTCGACTACGGCGCCGCGGCCGAGCCCGAGACCTTCCGCAAGATGCTCGTGGCCACCGGCAACGACGTCCGCGTCATGTCGATCAAACTCGCCGACCGGCTGCACAACATGCGCACCCTCGGTGTCATGCGCCCCGAGAAGCAGGTCAGGATCGCCAAGGTCACCCACGAGGTGCTCATCCCGCTCGCGGAACGCCTGGGCGTGCAGGCGCTCAAGACGGAGCTGGAGGACCTCGTCTTCGCGATCCTCCATCCCGCCGAGTACGAGAGCACCCGTGCCCTCATCACGGCGTGGGAGGGGGCGCAGGACCCGCTGACGGAGATCGCCGACGGCGTCCGCTCGACCCTGCGGGACGCGGGGGTCAGCGCCGAAGTACTCATCAGACCCCGGCACTTCGTGTCGGTGCACCGGGTGAGGGAGAAACGCGGGGAGATGCGCGGCACCGACTTCGGCCGGCTGCTGGTGCTGGTCGGCGAGGACGCCGACTGCTACGCGGTCCTCGGTGAACTGCACACCTGCTTCACGCCGGTGATCTCCGAGTTCAAGGACTTCATCGCGGCCCCCAAGTTCAACCTCTACCAGTCGTTGCACACCGCGGTCGTCGGCGCCGAGGGAGCCGTCGCCGAGGTCCTCATCCGCACCCACCGGATGCACAAGGTCGCCGAGGCGGGGGTCGTCGCCCTCGGCAACCCGTACACCCAGGACGGCGCCGGCGGCGCGCACCAGGCGGAGCCCGCCGACGGGGAGCGCGCCGACCCGACGCGCCCGGGCTGGCTCTCCCGACTCCTGGACTGGCAGGAGTCGGCGACCGACTCCGACCAGTTCTGGACCACGCTCCGCGCCGACCTGGCCCAGGACAAGGAGATCACGGTCTTCCGCAGCGACGGAGGCACCCTGGGGCTGCCCGCGGGCGCCAGCTGTGTGGACGCCGCATACGCGCAGTACGGCGAGGAGGCGCACGGCTGTATCGGCGCCCGGGTCAACGGGCGTCTGGCCACGCTCAGCACCGTGCTGAACGACGGCGACACCGTGCAGCTGCTGATCGCCCAGGACGGCTCCTCCGGTCCGTCGCCCGAGTGGCTCGACCACGTGCGCACCCCGGGCGCCCGAATCGCGATCACGGCGTGGCTGGACACCCATCCGGACGGTGCCCAGGGCCCCCACAAGAGCCCCGACGCGCCGAGACCGCAGGCGCAGCCCGCCGACGACGCGGGCAACAGCAGGGGCAAGGCGCCCGGAGGCGACCCGAGCGTGCTCGTCGACAGGCCGGGCGCACCGGTCCGGCTCGCGGGCTGCTGCACACCCGTGCCGCCCGACGCCATCGTCGGATTCACCGTGCGGGGCGGCGCCGTCACCGTGCACCGGGACGAGTGTCCGGCGGTCGGCCGTATGCGCGCGCTCGGCAGGCCGGCCGTCGGGGCCCGCTGGAACGACCCGGGGGAGTGGAGCCGCGGCGCGGACTACCGGGTCACCCTCGTCGCCGAGTCGTTCGGACGGCCCCGGCTGCTCGCCGACCTCACCGAGGCGATCGCGGCGGCGGACGCGGCCATCGTCGCGGCCACCGTCGAGCCGCCCAGCGAACAGCGCGTCCGGCACACCTACACCCTGCAGCTGCCCGACGCGGCGGGCCTGCCGGGCCTCATGCGCGCGATGCGCGACGTGCCCGGTGTGTACGACGTGAGCCGCGCGCAGCAGCCCGCCGCAGCCGGCTGACCGCGCGGCGGCCGCCACCCTGCCGGGTGCCGCGACCCGTTCGGGTGGTGCGGCGCGCGGCACCCCCGCCCGCACGGTACGCGCTGATAGCCGTAGTCCATGCCGCTCCCCTCGCGCCGACTGCGCGCCGCTCTGCTGGCCACCGCCTCGCTCACCCTCGTCGCCGCCACCCTGCCCGCACCCGAACCGCTGGGCATCGGCGACCGGCTGTTCCCGTATCTGGGCAACCCCGGTTACGACGTCCTCTCGTACGACATCTCGCTCACCTACAAGGGCGCCAACACCAAGCCCCTCGAAGCGGTCACGACCATCGACGCCCGCACCACCGCGCCGCTGGAGCGCCTCAACCTCGACTTCGCGCGGGGCACCGTCCGCTCCGTCGAGGTCGACGGGCTGAACGCCGGCTTCGCCACCGCGCGGGAGGACCTGATCGTACGGGCGCCCGTACGGCTGCCCTCCGGAGCGCACGTGCGGATCACCGTCCGGCACACGAGCGATCCCGCGGGCGAGAAGGCGAACGGCGGCTGGGTCCCGACCGCGGACGGCCTCGCCATGGCGAACCAGGCCGATGCCGCACACCGGGTCTTCCCGGGCAACGACCACCCCGCCGACAAGGCGTACTTCACCTTCCGGGTGACCGCACCCGACGACCTCACCGTCGTGGCGGGCGGCCTGCCCGCCGGCAAGCGGCACCACGGGGGCGCCACGACCTGGACGTACCGCACCCGGCACCCCATGGCGACCGAACTCGCCCAGGTGTCCATCGGCCGCTCCGCCGTCCTGCGGCGCACCGGGCCGAACGGGCTCCCCGTGCGTGACGTGGTGCCCGCGGCCGACCGCGCGAAGCTGGAGCCGTGGCTGAAGAAGACGCCCGGGCAGCTGGCCTGGATGGAGAAGCAGGTCGGCCCGTATCCGTTCGAGACCTACGGGCTCCTCGTCGCCGACACCGAGATGGGGTTCGAGCTGGAGACGCAGACCCTCTCGCTCTTCGAACGCTCCCTGTTCACCGGCACCGGCTACCCGGAGTGGTACGTCGACTCCGTCATGGTCCACGAACTCGCCCACCAGTGGTTCGGCAACAGCGTCTCTCCCCGTTCCTGGTCGGACCTGTGGCTCAACGAGGGACACGCCACCTGGTACGAGGCGCGGTACGCCGAGGAGCACGCGGGCAAGACGCTGGAGCGGCGGATGAAGGACGCCTACGCGCGCTCCGACGCCTGGCGCGCCGCGGGCGGCCCCCCGGCCCACCCCGACGTCCCGACCCCGGACCACAAGATCAGCCTGTTCAGGCCCGTCGTCTACGACGGCAGCGCCCTCATCCTGTACGCCCTGCGGGAGGAGATCGGCAGGACCGCGTTCGACCGTCTGGAGCGGACCTGGGTCCGGGAGCACCGGGACGGATCGGCGACCACCCGCCAGTTCACCGACCTGGCGTCGGCGACCGCCGGCCGGGACCTCACGGCGTTCTTCGACGGCTGGCTGTACGGGAGGAAGACCCCGCCGATGCCGGGCCACCCGGACTGGCGCAGCCGGACGCCCCGGAGCGCGGCGGACGGGCAGAGCCCGGCGAGGGCACCGAAACCCGAGTGACGGGCCGAGCGCGGACATGCCAGTATCGACGGGTCGGCACGGCGGCCGGCCGGCGGGTACCCCGGGCGGGAATCTTCCGGCGGCGTCACGCGTTGTGACTGGCGTAACGGACTTCCATCGACGTAAGGATCCAATGACCTCCTCTTCTTCCCTTCCCCAGGACGCGCAGGACGCGCAGAGCGCCACGGAATCCGTATCCGAGAGCCTCAACGAGGGCCTTCGGGCCGACGCCCTGATGGAAGAGGACGTCGCCTGGAGCCACGAGATCGACGGAGAGCGGGACGGCGAGCAGCTCGACCGTTCCGAGCGT